>NZ_CP102290.1:2870196-3189106 GCF_025151995.1 Ruminococcus gauvreauii
AGTGCGTGAAGGCGCTGAACGAGCAGCCGGAAACAGAAATTTTTTATTCGGATGAGGACAAGATGTCCATGGACGGGCATAAGTTCTTTCAGCCTCACTTCAAACCGGATTTTAACCTGGATCTGCTGTGCACGGTCAATTATATCTGTCATCTGTTTGTTGCCAGGCGCAGCGTGATCGAAAAAGCGGGTGTTCTCAGGCCCGAGTTTGACGGGGCGCAGGATTATGATTTTATCTTCCGCTGCATTGAGGCGAGCGACAGGATCTGCCACATTCCCAAGATCCTTTATCACTGGCGCAGCCATGAGGACTCCACATCGGAGAATCCGGAGAGCAAGCTGTATGCGTTTGACGCCGGTCAGCGTGCCGTGCAGGCACATTACGACCGGCTGGGAATCCGCGCGGAGGTGTCTAAAGGGGAGTATCTGGGGCTGTACCGTACCAGATTTCTGCGGGATTATGATCCGCTGATATCCATTATCATTCCGAACAAGGATCATACGGAAGATCTGGACCGGTGTATTCAGTCGATCGAGGAGAAATCCACATACAAAAATTATGAATATATCATTGTGGAAAATAACAGTACGGAAGAGGAGACGTTTGAGTACTATAAAAAGCTGGAACTCGAAAACCCCAGAGCTCATGTGATTTACTGGGATGGCATTTTCAACTACTCCCTGATCAATAATTTCGGCGCGCAGCATGCAAAGGGCGAATATTTTCTGCTTCTGAACAACGACACGGAGATCATCAACCCGGACTGCCTGGAGGAGCTGCTCGGATATTGTATGCGTGATGACGTGGGCGCCGTGGGTGCCCGGCTGTATTTTGAGGACGATACAATTCAGCATGCGGGCGTCGTGATCGGATTCGGCGGAATTGCAGGTCACTGTTTCGTGATGCAGCCAAGAGGATATACGGGTTACTGCCACAGGATCATCTGTGCGCAGGACTACAGTGCGGTGACGGCCGCCTGCATGATGGTGAAGAGAAGTATATTCGAACAGGTCGGGGGGCTGAGTGAAGAGCTGCAGGTGGCGTTTAATGACATTGACTTCTGCATGAAGATAAGAAAGGCAGGTAAACTGATTGTCTACAATCCATATGCAGAACTCTACCACTATGAGTCCAAATCCAGGGGACTGGAGGACACGCCGGAGAAAGTGGCACGGTTTAACCGGGAAATCGCGATTTTCGAAAAGAAATGGCCGGATATTTTCAAAACGGGGGATCCGTATTATAACCCGAATCTGACGCTTGACAGTCAGGATTTTTCACTGAGACGGATATAGGAGGATAAGATAACGATGCGAATATTGGTAACTGGAGTCAAAGGCCAGCTTGGCTATGACGTGGTAAATGAGCTTACAAAGCGCGGTCATGAGGCCGTAGGAGTCGATGTGGAGGAGATGGACATCACAGACCCAGGAGCTGTGGAGCGTGTCATCACTGATGCGCGTGTGGAAGCAGTCATCCACTGTGCCGCATACACCGCCGTTGATGCAGCGGAGGATCATGTGGATATCTGCCGCAGGGTCAACGCGTACGGAACCGAAAATGTAGCGAAAGTCTGTGAAAAACTGGACCTGAAGATGATGTACATCAGCACGGATTACGTTTTTGACGGCGAGGGAACACGTCCCTGGGAACCGGATGATGAACGGCACCCATTGAACATCTATGGACAGACCAAGTATGAGGGCGAGGTGGCGGTGACAGACCACGTAGAAAAATTTTTTATCGTCCGTATCGCCTGGGTGTTCGGCGTAAACGGCAAAAACTTTATCAAGACGATGCTGAAGCTCGGAGAGACGCATGATACGCTCACCGTTGTGGATGATCAGACAGGTTCGCCGACGTATACGTACGATCTGGCGGTTCTGCTTGTGGATATGATCCTGACGGATAAATACGGGTTTTATCATGCGACCAATGAAGGACTTTGCACCTGGTATGAATTTGCAGCGGAGATTTTCCGCCAGGCGGGTATGCATGTGAATGTAGTTCCGGTAGGGAGCGAAGAATATCCTGCAAAGGCGAAACGCCCTTACAACAGCCGTATGAACAAAGACAAGCTGGATGACAACGGTTTTCACAGACTTCCGCCATGGCAGGACGCGCTGGGCCGCTATCTGAAAGAGATCCTGTGATTCCCGGGAGATGCCAAATGAAGGATGAAAAAAAAGAGTTCCGTATTGAGCTGGTATTTTTGATTGCCGTTTTCGTTTTTCTTGTTCTGTGGGCAGTTGTCCAGCCGTTTAATGCATCGCCGGATGAGGCGATGCGGTATCAGATTGTGGATTTTATTGCACGTCACGGCACGCTGCCTCACGGCGGAGACCCGGAAGTTCGGGATGCGATGTGGGGAATCTCCTATGGATTCAATCCGATTCTTTCGTATATTTTTTCGGCGGGGTTTGTCAAAATCACATCATTTTTCACTTCGGGTGAACAGGCACTGCTGATAGCCGCGCGCATGGTGAACGTAATGCTGGGGACCGGGTTTGCCTTTCTGGTGCGGCGGATCGCACGGCGGCTGTTTCAAAAGCCGGCCGGATGGTTTTTCACGCTAGCGGTGACGTTTCTGCCGGGCTGTCTGTTCGTGTTTTCCTATGTCAACACGGATGGACTGGCGCTGTTCTCGACGGCCCTGATCATTCTGATGTGGGTGCGGGCGCTGGAAAGCGGCTGGGAAATCAGGACGTGTGCAGGACTCGGTACGGGAATCGGACTGTGTGCCATGTCATACTACAACGCATACGGAGTGATCCTCGCGAGCATTCTGTTTTTCTGCGTCACGGTTCTGCTGTGCAGAGACCGGAAATGGGATGTTCGGTTTCTGCTTTCGAGGGGACTGCTGATCACGGCGTTTGTCGCGGCGATCGCGGGCTGGTGGTTCATACGCAGTTATATCATCTATGACGGCGATATCCTGGGGATGCGGACGTCGTCGCAGTATGCCGAGATGTACGCGGTGGAAGAGCTGAAGCCGTCGAACCGTCAGACGATACAGTCCACGGGGATGTCCATTCTGGGGATGATGGCGTTTGTGCCCGGGGACTGGCAGCACAACTGGCTGATGACGGTTATGGTGAGCTTCATCGGCACGTTCGGTTTTATGAAGGTCTTCATGCCGTTCCTGCTGAGCAAGCTGTATATTCTGCTGTTCGGTGTCGGAGGTGCAGGCGTGCTGACTGGTATTCGGCGGTTGTTTTTTGTCAGGAAGGACAGATGTGAGTGCAGAAAAGTCATGATAGGCATGGAGAGTGCTCAGGTGAAGGTCATTTACCGGCGGGAGCGATGGAACCCTGAAAATGTATTCCGGTGGGCGATGCTTGTGACGATGGCTGTTCCGCCCATCGTGCTGGTGTGGTATGCTTATACAAGTGATTTTCAGGCGCAGGGCAGGTATGTGATGCCTGCGGTGATCCCTGTCATGTATTTCGTGACGCTCGGATATGAGCAATGGTTCTCGGGGATATTAAAAAAAGAAAAGGCCGGCAGATGGTTTTTCCTGCTCGCCTGTATGTTCTTTATCATCAGCGCGGTCTATACTTATGCAGCGGTCTTCTTGCCGTCCTGCAGATAACAAAAAATGCCGCCGGCTTCTCATGATCGAAGCCGGCAGCATTTTTTGAATTTCAGTGATTTTCCGGATACCGGGGCATCTCGTTTCGGTAGAGAAGTTCCTTTCCGCGAATATCTTTCACGGTCATCGTATCATAGATCCGCTGTGTGACGCTGTCGATGTATGGACGCGTCTTTCCGGTAATGTCATAGCGGGCAAAGTAGGGATTCGGACCGTGCATAACGACTGCTTCCCCTTCCCTGTAAAACAGCTGGCTCTCCGCAACTTCCGGCCATTCCGTGATTTCAAGAGCGGTCTGCTGGCTGCCGATATACCCCGGCCTGCTGTGAAAATACAGGACGGCGCTGTGCTTTGCCATAAATGCAGAGTGTTCGTTCAAAGTTTTTCTGAGAGCATCTCTGTCATAGATGGAATCAAGGAGCAGTTTTTCGATGGACAGGCCGCTGCTGTATTCTATGAGCTCGTGCTCATATCCCAGGAAGCGTCCCGCAATCTCACAGACCTCGACCGCCTGCCCGGGAGCCCAGAAGAACTGCATAGACAATGCCCCTTCAGTCTGGCCAGTGGCGGCGATGAACTTTTCCAGAATATTTTTGGCAGGTTCATAGACATCACCGATCAGGCGGGATGGATAGACATTTCTGGTACTGATGGGAACATCACGCGTTCCGGTCCCGGTCTTTTCGCGGTCTGCGATACTGAGAATATGAACCTGGCCGTCCATTACCCAGGACATCAGATTGAATTCATACCCTGTATTGTATTCTTCAACGAGAATTTCTTTCACACGCGAGGTCGAGCAGGCGCGGGAAAAATACCGGCGTACCTCTGCGGGGGAGTTCAGCACATACAGTCCGCGGGAGCCGTACATATCCAGCGGTTTGGTCACGGCCGGAAAACGAAGCTCTGAAAGTTCCGTATCGGAAAATCCGCGTTTCAGGCATACGTGGCGCGGTGTTGCGATGCTGAGCGAATTCAGAAGCTGCTTCATCTTCATTTTATTTCGGTAGAACGGCAGCTGTTCGGGTTTGAGATAGCAATCCAGGCCGGCCTTATCGGAGGACCTGACCATGCATTCAAACAGGAGGTCGGAAAACGAGGTGATAATGGCGTCTACATCATGCTGGCGGGCATAGCGCGACAGGGACACTGTTTCGCGGACATCGATATCGTAGGCAAAATCCGCAATCTGTTTTGCGGGACTGTCGGGGTATCCGTCGCAGACAACGGTGCAGATACCGCGTTCCTTTGCCAGTTTAACCAGCTGTGTAAATTCATTCAGGGAACCTAAAATCATTAAACGTTTTTTCATAGATTATTCTCCAAACTGCTGCGTCACTGTGAGGACTGCATCTGCAAGGTGTTCCATCTCCCAGTTTCCATAGCGCTGGTCACAGGGAAGCGGGAGAATGTTGGCGGCAAGATCATATTCTACTGATTCCTCCGGCATGGATGCAATGACATTATTCCAGTAGACAGGAATATAGATATGCAAAGAAGCCAGTTCTCTGCGGATGGCAGGTCCGTTTCTGGTGTAAAACGGATAGGCAAACGGTCCGTCCGGAACGATATGATTCATGATGTTATCCTGTTCGAGGCGCTCACTCAGATACCGGTAGTTGCGGCTGCGCGTGCGGCGCACGGCGTCATAATCAATTCCGTTTAATATGTTTCTGGTGATGAGGGACATATTTTTAACGGGCTCGCTGTGAAAACTGTCTGCTGCCGCCAGCATTTCAGTGTAATGATCGGAGGCGGTATCCTCCAGACGGCCGAGCAGGTGCGCCATCCTGTGCTGGGACTGGTCTGTCACAGGAACAGGGGGCAGTGTCTGGCTGCAGGAAAGATATGCCCCGTCACTCACGCCAAAATATTTCCGGCAGGAGTACAGTGTCGGAATGTTTTTCAGCGGCCGCTGGAAGAAGCTCTGCGTGTTGTCGACGATGATCCGTTCGTACCGCTGAGAAAATGCAAGGATCTGTTCGTCTGACAGCTGGCCGTAGTAATTGATCAGGTAGAGATATTCATCATCGGATAGTTCACAATCCAGCACCGGGGCCAGGTTTTTGTCCAGATGATAGTAGTGCAGGGAAAAGCCTGCCCGCTCACATGCGCTGGTCACCGAATCACAGATAAGGTAAGGCACGTGCAGAGTCCTGCATTGCAGCGATTCCAGCAAATAAACCAGGGCAGTTCGGCCCAGGTTTAATTCGCAGAGACCGGAATAATAAGGCCGGCTGTTCAGATGTTCCAGTTCGAAATATCCGCCTATTTCCATCATGTTATTCCTCCGTATCTTTCTGGCGCACCGTATAGTGCGGCATTTTTTTAGATTCATTCAGAATATTCATCAGGTACATGCCGATAATGCCCAGGGAGAGCAGTATCAGGCTGAATCCGCAGAGCATAATCAGTATCAGAGACGTCCAGCCCTCCACGGAAGCGCCAAAGATCAGATAGCGTATCAGATAATACAATGCAAGCAGTACGCTGACTGCAAATCCCAGGATTCCGATATCCCGCACGACGAGAAGAGGAAATGCGGTATGGTTCGTGATATCGTAGATCAGATCCCTGACCAGCCGCCTGAAAGGGTAACCACTTTTCCCGTAAGCACGGGCGTCGTGGCGTACCGGCACATTGATGATCCTGTTGGAGGTCTGTACCAGCAGATTGCCGATCTGCGGAAGGTGTGTGTTTGTCGTCAGTATGGCGTCTACGATAAACTTCCGCATCAGCCGGAAACTTGTGATCTCCAGATCCGGATCTTTCCCGAGCATCTTGGAAGTCGCCCAGACAGAGAAACGCGTGCCCAGTCTCCGGATAAAGTTATGTTTGCGGCCTTCATATTTTGCGAGAATGACATCCACGTCATCCCGTTCATTCATCACAGAGATCATCTTCGGAAGCTCTTCCGGAGGATGCTGCAGGTCGTCATCCATTGTGATCACGAAATCACCTCTGGCATAGGAAAAACCACACAGCAGGGCAGGATGCTGACCGAAATTTCTGGCCATCTGTATGATCCTGACACGCCGGTCACGGCTGCGCAGCTGCTTCATGATCTGGTACGAATTATCCCGGGAACTGTCATCAACCAGGATAAGTTCAAAGTCCTCGCGGAGTGTCTGTTCGAACACATCACGCAGGCGTGTATATAACTCTTCAAGGGTATGTTCTGAATTATAGACGGGAACAACCACAGAATATAAACTCATGTTCTGTCTCCTTTGTTTCTTTTTTGTGACTCGCGGTACTTAAAAGTAACCCTCTTTATCATAGCATTATAAAAAGTTCATTTCAACTGATATCTGGGATATTGGTTGAAGCCTTGATGGAATCGTGATATAATCAATTAGTTTAATACCGGGGTCAAAAGATCATGAAAAATACCTTTTGACCCAATATTTTAGTTTCACGAAATGAAAAATCGGGAGAAATCATGGGAAAAACAAAGGATTACGTACAGCTGCACCTGAATATTCTGCTGTTTTCTTTGACGGGGATTTTTTCGAAGCTGGCTTCTATCCAGTATAATAAGGAAGGACTTACCTCCGTCTGGCTCTATGTGTTTCTGTTTTTAATGATCGCCGACTGTGGGATCTATGCCATAGCCTGGCAGAAAGTGATAAAAAAGTTTACGCTGTCGACGGCTTACGCGAATAAAAGCGTGTATCTGATCTGGTCACAGGTCTGGGCAGTTCTGATATTCAGAGAGAACCTGACGGTGAACAACATAATCGGTATGCTGATCGTATTTATCGGAGTGATGGTGGTGCAGAGATATGAATAGAATGTATATGCTGCTGATGTTTGCGGGAACATTTTTTACGGCTTTCTCGCAGATACTGCTGAAATTAAGTGCCGGGAAAACTTACCGGCATCCAATATATGAGTACCTGAACTGGCGGGTTATGCTGGCTTACGGCCTGTTTTTTGGCGTACTGCTGCTCAATACCTATGCTTATACAAGGGTGGACATGAAGTACGGAGCCGTGATCGACTCCTTTGCTTATGTGTTCGTACTGCTGATGTCCTGGCTGATTCTGAAGGAAAAGATCACGAAGGGGAAACTGATCGGAAACATGATCATTATAGCAGGAATCATTATTTATACGATTTAGTCGGAACAAACCGGAGGATACTTATGATAGAATTTAACAGGGCCCCTTATGTGGGGACCGAGACACAATATATGCAAAAAGCGATCGAAAACGGAAAACTCTGCGGGGACGGACCGTTTACCAGAGAATGTTCAGACTGGATGAAGAGACATTATCATACGAAAGAAGTGCTGCTCACCACCTCGTGCACCCACGCACTGGAGATGGCAGCGTACCTGGCGGACATCCAGCCGGGGGATGAGGTGATCATGCCGTCCTATACGTTCGTATCGACGGCCGATGCGTTCGTGCTCCGGGGAGCCAGGATCGTGTTCGTTGATATCCGGCCGGACACCATGAATCTTGATGAAAATAAGATCGAAGATGCGGTCACGGAGAAGACGAAGGCTATCGTGCCGGTACACTATGCCGGTGTGGCATGCGCAATGGATGAAATCCTGGAGATTGCCGGGACGTATCATCTGAAGGTGATCGAGGATGCGGCGCAGGGAGTTCATGCCGCCTATAAAGGGCGCGCCCTCGGTACGATCGGCGATTTCGGCTGCTACAGCTTTCATGAGACGAAAAATTATACGATGGGAGAAGGCGGCGCCCTGCTGTTTCAGGATGAAACGTATCTTGAGAAAGCGGAGATCCTGAGAGAGAAGGGGACAAACCGCAGCAAATTCTTCCGCGGACAGATAGACAAGTACACCTGGGTGGATTACGGGTCTTCTTACCTGCCAAGCGATATGAATGCTGCCTATCTGTACGCACAACTGGAGGCCGCGGATAGCATTAATGAAAAAAGGCACGCGATCTATGACTTTTACCATGCAAACCTGAAAGAACTGGAGGATGCAGGATATATTGAACGGCCGTTTGTCCCCGACTATGCCGAACACAATGCCCATATGTATTATCTGAAGGTTCAGGATGAGACTGTCCGCCGGGCATTGATTCAAAACCTCAAAGAGCAGGGGATATTAAGCGTGTTCCACTATGTACCGCTTCACACCTCTCCGGCAGGGCGGAAATATGGACGCTTCTGCGGCGAGGATATCCATACGACGAGGGAAAGCGAACGGCTGATGCGGCTGCCTATGTTTTATAACCTGTCCATGGATGAAGCGGCAGTGGTCGTGGAAGCAATCAGAAATTTTTTCAAGTAAACGGATAAAGGAGTACACGGCATGGGCCAGTGGGTGAATTATTTAAAGAAAATACGGCCTTATAACATACAAAAAGGTATCCGATACCTGAAGCACTATGGCGTGAAAGAGTTCATGGTGCGTCTCTCAGAACGGATGGAGCCGGATGAAGTTCCGTACGGTCCTTGGTTCGAAAAGCACAGGATCGATCCCGGGGAACTGAAAAAACAAAGAGAGGACAGATGGAATAAAGAGAAACCTCTGATCAGTGTTGTGGTGCCGGCTTACCGGACTCCGAAACTCTTTCTGGAACAGATGATCGATTCTGTCAGGGAACAGTCCTATGATAACTGGGAACTGTGCATCGCAAACGGGAGTCCCGGGGAAGAGGAAATGGGACAGGTGCTGCGGCAGTATCAGGCACTTGATAAGAGAATCCGGGTATGCAGTCTTGAGAAGAATCTCGGAATTGCCGAGAATACGAATGCGGCATTTGCCATGGCGTCGGGGGACTTTGTCGGTCTGCTGGACCACGATGATCTGCTTGCACCGGATGCACTGTATGAGGTTGCGAAGGCGGTCACAGAGTTTGAGGATACGGATGTGGTGTATACGGATGAAGACAAGGTGACGACGGATCTGACAGAACATTTTCAGCCTCACTTCAAACCGGATTTCAGCATCGACCTGCTGCGCTCCAATAACTATATCACGCATTTTTTTGTGGTGAGAAGGACGATCGTGGAAGAAGCAGGGGGATTTCGAAAAGAATATGACGGTGCGCAGGATTATGATTTTATTTTCCGGTGCACGGAGACAGCGCGCAGGATCTGCCACGTGCCGAAGGTGCTCTATCACTGGAGAACACACAGGGCCTCGACGGCGGACAACCCCGCAAGCAAACTGTATGCATTTGAGGCGGGGAAGCGTGCAATCGAGGGAAACCTGAAACGCTGCGGGGCAGACGCCACGGTAACGCACACGAAGGATTTCGGATTTTACCGCGTCACGTATGCGGTAAAGGAACAGCCGCTGGTATCTGTCATCATTCCAAACAAAGATCATGCGGACGTATTGAAAAAATGTCTGGATTCTGTAAGAAAAAAAACGTCATATACGAATTATGAAATCATAATTGCAGAGAATAACAGTGTGGAGCAGGAGACATTTTCCTATTATCGTGAACTGGAACAGGAACGGGATGTAAAAATTGTTGCCTGGCAGGGAGAATTTAATTATTCTGCGATCAACAATTTTGCAGTCAGGGCTTCTTCCGGTGATTACCTGCTGTTCCTCAACAATGACGTCGAGGTGATCTCAGACTGCTGGATGGAGGAACTGCTCGGGAACTGCCAGAGAGAAGAAGTTGGCATCGCGGGTGCGAAGCTTTACTATCCGGATGACACCATTCAGCATGCCGGGACAGTCATTGGGATCGGCGGCATTGCGGGTCATGCGTTTTTGAATATGCCGCGTTCCCGTACCGGTTATATGCATAAGGCTTCGATACAGCTCAACGTGAGCGCCGTGACGGCTGCCTGTATGATGATGAAGAGAAGTGTGTTTGAGCAGCTCGGAGGATTTGAGGAGAGGCTGACGGTAGCATTCAATGACGTGGACCTGTGTCTTCGGACCGTCAAAGCCGGATATCTAATCGTCTATGATCCGTGGGCGGAGCTTTACCATTACGAGTCGAAATCCCGGGGAGCCGAGGACAGCGAGGAAAAAGTAAGACGTTTCCAGACGGAAATCGAGTTTATGAGAAACCGCTGGATCGGACTTTTAAAGGACGGGGATCCTTACTATAACAGAAACCTGACGCTGTCCAAGTGGAATTATTCACTGCGGGCATGAGCGGCCGGGCAAAAATACAGGAGGGTGGCATGCAGGAAGTCTCTGTAGTGATACCGAATTTTAACGGGATTTCGTTTATCGAGGCCTGTCTTTTAAGTCTGAGACGGCAGACATATCCCGGGTTCGAAACGATCGTGGTCGACAACGGGTCGACAGATGGCAGCCGTGAACTGGTGGAAGAGAGATTCCCGGAGGTCAGACTGGTTGCGCTTCCGGAAAACCTTGGCTTTTGCCGTGCCGTAAACGAAGGGATTCTGGCTTCTGATTCGCCGTACGTGATCCTGCTGAATAATGATACCGAGGCGGAACCGGATTTTGTAAGAGAGCTGTTCATCGATATCAAACGCAGGAAACGGGCGTTTTCCTGTGCGGCGAAGATGCTGAATATGTATCAGCGGGAGCTGATCGACGATGCGGGGAATTATTACAATGCGCTCGGATGGGCGTTCGCCGCAGGAAAAGGTCAGGATGAGAAGAAATATGACAGGCCGCGGCGGATCTTTGCCTCCTGCGGCGGGGCTGTTATTTACCGCAGGGAGTTTCTGAATGTGACCGGACTGTTTGACGAGGAACATTTTGCTTATCTGGAGGATATGGATATCGCATACCGCGCGAATATCCTGGGATATCAAAACTGGTTCTGTCCGGGGGCACGTGTGTACCATGCGGGCAGCGGAACGAGCGGTTCCAGATATAATCTGTTTAAGGTGCGTTACTCTTCCAGAAACAACATCTATCTGATCTACAAAAACATGCCGTTTCTTCAGATCCTTCTGAATCTGCCTTTTCTGGCAGCCGGATTCGGCATTAAGCTGCTGTTTTTTGCACGCAGGGGATTCGGGCGTGAGTATGCGGCCGGAATCAAAAACGGGTTTTCACTGGCTGCCGCCGGGCGAAGGCAGGGCAAAAAGGTCAGGTTCTCCTGGAGGCATCTGGGGAACTATATCTGGATTCAGCTTCAGCTGTGGATCAATATTATCAGAAGGCTGCTGCATAAAGGTTAATAAAAATTTTATTGCCTAAATTTGCAACTTATTGTATAGTAGTAGCGTGGAAGGGTATAAAAGGTGATCAAAATTGATAAAAGATAACCAAAAATACTTTAACCGTCTTCATATTCTGATCGATGCGATTGTCATCATGGTTTCCTACTGGCTGTCCTGGTTTCTGAAGTTCCAGACTCCGTTTTTTGACAGCGAGGGCGGACGCCTTTCCTTTCAGAGATATATGGGGACGCTTCTGCTGATCGTACCGGTCTATCTGATCCTGTATTCGGCATTCAGTCTTTATACGCCGAAACGTGTGCAGGGCAGGCGGCTGGAGCTGGCCAATATCGTAAAAGCCAATACGATCGGGCTCTTTATTCTGATCGTGGTTCTGTACGTGACGAAGGAGAATGATTTTTCCAGGACTGTACTTTTTATCTTCTTCTTCATCAATATCGTGGCGGAGGAGCTGGTCAGGATCATCATCCGGCATGTGCTGCGCGATATACGTAAGAAAGGTCTGAATCAAAAGCACATCCTGCTCGTGGGATACAGCAGGGCGGCAGAAGAATATATCGACCGTATTCTGTCGAATCCGCAGTGGGGGTATACCGTGCGGGGGATTCTCGATGATTCCGTGGAAGCCGGGACAGAATACAGGGGAATTAGAGTATTGGGAAGAATAGATAATTTAATGATCATTCTGCCTCAGAACAGGCTGGATGAGATTGCGATTACGTTGGGGCTGAATGAGTACAGCAGGCTGGAAGAGATCGTGGCGCTCTGTGAGAAATCGGGGGTCCACACCAAATTTATCCCGGATTATAATAATATTATTCCGACCAAACCGTATACGGAAGATCTGCTGGGACTTCCAGTCGTCAATATCCGTTACGTTCCGCTCAGCAACACGTTTCAGTTTACGCTGAAAAGGATCACGGATATTTTTGGATCGATGGCTGCCATCGTGGTGTTTTCCCCGGCAATGCTTCTTTGTGCCATACTGATCAAACTGACATCGAAAGGACCGCTGATCTACAAACAGGTGCGCGTGGGGCTCCATAACAAAGAGTTTGAGATGTATAAATTCCGTTCCATGGAGGTGCAGCCGGAGGCGGATGAAAAAAAGGCGTGGACGGTCAAGAACGATCCCCGGGTTACGGGAATCGGCAAATTCATGCGCAGGACAAGCCTGGATGAACTGCCGCAGCTGTTTAACATATTTAAAGGCGATATGAGTCTGGTAGGGCCAAGACCGGAACGCCCGTTCTTTGTGGAGAAGTTCCGGGAAGAAATACCGCGCTATATGGTGAAACATCAGGTCAGACCCGGACTGACAGGCTGGGCTCAGGTAAATGGTTACAGGGGAGATACTTCTATCCGGAAACGTATCGAGTATGATTTGTATTATATTGAAAACTGGACGCTTGGACTTGATATAAAAATCTTATTTTTAACCGTGTTTAAGGGGTTTATCAATAAAAATGCATACTAAAGAAAGAATTATAAGAGGTTTATTATGGCAAAGAAAGTAAACAGCAAGATGATGAAACGCAAACGCAGAAGAAGAGTATTGTTTATCTTTGAGATTCTTATACTGCTGATTCTGGTGGGAGGCATCTTCGTCTATGCACAGGTGAATAACAAGCTGAATAAGATTCAGAGCGGTGACGTTGATATGGGTGAAGTAGGGGTCAACGAAGGCGTCGTGGACAATGAGGTACTCCAGGGTTATCAGACGATCGCACTGGTCGGGCTGGACGCGAGCGGTGTCGGTTCTCTGGAACAGGGCAACAGCGATACCATGATCATCGCCAGCATCAACAATGATACTAAGAAAGTGAAGCTGGTCTCCGTATACCGTGATACGTATCTGAATATTGGAGATGATAACTATAAAAAGGCAAATGCGGCATATGCGAATGGCGGGCCGCAGCAGCTTATGACGATGATGAATAAGAATCTGGACCTGAATCTTACCGGTTACGTGACGGTGGATTTCACTGCACTTGTGGAGGCCATCGATCTGCTCGGCGGTCTGGACATTGAGATGACCGCGGACGAAGTGGAGCATATGAACAACTATTGCCAGGAAACTTCAAAACTGACCGGGAAAGGTTATGATCCGATCGATAAGGTTGATGGTGTACATCACCTGAACGGAGTACAGTCTGTGTCTTATGCGAGAATCCGCTATACGGCGGGCAATGACTTCAGGCGTGCGGCCCGTCAGAGACTGGTAATTTACAAGATGGTGGAGAAGGCGAAGAATTCCAGCTGGTCGACGCTGAACAAGATCGTTGATACGGTATGTCCGATGATCTCGAGCAGCCTTTCCAAACAGGAGATCCTGAAGATGGGGATGGCAATGATCGGCTATGATATAGAGGATCAGGTAGGGTTCCCGTTTGACCATCTCGAGGGAGAGACGATCTCAAATATAATCGGTGATGCGATGGGTAAAGATGAAGGGTATGACTGCGTACTGCCGGTGACACTCGAGACGAATGTGGTGAAGCTGCATGAGTTCCTGTATCCGGAGGATGCATACGCACCGTCGGCGACGGTAAAAGAGTACAGTGACCATATCATTGATATCAGCGGATACGGAGAGGAAGATATTCCGTCCAGTTCCGAGGATGGCGCGCTTCCGGCGGATTCATATTAAATACAGGACGGCTGTTGCACATGCGTAGAGCGATTTATGTTGTGCAGCGGCCGTTTTTATAAGGAGAGGTAAAAATGCCGAAGTCAGTTGATGTGATAATACCGACGTACCATCCTGGAAAAGAATTCAGGGAACTTGTAAAAAGACTGCTGGTACAGGAATACCCGGTTGATCACATTTTTATCATGAATACGGGAGAAGAAGACTGGGATGAACAGATCGGGATGCTGTCGGATAAGATTGTTGTGGAACATCTTGAAAAAGCAGGGTTCGACCATGGAGGCACCCGGCATCGGGCGATACAAAAGTCGAGCGCCGATATCGTAATCTGCATGACTCAGGATGCAATGCCGAAGGACAGAAGCCTGGTGGGCAGCCTGGTGGAATCTTTTGACGATACGGCGGTAAAGGCGGCCTATGCGAGGCAGCTTCCGGCGCGGGACTGCGGCGTAATCGAGTGCTATACGAGGGAATTCAATTATCCCGAACAGAGCCGTATCAAGCGGAAAGAGGATCTGCCGGCGCTCGGAATCAAGACGTATTTCTGTTCCAATGTGTGCGCCGCCTATGACAGAAAGACATATCTGGAATTGGGAGGGTTTGTTCGGCATACCATATTTAACGAGGATATGATCTTTGCGGCAGGGCTGATCGGGCATGGGTATGCAGTTGCATATACCGCGGATGCGCGGGTGGTGCATTCACATAACTACAGCGGAATACAGCAGCTGAGGCGCAATTTTGACCTCGCAGTATCACAGGCGCAGCATCCGGAAATATTTGCGGACGTACCGTCTGAGGGGGAGGGAATCCGTATGGTGAAGCAGACAGCCGGATATCTGCTTCGAAAAAGGCCGTACCTGATACCGAAGCTCATCTGGCAGAGCGGGTGTAAATATCTGGGTTTCCGGCTCGGCAGGAGGTATGAGCGCCTTCCGAAGGGAATGGTGATGAAGCTGACGATGAACAGAGATTACTGGAGCCGGAACACAAAAGGATAATACGCTTTCACCCTTTGTTAAAGCTTTTATCACAGATTGAACACAAATTAAAAGTACACTGTGTTTATAAGATGACGACGGAAGTCAAAAAAAGTGAGGTAAGAACGATGAGTGACGAATGGAATAAAGATGGCAACGGATTTGATTCTGTTCCGTTAAATGATCATACAGAATCAGAGGCTCCAATTTCAGGTGATAATCGGAATATGCAGGCGCAGGATCATTCGGCGGATACAGGGACCGCAGAGCAGAGCAATACGACTTACAGCTGGGTAAATCCAAAACTGCAGCAGCAGTCAGGGACAGAAGACAAACGGGAATGGGACTCCCGCAATACGTGGAGTGACCAGAGTACGGGACAGACGCGAAGTACATGGGGTGATCAGCAGGGTGCAGGAGAGAAACGTTCGGCACAGTATGACTCCTATCACTTTTCGAATATGCAGACAGAGCCTCCGAAGAAAGTGAAGAAGCCGGTAAACCCGACGCTGAAAAAGTTTGGCCTGTGTGCTGCGCTGGCACTTGTATTCGGATTGATTGCAGGTTTTACGATACTCGGAATCACCTCGCTCGGAGGCGGCAAAGAACAGGTTCAGATTCAGCCGACGATTCCATCTACTGAGACGACCACATCCGGCGACAGTGTCAAAGCTGAAGCACAGAACACCAATGCCGCAGGCAATACGGTAGCAGATGTGGCGCGCAATTCCATGCCGTCCCTGGTCTCCATCAGCAATAAGAGTGTGCAGGAAGTTCAGGATTTCTTTGGCGGAACACAGGCATATGAAAGTGAAAGCAGCGGTTCGGGAATCATTGTAGGACAGAATGACAGTGAACTTCTGATCGCTACCAATAATCATGTTATCTCGGGCGCGAATACGATCACGGTAAGCTTTATCGACAATTCGTCGGTGGAAGCACAGATCAAGGGTACGGATGCCAACAATGACCTTGCGGTGGTTGCGGTGGATATCAGCAAACTCTCTGAGGACACTCTGTCACAGATCAAGGTGGCTACGATCGGCAATTCTGATGACCTGGCTGTAGGTGAACAGGTGGTGGCCATCGGCAATGCACTCGGATACGGACAGTCTGTGACTTCTGGATATGTGAGTGCTCTGGACCGCGAAGTGACTGTAGAAAACGTAACTGCAAATCTGATTCAGACGGATGCGGCAATCAACCCCGGTAACAGCGGGGGAGCACTGCTGAACATGAACGGAGAACTGATCGGAATCAATTCAGTAAAATTTGCGTCCAATGCGGTGGAAGGAATGGGATATGCGATTCCCGTGTCCACAGCGGAACCGATCCTGGATGAGCTGATGAACCGTGAGACCAGGTCTAAGGTGGACGAAGCTAAATCTGCTTATCTGGGTATCAGCTGTAAAAATGTATCGGCAGAGACTTCTCAGATGTATAACATGCCGACGGGAGTTTTTGTCTACGACGTGACAGCAGGAACAGCGGCTGAGAAAGCAGGCATGTTAAAAGGTGATATCATTACAAAATTTGACGGATCAACGGTGAGCACCTACAATGAGCTGGTGAGTGCGCTGGAATACTATGAAGCAGGCGAGACGGTGGAAGTGGTTGTGCAGCGGGCTGACAGCGGTGAATACAAGGAAGTGACGCTGAACATAACGCTGGATAAGCGGCCGGATGATGCCGCACAGTCTTCAGGACAGCCGGCGCTGCCTCAGAATTTCCAGTAGGGCGGATGATACTGTGTGGAAATTCCCGCCGGAAACATCTTCTGGATGTTTTCGACGGGATTTCTTTCGTGCCGTTTAAGAAAAACTTAACTTGTGAGACGGCAGTATTTAAGCTATAATAAGACCATGAAAGTGAGGATTCAGAAGAGTGACAGATGATAATAAAGAAATCATAGAAAATAGCGACAAGAATACCGGAAAGGCAGACACGGATGATTCTTCGGGCGACAGCCCCAAAAAAGACGAATATGAGAAAGTCTGCTTTCTGTGCAGGCGGCCGGAGAGTAAGGCGGGGAAGATGATAGAACTCCCCAGCAATATTAATATCTGTACCGATTGTATGCAGAAAAGTTTTGATTCCATGAACAACGGCACCACGAATTACAGCGAACTGATGCAGAACATGCCGAATATCAGCATGGTAGATCTTTCCTCCATTCAGAACCGGGTGCCGGAGAAGCAGCGGCTGAAAAAGAAAAAGCAGAAAGAGGAGGAGCCCGTACAAAAATTTACCATGAAAGACATTCCGGCTCCCCACAGGATCAAAGCTCAGCTCGATGAGTATGTGATTGGGCAGGAGCAGGCAAAGAAGGTGATGTCCGTTGCGGTTTATAATCATTATAAAAGAGTTCTCTCAGACTACAACGATGGTGTCGAGATAGAAAAATCCAATATGCTGATGATCGGTCCGACCGGAAGCGGTAAAACATATATGGTTCAGACCCTTGCAAAACTGCTGGATGTGCCGCTGGCGATCACAGATGCTACTTCGCTGACAGAGGCAGGCTATATCGGGGATGACATTGAGAGTGTGGTATCCAAACTGCTGGCGGCGGCGGATAACGACGTGGAGCGTGCCGAACACGGCATCATCTTCGTGGATGAGATAGACAAAATAGCGAAAAAGAAGAATACCAATCAGAGAGACGTCAGCGGTGAGGCTGTACAGCAGGGTATGCTGAAGCTGCTGGAGGGAGCAGACATTGAGGTGCCGGTGGGAGCGAACAGCAAGAATGCGATGGTCCCGCTCACCACAGTCAACACCAGAAATATCCTGTTTATCTGCGGCGGAGCATTTCCGGACCTGGAGGAAGTGATCAAAGAACGCCTGAACAAACAGGCATCCATCGGATTTCGGTCTGACCTGAAGGATAAGTACGATAAAGAGCCTGATATTCTGTCCAAGGTAACACTGGAAGACCTGAGAAAGTTTGGTATGGTTCCGGAATTCCTGGGACGTCTTCCGATCGTTTTTACCCTGCAGGAACTGACAGAGGATATGCTTGTATCAATCCTGAAAGAGCCTAAGAATGCCATCCTTAAACAGTACAAAAAGCTGTTGGCGATGGACGAAGTGAAACTTGAATTTAATGATGGTGCGCTGCATGCGATTGCGGAGAGGGCGCTGCTGAAAGACACGGGAGCCAGAGCGCTGCGGGCGATCATTGAGGAATACATGCTGGATATCATGTATGAAATCCCCAAGGATGATAATATCGGAGAAGTCATCATTACACGGGAGTATATCGAACACACAGGCGGACCCAAAATCCTGCTGCGAGGACAGGAGACGGCTCTGCTGGAGGAGCATCAGTAAAAGTAAACAAACATCAGAAAGTGAAAGGAGAAACTGCCATGCCGGAAATCAATCTTGAAGATTTGGGGAAAACAATCAGCAGTGCTGCTGAGAACGTCAGCAGGAAAACGGAGGCTTTTATTGAAAGCCAGAGACTGAAGGCACAGATTCATTCTGCAGAGCGCTCTGCAGAAAAGGAATATAAGGATCTGGGAGAACTGATATTTCAGAGATATGCGGTGGGAGAAGCTGTTGACGATGAGGCCGCATTGATCTGTGAGGAAATTTCTCAGATTCAGATGAGCATCGCGGAACTAAAAGCGGAACTGGCTGCAAAGCGTGGATATAAGATCTGTCCGGTGTGTCAGGCGGAGGTCATGGAAGGGGCTGCGTACTGTATGAAATGCGGCTCTAAGATCGCCGACGAGGAGCCATACGAAGACGATATCACTGAGCCTGAAACTTCAGAAGAAAAAGCTGAGGGTGAACCGGAATCAGGTCCAGAGGAAGAGGTAACAGAGCAGGAAGAAACGATATTCGGCGAGAAGACGGAATAAAGAGGCACAGAAAGGAATGTAACAATGGTATTTGTTGGAATTGCGGCTCTTGTTTTTCTGCTCGACTGGTATGTGAAAAAAAAGGCTGAGGCAAATCTGAAGGAGGACACCGTCCGGGAAGTTGCAGGAGACAGGATCCTGCTTCGCAGACTGCACAATCCCGGAGTTGCGTTCGGATTTCTCGGGAAACAGCCCAAGGCTGCATTGTGCGGAACGGCGGCGGTGATCGGAGGACTGATCATACAGTTTGTCCGCGAGCTGAAAAACGGGGGCAGCCGGATAACGAAAGTCGGCTATGCGTTGTTGATCGGAGGAGGACTTAACAACCTTGCGGACAGAAAGCAGAAGGGATATGTGACGGATTATTTCAGCTTTAATGTGAAATGGCAAAAGTTCAGTAATCTTGTGTTTAATCTCTCGGATATGTTTATCTTTTTGGGCGGACTTCTGGTCTGTGCAGGGAAGATCAGGAAAAAGAAATAGCAGACGGGCAATGTATGGTCCGGGCGAAATTGGATAAAATAAAAAATGCCTTGGGGCAGTTGATTAAAATCAAGTGCTTCCGGGGCGTCTTATTTGATACGGTTAATTGATAAAAATAAAAAAGATGCAGGAGATGGGACTTGAACCCACACGACATTGCTGCCACAGGCACCTGAAGCCTGCGCGTCTGCCAATTCCGCCACTCCTGCATAACTTTTATGATGCGTGTCTTCCCGACTCGCAAGATATATTGTATCTGGTTTGGGCAGAAATGTCAATCCCTATTTTATAGTTTTTTGACACAATAGTTACTATTCACAGCTGATATGGATATATAGACGGACTCGTCATGCTTGCATGTAAGAGGATGACTGTACATCCATATCAAGCCTGCGAAGCAGGAACTCCACCCACATAAGCAGTCTTAGCTCTGTAAGGAGCGAGACTGGAGCCTCAAAGAGGCGACGAATGCGCATGTGGGGGGCTGTGAATAGTAACACTCAAATGAGAAATAAAAAAATCCCTGTGTATCTGAACGTGCACAGGGGATCAAATAAAAAAGATGCAGGAGATGGGACTTGAACCCACACGACATTGCTGCCACAGGCACCTGAAGCCTGCGCGTCTGCCAATTCCGCCACTCCTGCATAACTCTTATGATGCGTGTCTTCCCGACTCGCAAGGTATATTGTATCTGGTTTGGGAGCAAATGTCAATCCCTAATTTCAAGAAAATTCCTGTTAATACGCGGGGAACGGTGCCATAATGCGGTGCAAACCTGATGAAAAAGGTTGAAATGCGTGATATAATATGGTAAACTCTTTTAGATATAAAAGAGCGCGTAAACTCTTTTTTTTTGCACATATGCACGGATTTCCGTGTTTTTTAAAGAAAGGAATACGGTGGAATGATGAAAGCTTTTCTGATTTTAGAAGACGGACATGTATTTTCGGGAACCAGTATCGGTTCCAGGAAAGAAGTGATCAGTGAGATTGTATTTAATACGTCAATGACCGGGTATTTAGAGGTGCTGACAGACCCATCCTATGCGGGCCAGGCTGTCTGTATGACCTATCCGCTGATCGGGAATTATGGCATCTGCTACGAAGACAGCGAATCGCTGCGTCCCTGGCCGGATGGATATATCGTGAGAGAATTATCAAGAATGCCGAGCAACTTCAGGAGCGAAGACACGATTCAGAATTTCCTGAAAAAGTTTGATATTCCCGGAATCGCCGGAATTGATACGCGTGCCCTGACCAAGATCCTGAGGGAAAAAGGGACCATGAACGGCATGATCACGACGAACGAAAATTACGAAATAGAAAAAATCATTCCTAAATTAAAAGAGTACACAACCGGCAGGGTTGTGGAAAAAGTAACCTGTTCTGAAAAATCTGTGTTAAAGGGAAAAGGTAAAAAGGTCGCACTTCTTGATCTCGGTGCGAAAAACAATATTGCAAAATCCCTGAATCAGCGAGGCTGTCAGGTGACGGTCTATCCGGCGCTTACGACAGCGGAGGAGATACTTTCCGGAAATCCGGACGGCATCATGCTCTCTAATGGTCCTGGCGACCCCAAAGAATGCACATCCATTATTACCGAGATAAAAAAATTATATCATTCTGACGTCCCCATCTTTGCGATCTGTCTGGGACATCAGCTGATGGCGCTTGCCGCGGGCGCGGACACCCATAAGATGAAATATGGACACCGGGGCGGAAATCATCCGGTGAAAGACTTGAAAACGGGCCGTGTCTATATCTCTTCACAGAATCACGGCTACGTGGTAGACACTGACAGACTGGATCCTGCTATTGCTGTTCCGGCATTTATCAACGTCAACGACGGTACAAACGAAGGGCTTTCTTATATCGGAAAGAATATCTTTACGGTTCAGTTTCACCCGGAAGCCTGTCCGGGACCGCAGGATTCCGGTTACCTGTTTGACCGGTTTATGGAAATGATGGGAGGTACAAAGTAATGCCGAAGAATCCAGATATCAAGAAAGTATTAGTACTTGGCTCGGGTCCGATCATTATCGGCCAGGCTGCGGAATTTGATTATGCGGGCACACAGGCCTGCCGTTCCCTGAAAGAAGAAGGGATCGAGGTGGTGCTTCTGAATTCCAATCCCGCTACCATCATGACGGATAAGGACATTGCCGATAAGGTATATATCGAGCCACTGACTGTGGAGGTTGTGGAACAGCTGATCATGAAAGAAAAACCGGACAGTATCCTTCCGACACTGGGAGGCCAGGCCGGACTTAATCTGGCGATGGCGCTGGATGAAAACGGATTTCTGGAGGAAAACGGCGTCCGGCTGATCGGCACGACGGCTCAGACGATCAAAAAGGCAGAGGATCGTCTGGAGTTTAAAATGACGATGGAAAAAATCAATGAACCCATCGCAGCCTCACAGGTAGTGGAGACGGTGGAGGATGGAATCGCATTCACCAATACCATCGGCTATCCGATCGTTTTACGCCCGGCATATACGCTGGGAGGCAGCGGCGGCGGAATTGCCCGCAATGAAGAAGAACTGGTTGAAATCCTCCAGAACGGTCTTCGCCTGTCACGCGTGGGGCAGGTTCTGGTGGAGCGCTGTATCGCCGGCTGGAAGGAAATAGAGTATGAAGTGATGCGTGACGGAAGCGGAAACTGCATTACGGTCTGTAACATGGAGAATATCGATCCTGTGGGGGTACACACCGGTGACAGTATCGTTGTGGCGCCGTCACAGACGCTGGGGGACAAGGAATATCAGATGCTCCGTACCTCGGCGCTGAACATCATCAGTGAGCTGAATATCACCGGAGGATGCAATGTTCAGTATGCACTGCATCCGGAAAGCTTTGAATACTGTGTGATCGAGGTGAACCCGCGGGTGAGCCGGTCCTCTGCCCTGGCATCCAAGGCGACGGGATATCCGATCGCGAAGGTTGCTGCGAAAATCGCACTGGGTTATACACTGGATGAAATTCCCAATGCGATCACCGGAAAGACGTATGCGAGTTTTGAGCCGATGCTGGATTACTGTGTCGTGAAGATGCCGCGGCTGCCGTTTGACAAATTTATCAGCGCGAAGCGGACACTGACGACCCAGATGAAGGCGACGGGCGAGGTCATGAGTATCTGCAGCAACTTCGAGGGCGCCCTGATGAAAGCGATCAGGTCGCTGGAACAGCACGTGGACAGCCTGATGTCCTATGATTTCACAGATCTCACAGACGATATGCTTCTGGAAGAACTGGAGATCGTGGATGATATGAGGATCTGGAGGATCGCGGAGGCCATCAGGCGTTCGATGGAACCGGAACTCATCCATGACATCACGAAGATAGACCGCTGGTTTATCGATAAGCTTTCCATCCTGGTTGAGATGGAGATGGAACTGAAGACGCACAAGCTTACGCCGGACCTGCTGACAGAGGCAAAGCGGCTGGAATTTCCGGATCATGTAATTGCGAAACTAACGGGAAAAACGGCGGATGACATCAAGGCGATGCGAAAAGCAAATGATATTGTGGCGGTCTTTAAGATGGTTGACACGTGTGCGGCTGAATTCGCGGCGGCTACGCCGTATTATTATTCGGTGCACGGCGGTGAAAATGAGGCTGTCTGTACGGAAGGAAAGAAGAAAGTCCTCGTATTGGGATCTGGGCCGATCCGAATCGGACAGGGTATTGAATTTGATTTCTGCTCCGTACACTGTACCTGGGCATTTGCAAAAGAGGGATACGAGACGATCATCGTCAACAACAACCCGGAAACCGTGAGTACGGACTTTGACATCGCCGACAAGCTGTATTTTGAGCCGCTGACACCGGAAGACGTGGAGAACATCGTGGATATCGAGAAACCGGACGGAGCAGTCGTTCAGTTCGGCGGGCAGACAGCGATCAAGCTGACAGAAGCACTGATCAAAATGGGAGTTAAGATCCTCGGAACTTCCGCAGAAAATGTAGACGCGGCAGAGGACAGGGAGCTCTTTGACAAAATCCTGGAGGAATGCCGGATTCCGAGGCCGCAGGGACATACGGTGTTTACAGCGGAAGAGGCGAAGAAGGCGGCGAATGAGCTCGGCTATCCGGTGCTCGTGAGACCATCATACGTACTCGGCGGACAGGGAATGCAGATCGCGATCAGCGACAACGATATCGATGAGTTTATCGGGATCATCAACCGGATCGCTCAGGAGCATCCGATCCTTGTCGATAAATATCTGGTTGGAAAAGAAATAGAAGTAGACGCCGTATGTGACGGCGAGGACATTGTGATCCCGGGTATCATGGAGCATATTGAGCGTGCAGGAATACATTCCGGTGACAGTATCTCAGTTTATCCGGCACAGAGCATCAGTGACAAGGCGAAGGAGACGATCGAGGAGTATACGAGAAGGCTGGCAAGATCGCTCCACGTGGTCGGCATGATCAATATTCAGTTTATCGTGTGCGAGGAAGAAGTGTATGTGATCGAAGTGAATCCGCGTTCCAGCCGTACGGTACCGTATATCAGCAAGGTGACGGGCATCCCGATCGTACCGCTGGCCACGAAGGTGATCCTGGGACATAAATTAAAGGATCTCGGTTATGCACCGGGACTTCAGCCGGAGGCGGAGCATATTGCCATCAAAATGCCGGTATTCTCATTCGAGAAGATCCGCGGTGCGGATATCAGTCTCGGGCCGGAAATGAAATCGACGGGCGAGTGCCTTGGAATCGCTAAGACATTCAATGAGGCGCTGTACAAGGCGTTCCTGGGTGCGGGAATCAATCTTCCGAAGCATAAGAACATGATCATCACCGTGAAAGACGAGGATAAAGAAGATGTGATCGATATCGCGAAAAGATTTCAGGAGATCGGCTATCGCATCTATGCGACCAGAAGCACCGCCAAAGTCCTGAATGAAAATGGTGTGGAGGCGATCAGAACCAACAAAATTGAACAGCCGTCGCCGAACCTGATGGATCTGATTCTCGGCCATAAGATTGATCTTGTCATCGATACGCCGACTCAGGGAGTCGAAAAGGCAAAAGACGGGTTTATCATCCGAAGGAATGCGATTGAAACAGGGGTGAATGTCCTGACTTCACTGGATACAGCGACAGCGCTCGTCACAAGCCTGGAAAATACGGATAAGAACAGACTGACCCTGATCGATATTGCAACCATTGAATAGGATACTAGTTGCAGCGGGATACACATACAATTGATAAAAGGCAAAAATGCAGATTGGAGTAGTTGTGAGTTTTATAGAATTGTTAAAAGTTATCTTCCTGGGAATTGTGGAAGGGATTACGGAATGGCTGCCGGTGAGCAGTACGGGCCATATGATACTGGTAGACGAATTCATCAAACTGAATGTCAGCGCTGAATTCCTGCAGATGTTTCTGGTCGTCATCCAGCTGGGTGCGATCCTGGCGGTTGTGCTGATCTACTGGAACAAGCTGTGGCCGTTTCACAGAAAACCGGCGGAAGTGTCGGAGAGTTTCTGGCAGAATTACAGTGAGAACAGGCTGGTCGGTTCTCTTCAGCAGTTTGCTGATAACCACGTGTCGATGAATAAGATCATTATGTGGCTGAAGATCGCAGTATCCTGCCTGCCCGCGATGATCATTGCGATTCCATTTAACGACTTTATCGAAGAAAAGCTGAATAATTACGTTGTGGTAGCTGTCATGTTGATCGTTTATGGTATCCTGTTTATCATCATCGAGAATTATAACAAACGGCGCAGGCCTAAGATGCGCAGGATCAGCGAGATCACCTGGACGACAGCGCTGCTGATCGGTGTGTTCCAGGTACTCTCCATCGTTCCGGGGACGTCGCGTTCCGGAGCGACGATCATCGGCGGTATCCTGCTGGGAACTTCCAGAAAACTGGCTGCCGAGTATACGTTCTTCCTTGCGGTTCCGGTGATGTTCGGCGCGAGCCTGCTCAAAGTGGTGAAATTCGGTTTCAGTTTCACTGGACCGGAGATTATCTATCTGCTTGTCGGGATGCTGGTCGCATTTGTGGTTTCGATTTTCTGTATTAAGTTCCTGATGAGTTATATCAGGAAACATGATTTTAAAGTATTCGGATGGTACCGGATCGTACTTGGTATTTTGATTTTGGGATACTTTGCAGGCAAAACATTGTTTGCATAATTTTGATACCAGGGTCAAAAGGTCGTGGGTATCATGGGGGCAAAAACCTTTTGACCCCAACATGATAATTGATGGGAGGTTTTCAAATGGGTAAGAAAAAGATTGTGGTGGCACTCGGGCACAGAGCTCTCGGCGCCACGCTTCCGGAGCAGAAAGAAGCGACAAGGAGAACGGCAAAAGTCATTGCCGACCTGGTGGAAGCCGGGGCTGATATCGTGATTTCCCACAGCAATGCACCACAGGTAGGAATGATCCATACGGCAATGAATGAATTTGGCAAGTCGCATCCGAATTACACGCATGCACCGATGTCGGTGTGCTCGGCGATGAGCCAGGGATACATCGGTTATGACCTTCAGAATTCCATACGCGAAGAGCTGCTGAACCGCGGAATCTACAAGCCGGTCTGCACGGTTCTGACTCAGGTGACAGTGGATCCGTATGACGATGCATTCCATAAGCCGGTCAAAGTCATAGGACGTTATATGACGGAGGCGGAGGCCGAGGAGGAAGAAGAAAAAGGAAATTATGTGGTGAAGGAGGAGCAGGGATACCGCCGTATTGTTGCAGCGCCAAGACCGCAGGAGGTTATAGAGATTGATTCGATCAAAGCCCTCCTGGCGGCGGGTCAGATCGTGATCGCAGCAGGCGGGGGCGGCATCCCGGTACTGCAGCAGGGGACACAGCTGCGGGGAGCAAGCGCGGTGATCGAAAAGGATTACGCGAGCGGAAAGATGGCGGAAGCTCTGGACGCGGATGAACTGCTGATTTTAACGAGTGTGGAGAAGGTTTCGCTCAGTTTTAACACGGAGCAGGAAGAACTTCTGGGCGAGATTTCTGTTGCGGAAGCAAAAGAATATATGGGACAGGGTCAGTTTGAACCGAACACCATGCTTCCCAAAGTAGAAGCATCGGCAGAGTTCGTAGGAAAAAAGGAAGGCAGAAGAGCAGTCATCACCTCCATCGATAAAGCAAGGGAAGGATACCTCGGCAAAACGGGGACAATCATCCGCTGACAGATCACACATGAAATCCATGGATTCCTCATGCGGGAACCCGTGGATTTTTCAACGAAAGGGATAAGGATATGAATGTATTATTTATCAACAGCTGTATGAGAGAGGGACAGTCCAGGACACTGAAAATTGCACAGGCATTTTTGGAAGAATTAAAATCCCGCAATCCCCAGATGATTATCACAGAGAAAAATCTCATGGACATAAACCCGCCTTATATGACGAGAGAAAGCTTCGGGAAGAGAAATGAGCTCATCGGGAAGAAAGAGTACGCGCATCCGATGTTTGATCTGGCGCATGAATTTGCACAGGCGGATGCAATCGTGATCGCAGCGCCGATGTGGGAGTTCAGTTTTCCGGCTGTGCTGCGCTCATATATAGAGAACATCTCAGTGGCAGGCATCACATTTCGGTACACAGACCATGGAAGCGAAGGACTATGTAAGGCTGACAGGCTTTTATTCATCACGAGCAGGGGTGCTGATTTTGCAGACGGTCCCATGAAAGCGTGTGAGATGGGTGAGCGGTATCTCCGGGCGGTGTGCGGGATGTATGGGATCGATGAGGTAACCTGCCTTGCTGCGGACGGACTGGATGAATATTTTACGAAAACCGATGCTATCGTCGCGGACGCCGTAAGACGGGCGGGGGAGCTGGCGGCAGGCTGGCCGCTGCCTGCTGAAGTTCAGGGAGAATAGAAACAGACAAAATAAAAGACTCGCGAAAGCGGGTCTTTTATTTTGTCTGTGAAACATCAACCTGATTTTCAGATAAAAGGAGAAGGCGATATGATAAATTTGGGGAGCAGATAGCGCTATAATATAATGTGAGGTGTTAGAAAGACGTGATCAATGAAATAAAATGATGTCGGGAGGGAAGCAAAAATGAAGGAGATTAAAAAATTCAAGCGTGTACTGGTTGCCAACCGGGGGGAGATTGCCATCCGTATCTTCCGGGCGTGTCATGAACTGGGGATCCGGACGGTGGCTGTCTATTCTGAAGAGGATAAGAATACCTTATTTCGAAGCAAGGCGGATGAGGCATACCGGGTTGGCAAGGGGAAGACTCCGGTGGGGGCTTATCTGGGCATCGATGAGATCATTGCCCTGGCCAGAGCGAAGGGTGTGGATGCCATCCACCCGGGGTACGGTTTTCTGGCGGAAAATGCTGATTTTGCGAGGGCATGCGCTGATGCGGGGATTGAGTTTATCGGACCGACAGCGGACATGATGGAGAAAATGGGAGATAAAGTGAAGTCCAAGCTGGTGGCGCAGTCTGTGGGGGTACCTACGATTCCCGGCGTTGAAAAGGTGATCGATACGGAGGAGGAGGCGCTCGAGGCAGCCAGAATCTGTGGATTTCCTGTGATGCTGAAAGCAGCCGCCGGAGGCGGCGGCAGGGGGATGCGGATCGTAAATTCAGAGGAAGAGCTTCTGCCCCAGTTCCGCAGCGCCCGCAGTGAGGCGGAAAAGGCGTTTGGCATTGATGATATTTTTATTGAAAAATATCTGGAAAACCCCAAACACATTGAGGTGCAGATTCTGGGGGACAAAGAGGGCAATATTGTGCATCTGTACGAGAGGGACTGTTCTATCCAGAGGCGGCATCAGAAGGTGATTGAGTTTACGCCCTCTCTGTGTCTGACGGAGGCGCAGCGGCAGGCGATATGTGAGGATACGCTGAAGATCGCCAGGGCAGTCTCATACCAGAGCGCGGGGACGGTGGAATTCCTGGTGGACCAGAAGGGAGATCATTACTTCATTGAAATGAACCCCAGAATCCAGGTAGAACATACGGTGTCAGAGATGGTAACGGGTATCGACATTGTTCAGGCACAGCTGTTTATCGCTCAGGGATATACGCTGGATTCTGACAAGATAGGAATATCAGGACAGGAGAGTATCGGCTGTCTGGGCTATTCCATACAGTGCCGGATCACCACGGAGAATCCGGCCAATGATTTCATGCCCGACACTGGAGTGATCGAGACTTACCGGAGTCCCGGAGGAATCGGGATCCGAATTGATGGAGGAAACAGCTTCCAGGGGGCCCAGATCACCCCCTTCTATGACAGTCTGCTGCTGAAAGTCATTGCCTATGGCAGAAAATTCGAGGACGTGAGGCGAAAAGCCATGCGTGCGTTACAGGAGACACAGATTAAAGGTGTGGAGACAAATATTCCGTTTCTGCTGAATGTGCTGAATCATCCGGCATTTGCGGCGGGGACGTGTGACACGGGTTTTATCGCCAGGAATCCGGAACTGCTGGATATCAAGAAGACCCAGGACCGGGAGCAGAAAGTACTGGCATTTCTGGGAAATAAGTACGTCAATGAGAGCAAGGGGAAAAAACCGTATTTCAATGTACCTGTATTTCCGAGATTTCAGGATAAAGAACTGGCAGGACTTCAGGGGACCAGGCAGCTTTTTGAGCAGTTGGGGGATCGGAAGTTCTGCGACTGGATCCTGAATCAGAAGAGGCTTTTGATTACGGACACCACCATGCGCGATGCGCAGCAGTCACTGATGGCTACCCGGGTTCGGACTGTGGACATGGAAAAAATAGCGCCGGCAGTTTCCGTCTATGGGAAAGATCTCTTCTCACTGGAGATGTGGGGCGGCGCTACCTTTGATACGTCTTTTCGTTTTCTTGGGGAATCTCCGTGGGAAAGACTGGACACACTGCGCGGGAAGATCCCAAACCTGCTGTTTCAGATGCTGATCCGGGGTGCTAACGGCGTGGGATATAAAAACTATCCGGATAATGTGATCCGGAACTTTGTGCGGCAGTCGGCCGAAGCGGGCATTGATCTGTTCCGCATCTTTGACTCACTCAACTGGATTCCGGGCATGGAGGTGGCTCTGGATGAGACACTGAATCAGGGGAAACTGGCTGAGACCTGCATCTGTTATACCGGTGATATTCTGGATGAATCCAGGACGAAATACAACCTGTCTTATTATGTGAGGATGGCAAAAGAACTGGGAAAACGCGGCACCCACATTCTGGGAATCAAGGATATGTCGGGCCTGTTAAAACCCATGGCGGCTGCAAAACTGATCGGTGCTCTGAAACAGGAGATTGGAATCCCGATTCATTTACATACCCATGATACTTCCGGAAACGGAGTGGCCACGGTTCTGATGGCAGCTCAGGCGGGAGTAGACATCGCGGACGCTGCGGTCAATTCCATGAGCGGGCTGACCTCCCAGCCGGCTTTGAATTCGGTGGCAGCAGCCCTGGAAAACAGTCGGAGAAGTACAGGCCTGAACATTGATGGACTTCAGAAAATTTCAGATTACTGGCAGGATGTAAGGCCGGTGTATGCCGGATTTGAATCAGAACTTGTGACCTCCACCGCCGAGATATATAAATACGAGATTCCCGGCGGACAGTACTCTAATCTGAAGCCTCAGGTGGAGAGTTTTGGACTGGGGCACCGTTTTGAAGAGGTAAAGGAAATGTATAAGCAGGTCAATGAGATGCTGGGGGATATCGTAAAGGTGACGCCAACCTCTAAAGCAGTGGGAGACCTGGCTATCTTTATGGTGCAGAATGATCTTACGCCGGAAAATATCTGTGAAAAAGGAGCCGGTATGGATTTTCCGGATTCCATTACATCATATTTTGAGGGTATGATGGGGCAGCCTGAGGGAGGATTTCCAAAAGAGCTCCAAAAGATCGTACTGAAGGGGAAGACGCCGATTACGGTTCGGCCTGGGGAGCTGCTGCCGCCCGAGGATCTTGACGGTATCCGGCAGTATCTGAAGTCGGAACTGGGGCTTCAGGGCACGGACAGGGAAGTGATCAGCTATGCGCTCTATCCGAAGGTATTTGAGGATTACGTAAAAAGCCAGCGCCAGGACGGCAATTTCCGTTATATGGGTTCGGATATCTTCTTTCATGGGCTGGAGGAGGGGGAGACCTGTGAGGTAAAACTGGGTGAGGGCAGTTTCCTGGTGGTGAAACTGTGCGAGGTAAGACCTGCGGATGACGAGGGATATCGCGAGGCTGTCTTTGAAGTGAATGGAAATCGCCGCAGTATCCGAATCAAGGATCTGGATGTGGCGGAACATGCGCATAATGCAGTGCTGTATGCAGACCCGGAGAATCCGAAAGAGGTTGGCGCCCATATCCCGGGAAATATCGTGAAAGTATTTGTAAAAGAAGGGGAAAGTGTAACCGAAGGGCAGCCCGTGGCGCTGATTGAAGCTATGAAGATGGAAAGCAATATCCTGGCTGCAGCTTCCGGGCTGGTAGAGCGAATCTACGCTTCGGAAGGAGAACAGGTGAAGGCGGGGCAGATGCTTATAAGGCTGGGAGAATAAAATCAGATTCGGATAACTATAAGGACCCGGCAGATTTGCGTATCTGCCGGGCCCTGTCCCGCTGCTCAGGTTTTTGAGATGCCTTTCATGGTCAGCCGTACTGCATTGTCAACGATATCTACCAGACTCCTGCCGGTTTCGTCGAAGCACCACAGTGTCTCCGCTCCGAGAAGAGCCACGATTAACTCTTCTACATAGTGATCGCTGGGTATGTCATCGCGGAGCTGGTTCTCCTGCTTGCCTTTCTCCACGATTTTCTTCAGTATACGAAGGAGTGTACGGTCTTTGCTGATAAAACTATAATCAGGAAACGAAAAAAAATTGGAGATCATCGCCTTTATAATCCCCTTTCCGTTGTTCTCGTGTTTTGTATAGGCTGTGCGGATAAAGTCCATCAGCATATCCGAAAAGCATTCCTTTTCCACCTGCTGATAGATACGTTCGTACTGTTCATCCGCCATTTTAATATTATAAAAAATAATGTCTGCTTTTGAATCAAAATATGTATAAAAACTTCCTTTTGCCACGTTTGCCTCGGTCGTAATATCTTCGATATTGACGTTGTTGTATCCTTTTTCATTGATGACCTTTAAGGCGGATTCATAGATCTTTTCCCTGGTTTTTAAAGCCATCTGTTTTCTTTTCGTCATATTGCTTATTTCATCCTTCTCAATTATTCGGGTGCCGGCTTTATTGTACCATCATGCCGAGCGCCATGGTACGGATCGTCTCCACCATCAAGTCGGCCAGGCTCTGTCCGCCGGTGTCGAAACACCAGATGACTTCCACTCCCGCCATGGCAGAGAGCAGCTGCGACACACACTCGGTGGCAGTTCGGCTGCCGCTGACTTCTCCGCTGTCGATCCCCTTCTCCACGATGCGCAGGAGACAGCGGAACAGCGAACGGTTCTGCTGGTAAAAATCATATTCGGGGAAAGAAAAATAGTTGGAGATAATCGCTTTGATGATACCCTTGCCGCGCTTTTCATATTCCGCATAGGACAGGCGGATGAAATGCATGATCGTAGGTAAGAAGGTTTCCTGCACTGTCTGCTGATACGCCCATTCATAGATCGCATCCGAGCGCTGGATGGTATCCAGTACGATGGTTTCTTTCGACTTGAAATACGTATAAAAACTGCCGCTGGCCACACCGGCCCGGGAGGTAATGTCCTCGATTGTGGTATTGCCGAAGCCCTTTTCGTTGATAACCTCCATGGCGGCCTGGAAGATCCTGTCTTTGGTTTCCAGTGCCTGCTGCTGGCGTCTGGTTAGTCTGGTTGGATTGTTATTTTGCATATGTGACCCTCGATCCTAAGAATTTCTGATTATTCATCTGTTCCGTAGCACTTTAAAAGGTATGGGTCGATCTGATAAAAGTCTTGAATGTGCATACAAACTAGTTGCCGCAGTTTGGAAAGCTCGCTGTTGCAGATGGCTTCTATGATGGGCAGATGGTGGTGAATCTGCTGCAAACTGTCTTCGATGCTGGTGTATTTGGAAATCTGTATCAGATGAATCTGTTGATAAATCGCTTTCTGGTGTTGGTATAGAATGGTGTTTCCGGAAATTTCGGCAATCTTCAGATGAAAATCGCCGTCTGCACGGATCCGCTCGTAGATATTTCCCTGCTCGGCAGCTTGTTCACATGCGGCAGCCAGGCGTTTCAGTTCTTCGAAATTTGCTGCGCTGCCATAATAGGATGCCAGTTCTGCGGAAAGGATGTCCTGTACGAGGCGGATGGAACCGATGTCCCGGATTTCCTTGTCCGTAAACTCCGCGACGACGGCGCTTCGGTTGGACTTAATGGTGACCAGCGCTTCTGATGCCAGACGTCTGATCGCGTCGTGAACGGGTGTACGGCTGATGTTTAACTGTGAGGAGATCTGTAGCTCGGATATTTTCTCGCCCGGCAGTAACTCCATATGAAAGATCTGTTCTTTTAATGTTTCATAAGCAATGCTACTTTGAGAACGCATGGATCATGCTCCTTTTTCATTTCTTTTTGATATGGAAAAACCTGCTATTTTTATCCAATTATAGTTATTATACCCTAATAAAGTGCATTTTGCAAATGATTTTTTAGAACAATTTACACAAAAAAAACGAGTAAATTTCTTCTGTATTGTTCATTGACTTTTTGCATGGAAAACAATATATTGGATGTAACTATAGTAATTGCATGCAATTATTGCAAATAGCATGGAATGTGAAATGACAAAAGAATTAAGGAGGTATTAAAAATGTCCAGTAAGAAGGCAATCATGGACGGAAACGAAGCAGCTGCATATATCTCATATGCGTTTACGGAGGTTGCTGGGATTTTCCCGATCACCCCTTCATCCCCAATGGCGGAACATGTGGATGAGTGGGCGGCAAACGGCAAAAAGAACTTGTTTGGTCAGCCGGTAGAAGTAGTGGAAATGCAGTCGGAAGGGGGCGCTGCGGGTACCGTTCACGGAGCGCTGCAGGCGGGTGCTCTGACGACCACTTATACGGCTTCGCAGGGACTGCTTCTGATGATTCCGAATATGTATAAGATTGCGGGTGAGATGCTTCCGGGAGTCTTTCATGTATCGGCCAGGACTCTTTCGGCTCATGCACTTTCTATATTCGGTGACCACTCTGACGTCATGGGAGTCAGGAGCACAGGGTTTGGCATGCTTGCATCCTCTTCTCCGCAGGAAGTCATGGACCTGGGGGCGGTAGCACATCTGGCGGCTATTCACGGCAGAATGCCGATCCTGCATTTCTTCGATGGGTTCCGTACGTCACACGAGATTCAGAAGATCGATGCACTTGATTATGAAGACCTCAGACCGCTGCTGGATATGGATGCAGTACGCGCGTTCCGTGCAAACTCTTTGAATCCGGAGCATCCTGCCACCAGAGGAACCACGGTAAATCCGGATATTTTTTTCCAGTGCCGTGAGGCTTTAAATGTAAAATACGACAAGATCCTTGATTCCGTAGAACATTACATGGGAGAGATCAATAAGTTGACCGGCCGGGACTATCATCTGGTGAACTACTACGGGGCAGCGGATGCAGAGCGGGTGATCGTACTCATGGGATCAGCAGCAGAGACCGCAAAGGAAACCATCGATTACCTGGTGGCTAAGGGAGAGAAGGTCGGAATGCTGAACGTACATCTGTACCGCCCCTTCCCGGCAGAGTATTTCCTGAAGGCAGTTCCTGAGACGGCGAAGAAGATGGCGGTGCTGGACCGCACCAAAGAGCCGGGCGCCATGGGAGAGCCGCTGTACCAGGATATCTGTGCTGCCTATAAGGGAAAGGCGTCTGGCATGGAGATCGTAGCCGGACGCTATGGCCTGAGCTCCAAGGACACCACACCGGCACAGCTGGTAAGTGTGTTTGAAAATCTGAAGGAAGAACATCCGAAGGATAACTTCACCATCGGCATTGTGGATGATGTCACCTATACCTCACTCCCTGTGAGCGAGGAGATCAATACGACACCGGAAGGCGTAACCAATGCGGAATTCTGGGGATTAGGTTCAGACGGTACCGTCGGAGCCAATAAGAACTCCATCAAGATCATCGGTAATGCCACGGACCTGTACTGCCAGGCATACTTTGTATATGACTCCAAGAAATCAGGGGGACTGACACAGTCTCATCTGAGATTCGGCAAAGATCCCATCCGGGCTCCTTACCTGATCCAGGCGGCGGATTTTGTACAGTGCTCCAATCCATCCTATGTGAATAAGTACGATATGGTTGCCAATCTGAAAGAAGGCGGTATTTTCCTGCTGAACTGCAGCTGGGATCAGGATGAACTGGAGAGACACCTGCCTGCATCCATGAAACGTGCACTGGCGGAAAAACATGCCAGACTTTATACCATTGATGCCATCCGCATTGCCAGAGAGATTGGTCTCAGAAACCGGACCAATACCATTCTGCAGGCATCCTTCTTCAAACTGGCAGAGGTAATTCCTCTGGAACAGGCAGTGGAAGAGATGAAAAACGCCAACTACAAGTCCTACTTTAAGAAAAAAGGCCAGGAGATTGTAGATATGAACAACAACGCCATTGACTACGGGATCAATGAACTCAAAGAGATTCAGATTCCGGACAGCTGGGCGGCAGCGGAAGATGCACCGGATAAGCGCGATGTTCCGGAATTCATCACGGAAGTTGTCGATGTGATGAACCGTCAGCAGGGTGACGTTCTGAAAGTCAGCCAGATGACCAAGTACGGACTGGAGGATGGAACCTGGCCGTCCGGTACGACGAAATATGAGAAGCGGGGTGCGGCGGTGGACGTTCCCGAATGGGATGCCGCGAAATGTATTCAGTGTAACCAGTGTGCGCTGGTCTGCCCTCACGCCGCCATCCGTCCGGTTCTGGTTACCGAAGAAGAGAAGGCGGCGGCGCCGGCTGGATTTGAGACGGTACAGACCAAAGGAAAAGGTCTTGAGAAATATGAATACCGTATGCAGGTATCCCCTTACGACTGTACCGGATGCGGAAGCTGCGTGAATGTATGTCCGTCAAAAGAAAAGGCGCTGTCGATGAAACCTCTGGAGAGTCAGATCAAAGAGGCTGCCAACTGGAACTATGGTGTGGATGAGGTAGAAATCAAGAAAGATGCCATCAACAATAAGAGTGTTAAAAATATACAGTTTGCAAAACCATACTTTGAATTCTCGGGCGCCTGTGCCGGATGCGGCGAGACGCCGTACATCAAGCTGGTGACGCAGCTGTTCGGTGAAAGAATGTATATTACAAATGCATCCGGATGTTCTTCCGCGTACGGTGGATCCACTCCGGCATCACCGTACTGCACCGATAAGCGGGGATACGGGCCCAGCTGGGCGATGTCACTCTTTGAAGACAATGCGGAATATGCATATGGATATCTGCTGGGACAGGATACCATTAAAAAACAGCTGGTTGACAAGGTAGAGAAGCTGAAAGAGAGCGGTATCGCGCAGGAGGCATGTACAGCTTACCTTGAAAGAGGAAAGGATCCTGAGGTGACACGAGAGGTCAGCGACGCTCTTCTGGAAGCGATCGAAGGCGTGGAGAATGCAGAAGCTGCCTTTATCCGGGACAACAGGGAATTCCTCACCAAGAAGAGCGTATGGGCGTTCGGCGGCGACGGCTGGGCTTATGATATCGGTTACGGCGGTCTGGATCATGTGCTTGCAAGCGGACGCGATATCAACCTGCTGGTACTGGATACGGAGGTATATTCCAACACCGGCGGACAGGCTTCCAAGTCTACGGCTGCCAGCGCCATTGCCAAGTTTGCAGCAGGCGGAAAAGAGACCAAGAAGAAGGATCTGGGCATGATGGCGATGAGCTACGGCTATGTCTATGTGGCACAGGTGGCACTGGGCTCAGATCCTGCACAGACGCTGAAAGCGATCCGTGAGGCGGAAGCATACGACGGACCATCCCTGGTGATCTGCTACTGTCCGTGCATCGAGCACCATATGAAGGCTGCCATGGGCATGAGCATAACAGAAGAGAAGAATGCCGTTGATGCGGGATACTGGCATTTGTACCGTTACAATCCGGATCTGAAGAAGGAGGGCAGGAATCCCTTCCAGATGGATTCCAAAGAGCCTAAGGGCAGTTTCCGCGATTTCCTGATGGGAGAGAACCGGTATGCGTCCCTGAAGATCGCATTCCCGGAGAAAGCGGAAGAACTGTATGCCAAGGCGGAGGCAGATGCGAGAGAGCGTTATGAGTCCTACATGAGGCTGACACAGCAATAATACCAAGGGATTTTCCTTCGGGAAAATCCCTTGGAGGCAAATTGCACAAAATACTGACAAAAATATTATGGTATTTACTATATTTACACAAAGAGCGATTACTGTTACAATTAAATCAACACATTGAATGACAATCAATGAATAAGACCCAATGAAAATCGGGCAAGAAGGAGGAAATGAAAGTGTCAGCAGATATGAGCTATTTAAAGGACATGCCGATTGCTATCTTAGGCTGTGGTGCGGTAGGAAAGACGATGGCGGGGGATTGTGCACTGGCCGGATCCACAGTGAGACTTTGGGAACAGGAGAATTTTAAGCATAATCTGAAAAACCTGACGAGAACGGGAATTAAACTTACGGGTAACCAGTTCAGCTATTACGGATTTGAGAGACGCGGTGTAGGGCATGTGGATATGGTGACCACCGACATGGCGGAAGCGGTCAAAGGCGCCGGCATCATCATCGTAGCCACGGTTGCAATGGCACATGAGGCTGTCTTCCGTCAGCTTGTGCCGCTTCTGGAAGACGGTCAGGTGATCCATATCCTTCCGGATAACTGCGGTACCTTCGTGTGCAGAAAGATCATGCGCGAACTGAACTGTACGAAAAAAGTGATCGTGGGTGCCTGGTATACGGCTCCTTACGGCGTCCGCATCGTCAGACGCGGCGGTGTTGTGACGAACGAATGTAAGATCGAGGACCGTATCACCACCATCCGCGGTGCGGCCCTGCCTCACTCGGATACCGATGCGTTTATCGAGTCCGCACAGTACATACCGGCGCTGGATGCCATCCGCACCGGCGACGGCTTCGTAAAAGGCACTACCGTGGTAGACATTAACCTGTCCAACGTCAATCCGGTGATCCATGTACCGGGAACTGTTCTCGGCGCTGCGGTCATGCAGAACTTTGATACGGTATTGGGACAGGATAAGAAGAACTACTCTCTGTATGGATTTGCCCTGTGTCCTGCTATCGCAGAAGTACAGGCAGTCTTCTGGGAGGAAGAAAAGGCACTGGCTAAAGCCATGAAAGTAGACATTTGTACCGTTAACTATGAAGACTTCTTTTCTCGTACCACCATGTACGGCAAAGAGTACATGGGACCGGACTTTGCAGTACCGTTTGAGGAGAAATATGAGAACTTCTACGGTGATGGTCCTTTTGATCTGGAGAACCGTTACATCACAGAAGACGTTCCGGTAGGATGCTATCTGATTCAGCAGCTGGGCAGGAAGTACAATGTTCCGACACCGACGGTTGACTGCATGATCTATCTGGCAAATGTGATGATCAAACGCGACCTGATTGCAGGAAGCAAATATACTCTGGATTATCTGGATATTGATCATATGACAGATGAGCAGCTGCAGAAATATCTGTATGACGGAGAGTTTACTCCGAAACAGTGATATGAGGCGTAAGTTTCTCTCTCGTGGTTAAATATATGTGACTTTCAATTTGGGAAGGCCGTTTAGGAACAGTAGGCATATTTCAAATGGAATGATTGGAATATGCCTACTGTTTTACAAAAAAATATTGTATTAAAAAAAATACAAGAGAGAGATCTGCAGTTGTAAATTTGTTACCTTATAAGAAAGAGTAGGAGGATAAAGATGATTGAATTATTTATCAGCGCCTTTCTGAAGGGAGGCATGTATATCCTGATTGCCATGGGATTGTCGCTGGTTTATGGCGTCATGAAGATACCGAACTTTGCTCATGGAGAGTTCTATTTGATTGGTGCGTATTGCTCGTATATCGGGCTTTCCATGCTGAAACTTCCAGGTGTTGTTGTCATCGCCCTTGCGGCAGTGATGGGGTTTGTGTTTGGTGCGATTATTGAGCGTCTGACGTTCAACCCGCTGAGAAAGCGTTCGAAATCCGATTGGAGTCTGAACACGTTTCTCGTAACAGCAGGCATCAGTTTCGTGATACAGAATGTTGCACAGATGATCTTCACCGCGGAATTCTGGGGAGTTGAAAAGATCTGGCAGGGTTCCCTTAACATAGCCGGAATCAACATTCCGACAGACCGCGTGATTTCGTTTGTGATTGCAATCGCAGTGGTTATTATCTTCTGGGCATTTTTGAAAAAGACCAGGACGGGAAATGCGATCACGGCCGTTTCGGAGAACGAGGAGGGCGCCATGCTGATGGGCGTTCAGATCAATTCGATCCATACACTGACATTCGCGCTCAGCAGCATGCTGGCGGCGATTGCGGGAGCAGCGCTGATCTCCATCACGCCGGCATATCCTACGATGGGATTGAAACCACTGTATTCCGCGTGGTTTGTAGTCATACTGGTAGGGCTTGGCAATCTGGAGGCGACGATTGTGGGTGCATTCATCGTATCGTTTATTGAAGTGTTTGCAACGTATTATGTGGGTGCCGCTTGGGCAGATGCCGTATCACTTTCTGTTATCGTAGTGATTCTGCTGATTAAGCCGACCGGACTGTTTGGTAAGAGAGTGAAAGTATAAGAGAGGGGATTGAGGGATTTGCCATGAAAGAGAATAAGACATCTAAATTTTCTGCGATACTGGGCAAAGTAGGATTAAGCCCTGTCAGCCTGCTGGCATTCATTGTTCTGGCTCTGTCTCCTATGTTTGCAGGGAATGAATATAACATCCGGCTTCTGTTGATGTGTGTGATGTATGGAACACTGGCGATGGGGTTTGACCTGTCAGCAGGTTATATCGGAGTAGCCAACTGGGGCTACGCAGCCCTGATGGGACTCGGCGGGTATACATCAGCACTTCTTTTTGAGCGGCTTGGCGTGTCGCCCTGGATCGGAATGATCTGTGCCGGGCTGATCGCCACGTTCGCTGGTCTGCTGATCGGTCTGCTGACGCTGCGTATGGACGGAATGTTTGCGGCACTGCTCGCATGGTTTGTCGGGCTGATTCTGATGAATGCCGCAAATGCAATGACAGGCCTGACGCGCGGAGCGCTTGGACTTCAGGTAAAACCACTGTTTGATACGCCGTGGGCCACACCGTATTTCTATGTGATATTTACGATCTGTGTGATCACGTATATCGTATTGAGAGTCATCGTAAAATCAAATCTCGGGCTTGCATTCACTGCTCTCGGACAGGATATGCAGACGGCCCGTACCACCGGTGTCAGCCCCCTGAAGTACAGGCTGATCAACTTCTGTATTTCCTGCTTCATCGCAGGTATTGTCGGCGGATTCTACGCTCATTATATCGGAATCCTGACTCCGACGCTGATGGCTACAAAGGGGACCATTCAGATCCTGGTAATCGCATACTTTGGAGGCCGGGGAAGCATCTGGGGACCATTGCTTGCAGCATTTATCACCATGCCGATCTTTGAGTCGATGAACTCACTGGTTGAGCTGAAGTACATCATCTATGGTCTGGTGCTGATCCTGATCATGATCTTCATGCCGAACGGACTCGCGGGATTCGAAAAACCGGTAAAAGCATTTTTCAGAAAAAGATTTGCCAGAAAAAATGAAAAGAAATAAAGGGATCTTATAATAATGAAGGAATCTTATATTAAGAAAAGGAGAAAAAAGGTATGAGAAAACGGACAAAAGCAACGATAGCATTATTTACGGCTGCAATGTGTGCATTTGGTACAGTGCTGACCGGCTGTGGCGGAGGCGGAGGTGCTTCTGCGGGGAAAGATGATGACGTACTGAAGATTGCCGTTCCGATTCCGCTGACCGGGGAGTCGGCAAAGGCAGGAAAGGAGATCCAGGATACCGTTACCCTGGCATTCGAGGAAGTTGGAAATAAGGTCGGCAGCTATACGATAGAGCTTGATTTCGTAGATGCCACTTCAGACGCCGATAAGGGAGCACTGGCACTGGAAGAAGGCATCGTTAAGAGAGGCGACGAAGTGGTCTTGAGCAGCTGGAACAGCTCCGTGGCAGTAGCCATGGTGGATGTTGTCTCCAAGTATAAGGTTCCCTGGTACTTCTCCAGCTCCTCCTCCTCCGTTATCAATGAGAAGGTAGAAGGAAAAGAAGACGGCTACCTGCTGAGCAAGATCTGGCCGAAATCTGAGTCACTGGCGATCGGCTATTTCTCTCTGCTGCAGGAGATGATCGACGCGGGACAGTGGGATGCGTCCAGAGTGAAGTATGCAGTGTTCGCTGATGACACCGACTTTGGCCGTGTATTTGGTGAGACAGTAAAAGCATCCATGCCGGAATTTAACGGCGAGTTGGTGTATGAAGATTATACCGCGATCAACGTGACGGATTTCTACACTTCCATCACAAAGATGAAAGAGTCGGGCGCAGATATTGCATTTGTACAGCTGACCAATCCGGCAGCGGGTGCAGCCTTCATTAAACAGGCGAAAGAATCCAATCTGCCGGCCCTTCAGACTTCAGATTGTTTTACAGAGGCGTCTAACTGGTATGAGCTGGCTGGGGATGCTGCAACCGGTACACTGGTGTGCCGCTCCAAACTGATCAATGAGAATGCGATGAAATTCCAAAAAGCATTCGAAGATAAGTACGGATACACTCCGGCAGCTACAACCGGCGGCATCAACTACGACGGAGCGAAATTCCTGATCAAATGTATCGAGGAATGCGAGAAGAAGTATGAGAAGGTGAATTCTGAGACAATGTATCAGTTCGGCAAAGAAGTTCTGCAGACCGGCGGAATCACATATGACGAGAGTGTTCTTGTCAGTTCTTATGAATACAATGAGGAAAACGGAATCGACCCGATCGTGGATGAGGATCATTTCTACTTCCAGGTAATACAGCTGGATGGTGACAAGGAAGTTGTAGTCTGGCCGAGCGCTGACAAGGAAGCGGATGTGTTTGTACCGGACTATGCCAAATAATCATGCAGTAAGACGCAGGAGGTTATTATGCTACTAGAGACAATTGACGTTGAAAAACGTTTTGGAGGATTGGTTGCAGTTAACAACGTTTCACTCCAGGTGGAAGAAGGAGAAGTTGTCGGTATCATCGGGCCAAACGGTGCCGGAAAGACGACATTTCTCAACTGCATCGCAGGATTCTATGCTCCGGATAACGGTAAGGTTTTGTTTCAGGGAAAAGAGATCACCGGGTCTGCGCAGGAAAAGCTGTGTCACCTCGGCATCTCCCGTACATTCCAGAATGTGCGTGGATTCCCGAAGATGACGGCGCTGGAGAATGTGATGGTCGGCTGTGTGTTTGGCGCCAGGAAGCCGAAGAATGCAAGGGAGAAGGCGCGGGAATTACTGGAGTTCGCGCAGTTCCCTCTTCCGGAAGATACGGTGGTTGAGAACTTAAATACGATTCAGCTGAAACGGCTGGAGCTGGCGCGGTCCCTGGCGACAGACTGCAAGCTCCTGCTGCTGGACGAGGTGGCGGCGGGATTGACGCCCGCCGAGCTGCCGGACTTTATCGAGCTGGTTCGTAAAATCCGGGACAGCGGTGTGACGATCATATGTATCGAACATTTGATGCGTTTTATTACGGGAATTTGTGACAGGGTTGCTGTGCTCGAATTCGGAACAAAGATTGCAGAGGGAGTTCCGCAGGAAGTTCTGTCAGATGAAAAAGTAATCAGTGCCTATTTAGGGAAGACTGAGGTTCACTGATGATAGAAACCTAACGGGATGAGGTGAGACGATTGCTTAAATTAGAACATGTAGATGCCGGTTATGGAAAGCTGAGCATTCTGTGGGATGTTTCGCTGGAAGTGAAAGAGGGTGAATTTGTCGCTCTGGTCGGCCCGAACGGAGCCGGAAAGACAACGACCCTTCGGGCGATTTCCAACATAATCACACCTACAAAAGGAAAAGTTATATTTGACGGACATGACATTACGAACTCGTCTGTACAGGAGATCATGAAGACCGGTCTGAGCTATATCACGGATGACGGCGCATTGTTCTCGGGGATGACGGTGTATCAGAACTTGAGAATGGGGGCCTATGCCATCAAGGACAAGGCAAAAATTCAGGAGAACTACGAAAGAGTTCTGCAGATGTTCCCGAGGCTGAAGGAGAGGTTAAAGCAGAACGCGGGGACGTTAAGCGGAGGTGAGCGCAAGATGCTGGCGATTGCCAGGGGACTGATGTCAGGGCCCAAGGCGATGCTCATCGATGAGCCTTCCCTCGGACTGGCTCCTAATATTGTGCTGCAGGTTCTTGAGACTTTAAAACAGCTGACAGAGAGCGGGGTTTCCATATTGCTGGTGGAACAGAATGTCAATACGACCTTACAGGTGGCAGACCGTGCCTACGTACTGGAGGACGGACGCGTGGTGCTCTCCGGCAAGAGTGATGAACTTCTGGCCAGTGACCATATTCAGAAAGCTTATCTGGGCATCTAGTTTTATGAAAGGATATCTATTTTATGAAATTTTACAACATCAAAGATATTGACGGGTTTTTTAATACACTTCAGACGTGTGAAGGCACGGTTGAGCTGGTCACGTCGGAGGGAGACTGCTTGAATCTGAAATCAAAGCTGTCCCAGCTCGTTGTCTATGCAAATGTTTTCTCAGGCGGAAAGATTCCGGAGATGGAAATCCGCACCAGTAAACCGGAGGACATGGCAAAACTTGTCTCTTTTGTAGTCACTGCCGTTGACTGACGGGCGCTGAGATAAAAACGGAGGTATGGATATTCTGACGAGCTCAGATCCATATCTTCGTTTTGGGTTTATCACAATCTTGAAAGAAAGGATGTAAAAATTTATGCAGAATCAGAGCACTAAGAGTTATATGGGACGAATCAGCCGTTTAAAGGAGCGGGTGCTTAACACCTATCCGGAAATTGATATGGAGAATGCAGTCATTCTGACCAGAGGATTTCAGGAATCGGAGGGAGAGGCACATGTGGTACAGAAAGCATATGCCTTCCGGAAACAGTGTATGGAGAAGACGATTCCCATCTGGGACGACGAGCTGATCGTGGGAAATGCGGGAAGCAAGCAGCGCGGGGGACTGGTGTGTCCCGACGACTGCTGGTCGTTTATCGACCGGGAGATCGACACCTTAAATGAACGCCAGTATGATCCGTTCCATCTGAAAGACGAAGACCGCAGGCTGTTTCTGGATGTTGTAAAACCCTACTGGCAGGGCCGCTCCATCAATGAAAAGTGGGAGAAGCAGATGCCGGATGTGGTGCGGACACTGCGCAACTGCGGCGTACTCTACATTGACCGCAAGTGTGTGCGGGGCTGGGGAGAACTGACCGCAGACTATTCCCTGATCATCCGTGAGGGTGTGGAAGGCATTGAGAAGCGGATTCAGGACGTGCGTGATACGCTTGATCTCTCCGTGAAGGGTGATTTTGAGAAGATGACTTACTTAAAAGCCCTTTCCCTGGTCGCGGACGGGCTGCGTCAGCTGGGGAAACGCCATGCCGAAAAGGCAAGGGAGATGGCTGAGACAGAGACGGATGCAAAGAGAAAGCAGGAGCTTCTGGATATCGCAGAAGTCTGTGACAGAGTACCGGAGAAGCCGGCGCGTACATTCCGAGAAGCGCTGCAGTCCATGTATTTCCTGCACATCTGTATTTTTATGGAGCATAACGCACCGAGTTACAATCCGGGCTGCTTTGACCAGTATATGTGGCCGTATTATAAGGCGGACCTGGAAGCCGGACGGATCACCGAAGATGAGGCGCAGGAGCTGCTGGACTGTCTCTGGGTGAAGTTTTCAGAGCAGTGTCTGCTGCAGGATGCGACGACTGCCCGCTATTCCGCAGGATATCCCATGTTCCAGAACCTATGCGTCGGCGGTGTGGATGAGAATGGAATGGATGCGGTCAACGACCTGTCGTATCTGGTACTGCAGGCGACCATGGATGTGCAGATGTATCAGCCGTCCCTGTCCGTCAAATACAACCTGGCACAGAATCCTGACCGGTTCCTGAAAAAGGTGGTTGAACTGATGCAGATGGGAACGGGATTCCCGGCGTTCCACAACGATACCGTGGGGACCATGATGATGATGAACAAAGGGGTTCCTTTAAAAGAAGCGTATAACTGGAATCCGTGCGGCTGCGTGGAGACGAGTCTCGCCGGCAAACAGCGGTGTTATACTTCCTATGCGGATTATAATCTGGGTTCTATCGTGGAATTTGCGTTAAATGACGGGAAGAGCCGCAAATACGGCTGCTATGCCGGAGCCCGTACCGGGGACCCCAGAGCTTTTGAGACCTTTGACAAGTTCCTGGATGCAGTGAAAGAGCAGATTCGTTTTGTCCTGAAGGCAGTCGTGGAAGGAAATCTTGTGTGCACACAGATCGTTCGTGAGATGGAATGCCCGGTGGCTTCCCTTACCTTTAAAGAGTGTATCGAGACTGCCAACGACTATGCGACCGGCGGAGCGAAGTACAGCATGGGCGACGGTCTGGATGCCATCGGCGTCGCGGATCTGATCAACAGTATTTTAGCGGTGAAGGAACTGGTATACGACACGAAGCGCCTCGATATGGATACGCTGTGCAAGGCGCTTGCGGCGAACTTCGAGGGATATGAGGACGTGCAGGCGATGTGTATGCGCGCAACGAAATACGGAAATGACGATGAAGCGGCGAATAAGATGGCAAGAGACATGTTTAACTATATTGCGGATTACATCGAGAGCTTTGAACATCCTTACGGCCATTACAACGGCGGCATCCTTCCGGTTTCCGGCAATACCCCGTTTGGTATGGAAGTGGGTGCCCTGCCTTCCGGAAGAAGGGCGTATGTGCCATTGGGAGACGGCATCAGCCCCAACCAGGGGACCGATACCAACGGCATGAGTGCGGTACTGAAAAGCTGCTCGAATATTCCTCATGTGCGTTTTAACCAGGGAACGCTGCTGAACCAGAAGCTGGATCCGGCATTTGCCCGCGGAGAAAAATCTGTACAGTCGCTGATGGGATATCTGAAGAGTCTCTGTGCAATGGGCATCTTCCATGTTCAGTTCAATGTGGTAGACCCGAAGGTGCTGCTGGACGCACAGGAACATCCGGAGGATCACAGTGACCTGCTCATCCGTGTGGCGGGATACACCGCTTATTTCACGGAGTTGGGACCGGAAACACAGGGTGATATCATTTCCAGAACCACGCAGACACATATCTGAGAGGCGAAAGATGAACCAGGGAACGGTATTAAGAATCGAAAAAATATCGCCCAATGACGGCAGCGGTCTGCGGACAGTCGTATTCCTGAAAGGCTGTCCCCTGCGCTGTCAGTGGTGCTCGACACCGGAATCACAGAGTGTGAAACCCGAGCTGTACTACAAGCAGGCGAAATGTATCCATTGCGGCCGCTGTATCACAAACTGTCCGCAGCACGCCTTATCCGTATCTGAGGACCGGCGCGCCGTGGTCAGGGACAGGGGCAGGTGCATCCAGTGTTTCCGCTGCGCCGGGGTCTGCCTGACGGAGGCCACGGGTGTGTATGGAAAGAGCATGACGGTACAGGAAGTCATGGAGGAGATCCGGAAGGAAACTCTGTTTTACTTCTTTTCGGGAGGCGGCGTGACACTGAGCGGGGGAGATGTGCTAATGCAGGCGGAGTTTGCGGCTGAAATCCTTCGAAATTGCAGAGAAGAGTGTATCGATACCACGGCGGAGCTCGACATGTTCGGATCTTATGACAATGTACGCACGGTATTCGAGTATCTGGACAGCGTCCATGTGGATGTCAAGGTGATGGACAGTGAAATACATAAGAATTGGACAGGGGTGGGAAATGAAACCATCCTTGAGAATATCCGGCGGGCTTCGGAAGAATTTCCCGATAAGCCGATGTGTGTCCGTGTCCCTCTGATTCCGGAAATCAGTGATACCGAAGAGAATATTCGATGCACGGTGGAATTCTGCAGGAAACTTCCTTCCTGCCGGGAGCTGGAGTTTCTCCCGTATCACCGGCTGGGAAGCTCCACCTATGAGTACCTGGGCCGCCCTTACGGTTTACAGGAACTGGAACCCATGTCCTCGGAGGCGGCGGAAAAAAAGCTCCGCATGATCGACCGGACATCACTTCCCTTTGCGGTGAAGGTATAAAATGAAAGTAACAGTTCAGGACGGCGGGAAAACAGGTGCAAAAAGATGCGCCGTCCTGAACTGTTACAAATAAAATCAATGATTGGAGGCTGGAGAAGGTAATATGAGATTAAAATATGATTTTGCAGACCTGGAGGAACTGGATCTGATTCACGAATATTCCATGAAAATGCTGGCGGAGAACGGGGTTGTGTTTGCCTGTGAGGAGCTGGTGGAACTGTTTCAAAGCCACGGTTTCCGGACCGACGGGCAGATCGTCTACATGACGGAAGCAGATGTTCAGAAGGCGCTGAAGACTTGCCCGTCTGCATTTGAATGGCACGGAAGAAGTTCCAGCCTGACGGTGGGAGGCGGCCGGACGATCTGCGCGCCCTCCTATGGCCCGATCTATCTGCTGGAAGACGGCTATTACCATAAGATTGACCGAAAACGATACACAGACTTTGCCAAACTGAATGCATCCAGTAAGGTGCTCGACGTCTCCAATCCCAATATGCTGGATTTCTCTTTCGTTCCGGAAGCGTATGCATCCGACTGGGCGATGGCAACAGTCCTGATGATGGATGCAAAGCCTGCCATCGGTATGGTGGATGGCAGGCAGAGTGCGAGAAATGCCATCTCGATGACACAGGAGTTCTATGGGATTCACGACAAACCGGTGCTGAACAGCCTGATCAGTGTGGCTTCACCGAGCCATTTTTCCACAGCGATGTGTGAAGCTCTGATCGAATACGCCGAAGCCGGACAGGCTGTCTTTATCACGCCTTCCAGTATGAGCGGCATGACAGTGCCGGGATCCATTGCTTCCCTTCTGCTGTCCAACAATGTGGAGACGCTGTCCGGCGTAGTTGCTGCTCAGATGATCCGTCCGGGCACCCCTGTCATGTATGGCATTCAGAGCCACGGATGTGATCTGCGTTACGGTACGCCTTCCATAGGAAGTGCAGAGCAGGTATTGATCTTCTCGGCGGCAAAAGCCATGGGAAGTTACTATAACCTTCCGGTTCGCACCGGCGGTTCCTCCTGTGACGCCAAGCAGGTAGACATGCAGGCGGGGATCGAATCCTATGCCACCATGTATGCGACTATTCAAAGCGGTGCAGACCTGATGGTACATTCCTGCGGAAGCCTGGAGTCAGACAGTTCGGTCAGCTTCGATAAATTTATTTACGACGAAGAGGTCCTGAGGATGGCGCAGCGTGTCAACCGTGGGTTTGAGGTCAGTGAGGAGACGCTTCTCTACGACTGTTTCTTGGAAGCGGGGCCGGGCGGTCAGTTCCTGACGCTGTCTGATGATAATATGGAAGACAGTCTGTGCTGTTACCGGGAAGACTATCTGATGACCAGCATTGCCAACCACGTATCCCACGGTACCTGGGAAGAGAGCGGCAGGAAGATGATCACGGACGTAACGAAGGAAATGTGGACCAGGCGTCTGGAAGAGTATCAGCGGCCGGAGATCACAGCGGAACAGAAGGAGGTACTCATGAGATATGTGCCGGAGGAACTTCTGTTTGATGAAGAAGCATAAAAACAGTCTGGCTTTTTATATCGTCGGAATTCTCATGGGAAGTACTCAGGGGGTAGTGGCAAGCTTTATTGACCTGAACAGTTACGAGATCGTCCTGCTTCGCTCTGTCATCGGAGGTGTTTTCGTGGCAGTTCTGTTTTTCGGAACAGGGCACAGGATCAGCGAATACAGAAATAAACGCGACGTGTTCTTTATCACGCTGTCAGGAACCTCCATGGCGGTGAACTGGCTTCTCCTGTATGAGGCATTTACCCTGATCGGTGTCAGTGTGGCGACCATCATCAATTTCTGTGCGCCGATCATCGTAGTGGTGCTGTCGCCTCTGATCTTTCGGGAGCGGCTGACGCTTCGGAAACTTCTGGCACTGGCGCTTGCGGTGACGGGGGTATTTCTGATCAGCGGGCAGGCGGTGAGCCATGGGCTGAGCGTGAGAGGGCTGCTTCTGGCGCTTTGTGCGATGGTGATGAATGCGGCGATGGTGATCTTCAACAAACTTTCCCGGGAGACGAAGGGAATAGACAATGCGGCGCTTCAGCTGGTTGTGGCGCCCATTGCCGTACTGTTATTTTTTGCTGTCCGCGGGGGATTCCATTTTCAGATTCAGATGGGAGACTGGATTCCAATCCTGTGGGTGGGGATCGTCAGCACGGCACTCAGTAATCTGCTCTTTTTTTCCACCATCGGGAGACTTCCCGCCCAGACCGTATCGCTCTGCGGCTATCTGGAGCCTGCTTCGGCAGCTGTTTTAGCGGCAGTCATACTGAAAGAAACGATGACGCCGGTGCAGATTCTCGGAGCGGCATTGATCGTGGGCGGCGCTGTCTGGGGAGAAGGGCTGTACAGAAAATTTATGCCGTGTGAAAGAACAGGAAACGGCGAATCGCTTTTTAAATGACAGAAAGGATGGTAAAGCCATATGGGTAAATTGGGCGGCCTTGATAAAAAGGCATTTGTAACACATGTGGATGATGTGGAGTGGAAGGAGGTTGGTGACGGTCTCAGGATCAAAGAACTCCTCTGTGAAAGAACGGCGGGGAAGACAGAGTTCTATTTCGGCGTGGCAGAACTGGAGGCCGGGCGTGATATTCCGCTTCACCGGCACAACCTCGCACACTGCAATTATATTCTGGAGGGCGAAGTCTGGGCGCGTCTGGGCCGCCAGCGCTTTCAGCTGGAGGCAGAGGCTTCCAATTATTTTTCGATCGGGGTACCGCATGCATATGAAGCATCCGGCAACAGAGGCGTCCGTTTTCTTTACTGCTTTGCAACAGACAATGAGATCGGCGAAAATATCCAGTCTGAACCGGTCGCAGAAGAGGTGGCGCGGGCTTACTATCAGCCGAACTGCCCCACGGATCTGATGAATCCAAGCGGGGCCGGCGGTTCCAGGTGGGCGGCAGCCGGCGATGCAGATCCGTACATCATGGTGGAAGCCGCGCAGGGGTCCCGCAGCCAGTTCTTCACGTCTACGTTTGACGAGGGAAAAGGGTGTAAAGAGTTTTGGTGGGGACGATGCATTACCAAACCGAACTGCCGTTATACGCCGCATTTCCATGAGCAGCCTGAAATATTCTACATACTTTCCGGCCATGGGACGATGTATGGAGGAAGTGAAATCTTCCAGGTGACTCCGGGCTCACTTTTTTATGCACCGAAGAATTGTATGCACGGCATGGTGAATGACGGAAATGATACGCTGCTGGCGCTGTATGCCTGCAATCTGGAAGTGGCGGGTTCTTCCTACAACAGAGAAGAGATCGCGGATGTTCCGATTGTCGCTCCGGCTGACCGCACCAATCTGATGCTGAGCAAAGTCTGACCGGATGGAACATTCTGAAAGCAGCTGTGGGTATTCTCCCGCAGCTGCTTTCTGCACTCTATATTGACATATTACCTTGAAATGTTATAATAGATTATGGAAAAATGAGAAGATAAGGAAAGGTAGTGTGAATGAACCCAGATCCAATCAGCCGCGGTATCCGTTTGAAATCTTACCGGAAATCAAAAAAAATGACGTTAAAAGAACTATCGGAAGAAACAGGACTCTCTGTTGGCTTTCTGAGTAAGATCGAGAACGGCTTTGGAAATCCTTCCATTAATAATGTCCAGAAAATATGTTATGCGCTGGGAATCACCGTCAATGATCTGATGATCACCAAAACGGAGGATGAATATCTCAACAATATCAACAAGGACTCCTCCTACGTCGTTCGCCAGTCTGACCGTTGTCTGCTCTATGATTTTTCCGGCCTTGTTCGATTTGAAAGCCTTTTTGAGGGAGATCCTCATTTCTCGCTGAATGTATTAACGCTGGAGGGGGACACCAGCAACTGCTTTCGTTCCGCTCACAGTCATGACGAAATCGGCATTGTTGCAAAAGGTACGCTTCAGACCATTCTGAACGACAGCGAAGAAATTATCCTTCAGGAGGGTGACATGATCCTGATTCGCGCGCAGACCACACATTCGCTGTCCAGTGCTACGGATGATACCTGTATCAGCTACTGGCTGGAGTTTAAGAATAAAGAATAATGTTTAAAGGACGTCTGACCGCCGGCAATGAACCGGCTTCAGACGTCCTTTTTGATCTTTTCAGTTATTGTGATTGACGATTTCCACCCAGTAGCTGACACAGTCCTTTTCGGAAACGCAGGCCACCGTATGATGCTGATTGGCGCGGAGCATGAGTGCATCCCCCGGATTCAGAAGATATTCCGTTTCATCCTCGAAAGTCACGGACATGGAGCCGCTTGCCACGATTCCCAGCTCATCATAACTGTACATGGCGCTGTACTGTTCCTGTGCGCCTCCCGTCAGTGTCATGGCATTCACTTTGAAATTGGGATTCCCTTCAAAGATGGATTCCAGGCGCACGCTTCCGGAAAAATCATAGAGCAGGCACCTCTCTGTGCTTTTGAGGACGTAGGAACTGTTTTTGTAAACATTGATTAGCAGCTCCTCGCTGCTTTTCGGCGTCAGCAGATCGTTCGGTGTCACTTCCAGCACATAACAGATTTTCTGGATGTTATCTACGGAAGGGTTGCCCGTACCGTTTTCAATCTTGCTCAGGAAGCCGATGGACAGACCTGTACGGGCAGCCAGATCTTTTAGCTTTAACCCCCTGCTCTGACGCCAGAATTTGAGGCGGGTGCCGAGATTTTTCTGCTTATCTTCCATCTAATCACATTGCAGCGCGATAGATCTCTTCTGTGATTTCCGGAGTCAGCTTCACGAAATTTCCGTGGTTTGGAGCGCCGTGGAACATACTTCTTGCAAGTTCCGGAACATCTTCCATTTTACCGCCGATCTCACTGATCGTGGTAGGCAGTTTCAGCACATCCTTAATGAACACCTGCAGACGCTCGATACCTTCCAGCGCTGTTGCTTCCGGATGTTCATAATCCATCTGACAGCCGAAGATACGGGTTGCGAACATCACGAAACGCTCAGTTCCCTGTGTCTTCAGTGCGTATTTCATCCAGGATGGAGTCAGAATTGCAAGACCGGCTCCGTGTGAGCAGCCATAGTGGGTGGACAGCTCATTCTCCATATGATGGGTTCCCCAGTCCTGAGCACGGCCAACTCCGGTCACATTGTTGTGAGCAATCGTACCGCACCACATCAGGTTAGCGCGTGCATCGTAATTGCCCGGGTCCAGCATTGCCCGTTTTGCTTCCTTCAGTACGGTCAGCATACAGGATTCGAGCAGCCGGTCGGTAAACTCAACCTCCGGTGTATGGCTGAAGTAACGTTCCATACAGTGGGAGAAGATATCAAATGCACCGCTGGCGGTCTGATACGGCGGAAGCGTACAGGTCAGTTCCGGGTTCATGATGGCGAATTTCGGGCGAAGCACATCGCCGTCCGCACAGCGCTTGTACATACCGTTTTCGTTTGTGATGACAGCGTCCGTGGAAGCTTCGCTTCCGGTCGCTGCCAGCGTCAGGACGACACCGATCGGCAGAGATTCCTGAACCTGCCCCTGTGTTCCGTCATAGAAATCCCAGAAATCGCCGTCATAAAGAGTACCGAATGCGATGGCTTTGGAAGAGTCGATTGCGCTGCCGCCGCCTATGCCGATTACGAAATCCACTTTTTCCTTACGTGCCAGCTCGATGCCCTCGTAAACTTTACCGCTTAAAGGGTTTGGTTTCGCGCCGCCCAGCTCAACATATGAGATTCCCTCTGCGTCCAGAGATTTTTTTACTCTGTCCAGCAGTCCGGAACGTACGACGGAACCGCCGCCATAGTGCAGAAGCGCTTTTGTACCTCCGAACTTCTTTACACATGCTCCGGTCAGTGACTCAGCATCTTTTCCGAACTGGAACCAGGTCGGGCTGTAGAAAGTAAAATTGTCCATTTGTGTTTCCTCCCATTCATATAGTTTTCTTGTTGAAGTTTCCTAAAAGGAATATTTTTCTTATATTATATCATAAAATCTCGGTTTTACAAGTAAAATCCTAAAATATATAGGAAAATTTTCTAATATGAAAATTTGTAGATTTCACTCCTGCTATTCCGTCTTCGAACCCACGGTGAATGATCATCTGCAACCGCAGCCGCCAAAGGAAGAAATCTCGGTACGCCCGATGATTTCATCCTGTACCTCTTTGCCGAGCTCGACAAAGAACGCGGTGTAACCTGCAACACGGATCAGAAGGTCGCGATGTTCTTCCGGATGCGCCTGAGCGTCAATCAGTGTTTCCCTGTCCACGACGTTGAACTGGGAATGATAGATATCCAGCGTACACTGGGTCTTTAACATATTCATCATATTGCGCAGCCCGGATTCTCCCTGCAGGATCGCCGGTTCGATCTTCATGTTCAGCTGCGTCCCCTGTGTGAAGCGGGCGTGCGGAATATGGCTGACAGACTTCAGGAGTGCCGTAGGACCGTTCACATCCGTTCCTCCTGTGGCTCCGATTCCGTCCGTCAGAGGTGCGCCTGCGTAATGACCGGAAGGCAGTGCTCCGACCCATGCACCGATCGGAGTGTTTCCGGATACGGGGAGCATGCCGGTCGTCATCTTGCCGAATTTCGTATTATATGTCTCGAAAGTATCGGTCACGTAAGTAAAGAGTTCGCCTACGCAGAAGTCTGCACGCTCGTCGTCATTTCCGTACTTGGGGGCATCCATGCACATCTGATGGATATCTTCATAACCCTCAAAATTGGCGTCGAGGGCCTTCAGAAGTTCATCCATGGTGAGTTTTTTCTCGTCATACACCAGATATTTGACGGCTGCAATGGAATTGATAATGTCTGCCTGGCCCACCGTGATGACGCCGCCGCCGCAGTTGTATTTTGCGCCGCCGCCGGAATAATCAATGCCCTGGCGCATGCAGTCGTGATATCCCAGTGACAGGACGGGGACGGTGCGATAGTTCATGCTCAGGTAATCCAGGAGCTGATTGCCGGATACGACAACATCCACAAAGTAACGGATATGAGTCTTGACGGCGTCATAAAATTCCTCGAAAGTTTTAAAATTCCGGGGGTCTCCGGTCTGCACAGAACACTGTTTGCCGGTGATGCGCGATACACCGTTGTTCAGCGCCATTTCAACGATACCGCCCATATTCACATCCGCCATATCGGTGTATTGTTTCATGCGGCCGCACAGGTTGGTCTCCACGCAGCCGCAGGGATTCCAATCCCATGCCTCGGACAGCGGCACACCCTTGTTCAGCACCATCCGGATTCCGGCATCGTCATGATAGATGGCAGGCATGGACAGGCCCTCGCGGATCGCTTCACATCCTTTTCTCAGCAAAGAATCAGGGTTCTTGGCGATGTTGTAGCGAATGGACAGATTCGGCTCCTTGAAACGGACATCCTGGGTGGCCTGGATCGCCATGTAGGACAGGTCATTGGTGGCATCATTGCCATACTGATCGATTCCGCCGACGCATACCTGTACGGTGATACAGTAGCCAGCCGCAAACTGTGCAGTCACTTCGTCCTGGAACAGAGACAGCTCAGCGATCTTGATCCACATACAGTCCAGGAGCTCCTGGGCTTCATCGGGTGTGATCCGGCCTGCGTCCAGATCTGCCTTATAGTAAGGCCACATATACTGATCAATCCGTCCCAGATTGTAGGAAGAAGCATTCTGTTCCATATAGATGGCATACTCGTAGGACAGCATCGACTGAAGCGCCTCGTACAGAGTGCGGGCCGGATGTTCCGGTACGCGGCGATTTACTTCGGCGATCTTCAGGAGTTCAGCCTTACGCTTCTCATCCTTGCACTCTGCAGCCATCTGTTCTGCCAGGTCCGCGTGGCGGTTTGCCAGTGCGATGACCGCGTCAGCCGCAATGATTTCCGACTTGTAGAAGAATATCTTCTCCAGGTCCCCCGCACGGGAGTCATCCAGCCGTGACAGGGCTTCCTCCGCCTCTTTTCTGATACCGCCCACGCCCTTGGCGAGTATCATAGGCCAGTCGGGGGTCGTCTCACCGTAGCCGCGAACCGCCTTTCGGTCAATATAGATCATGCCGTTATCCCGCAGGGTACACATATCCTCAGGAGCGAGCTTGTGCCAGCGGTCCAGGAGACACTTGTTTTTCCAATACTCGGAAACCTCTTCTGTGAAGACTTTTTTTCCATCTTCGCTTAAGAAGAACGGATCGAATTTCCGGGTGCTGATGGTATCAAGCTCCCGGTCCAGGATGGAACAGGAGCTGTCTGCACAGAGGATACCGGCACGCGGCTTGAATGCGGCGCCGCCTACCAGCAGTTCATTGTCCTGAATGAATATGTTCTTTTTCAGGCACTGATGCCGGAACCCGATCGCCTTCTGAATGATCCAGGGTTCACCCTCACTCTCCTTAAAACCCTCGGTGAGGTATTTTGCGTTGTAGACATCCATGTCTACCCGTGTGTCAAGATACTGTTTTCTTAAAGATTCAATTCTTGAAAGATAAGCTTTTTCCATGGGGCACCTCCTGCTAAAAGTGTTCAAACTGTAAAACGGTATAAGTTTCACAATATGCAAAAATAAGTTGCCTAAAATATAATTTTATTATACAATAATGTTGGCGCAAATGCAATGAATTTGGGTTTTTCAGACTTGAAATTTTGGAAAAGGATTGAAGGAAAAATATGAAAAATTCAGTAAATATAAGGAATTACGCGCGTTTACGAGGGCATGACGGGTGGACTGACGAGACAGTTACAGTGTCCTGACAGACATAGTTGACTCATAGGAAAATAAATTAATTATAAGAAAAATTTCCTGTTGGGTCGGTAGATTATTCGGTAGAAAAACAGGAGTATAAAAGATATGGCGGAAAGAAAGAGCAGTCTGACCGAAGGGGCGGTTGCAAAAGGTTTGTTTTTATTTGCCCTGCCTTTGCTGGGAAGCAGTTTGATCCAACAGTTATATAATACTGTGGATCTTATTTTTGTAGGCAATTTTCTGGGGAAGTCCGCGGCGGCGGCCATCGGATCTACCACGTTGATCGTCAACTGCATTATCGGGTTTTTCAATGGAATGGGAATGGGTGTCGGCGTCCTGACAGCCCAGTTCTATGGCGCCGGGAAGAAAGACAGGATCAAAGAAACGGTGCATACGGCGGCCGGGCTGACCCTGCTTCTCTCTTTAATTATTACCGCAGTGGGATGGATACTCTGCCCTTACTTGCTCTCTCTGCTTAAGATCCCAGTGGATATCCGGGTGCCTGCGGCTACGTATCTGAGAATCTACCTGCTGAGCATTCTGTCCATAGTTGCCTACAATATGAGCGCAGGTGTCTTAAGGGCTCTGGGCAATTCAAGGACGCCTATGCTCTGTCAGCTGCTGGGAGGAATTGTAAACGTAGCGGCAGATGCTCTTTTTATCTGTGTATTTGACATGGGGATTGCAGGGGCGGGCCTGGCAACGATATTTTCGCAGAGCATGGCTGCGGTGCTGACCATTCGCTGTGTCTGCAGACTGCCGAAGGACTACAGGCTGGAACTGCGCAGGGTGACTATCAAACCGGGTATGTCAAAAGCAATCTTTAAGATCGGTATTCCGGAAGCGATCCGGTCTATGATGATCACATTTGCGAATCTGATGGTACAGACCCAGATCAATATTCTGGGGGTGAATTCCATGGCAGCCTATGCATCCTACACCAAAGCGGAAGGATTTCTGTATCTGCCCCAGTGGGCGATCGGCCAGGCCAACACTACGTTCGTGGGACAGAACCTCGGGGCAGGGAACATGGAACGGACGAAAAAAGGGACACGGACGGCCATTTTCATGGTGATCGGGATTACGATCGCGATCAGTACCGCCATTTTGGTCTTTCCGGAGCAGGTATTTCGTCTGTTCTCCAACGATCCGGAGATCATCAGGCTTAGCGCAAAAATCGGCTGCACGACGTTCGGACTGTACTTCCTGTATGGAATCGTGGAAGTGACTGCAGGTGCCATCCGCGGATCCGGACACAGTACGCCTCCCATGGTCATTCTGATGATCAACATGTGCGGTGTGAGGCTGATTGTTCTCCATCTTTTGCTGAAATACTTTGATACCATTGACAAGATCATACTCGTGTTCCCGATTACATGGATTTGTTCCAGTCTGTCCATGCTGCTCTACTATCGTTTCGGCAGATGGAAGACGTCTGCCCTGCTGGACAGTAAAAAATTGTAGGAGCAAAACAGCACTCAAATAGCCCGGACAGCGGTGTCATTTTTCTGACTTTCTGCCATATGGCATGAACCGGCGGATAATATAATGGAGATAAATCTTATTTGTAACTACTAATTTGATAAGTGAGAGGTGCAGGAATGATTGTAGGAGTAATTGGAACTGGAACAATGGGGCGGGGAATTGTACTTGCGTTCGCTCAGGCTGAAGGTTACGAAGTGTGCTTATGCAGCAGAAAAGAAGAGAGTGCAAGGAGCGGAAAAGAAAAAATTGCACAGGCATTGGAAAAACGCGTGGGTAAAGGAAAAATTACAAAAGAGAAGGCAGAAGAGATTCTGGGAAAAATCAAAACCGGAACAAATGAAATATGCGAGCGGGCAGATCTTGTGATTGAGAGTGTTCGGGAGGATATGGAGACTAAAAAAAATCTGTTCAGGGAATTGGAAAAGATCTGTCCCGAAGACTGCATATTCGCAACAAACACCTCCGCTTTGTCAATTACAGAGATGGGACAGGGGCTGGGCCGCCCGGTTATCGGCATGCATTTTTTTAATCCCGCTGAGGTGATGAAACTGGTCGAAGTGGTGGAGGCGATGAATACGCCGAAATCTTTAACTGTACGGGTGAAAGAGATTGCCGAGAGCATCAAAAAAGTACCGGTTCAGGTGGAAGAATCTGCGGGTTTTGTGGTAAACCGGATTTTGATTCCCATGATAAACGAAGGGATTTTGCTCTATGCGGAAGGAGTGTCTTCTGTAAAAGAGATTGATACGGCTATGAAAGCGGGGGCAAATCTTCCGATGGGACCATTGGAGCTGGGTGACCTGATAGGGCTGGATGTTGTACTGGCGATTATGGAAGTACTTTTAAATGAAACGGGCGACCCCAAATATCGGCCGCATCCGCTGCTGAAAAAAATGGTGCGCGCAGGTCAGCTGGGAAGGAAAAGCGGCAGCGGTTTTTACAGTTACGTATAAATGGCCGTATGGCGCTTTGACATACAATATTTGCTTTTTGCTGCTTTGACCAACTTACCATATTTCTATTGTTAGTGAGTCTATTTTACTTCCTCTATGGCAAGGACCTGCATCATTCGTACAATTCAGCAGTAAAAATTGCAGGTTCTTGCCTGCTCTGACAGGAAAAGAGAATCTTTTATAAATAATTTAAAAGCCGGAACAATCGGGCATGGAAATACTGCACGGTTGTTCTGGCTTTTTTTTGGTTATTTTTGCACAAAAAAACACTTTACAAATAAAAAAACTGGGAATATAATACAATTAATGGATGACTTGGAGTCAATGAAAATAAGTCAATGTACAAAAGTCGTTGAAACAAAGTCAAAGAATTCCAAACAGAGCTCTGAATCAGGTCCTCCAGAACTTGTTGATATGTGTCATAGGAGGTATAAAACAATGGATATGAGTTATCTAAAAGACATGCCAATTGCCATTCTCGGAGGCGGAGGTGTTGGCAAAACCATGGCGGGCGACTGCGCACTGGCAGGAAAGAAAGTCCGCATCTGGGATCAGCCGGCTTTTGCGAAGATTAACTTTCGCAATATTGAAAAGACCGGCATAAAACTGGGCGGCCATCAGTTCAGCTACTACGGTTTTGAGAGGTACGGTGTCGGACATGTGGAACTGGCTACCGACGATATGGCGGCAGCTGTAAAAGGAGCAGGTATTATCGTTGTTGCCACAGTGGCAATGGCTCATGAAAATATTTTCCGTGAGTTGATCCCGCTGCTTGAAGATGGTCAGGTAATCCATATCTTTCCGGATAACTGCGGTACCTTCATCTTCCGCAAACTGATGCGTGAAATGAATTGTACGAAAAATATTATTGTGGGTGCCTGGTATACCGCCCCTTATGGTGTGCGTATCATAAAACGCGGCGGGGTTCTGACCAATGAATGCAAGGTCGAGGACCGCATCACCACCATCCGCGGTGCAGCTCTGCCCCACTCGGATACCGATGCGTTTATCGAATCCGCACAGTACATACCGGCGATGGATGCGATCCGCACCGGGGATGGATTCGTGAAAGGAACCACCGTGATAGACATTAATCTCTCCAATGTTAATCCGGTGATCCACGTTCCGGGAACGATTCTGGGTGCTGCGGTCATGCAGAATTTTGATACGGTGTTGGGGCAGGATATGAAGAACTATTCTCTGTATGGATTTGCACTGTGTCCAGCAATCGCAGAAGTACAGGCAGTCTTCTGGGAGGAAGAAAAGGCGCTGGCGAAGGCTATGAATGTGGATATCTGCACTGTGAACTACGAGGACTTCTTTTCACGTACCACCATGTATGGCAAAGAGTACATGGGACCGGACTTTGCAGTCCCGTTTGAGGAGAAATACGAGAACTTCTACGGTGACGGACCGTTTGATCTGGAGAATCGTTACATCACAGAAGACGTTCCGGTAGGATGCTATCTGATTCAGCAGCTGGGCAGGAAGTATCATGTTCCGACACCGACGGTTGACAGCATGATTTACCTGGCAAATGTGATGATAAAGAGAGACCTGATTGCGGGAAGCAAATATACTCTGGAGTATCTGGACATCGATCATATGGATGATGAACAGCTTCATCTCTATCTGAATGAAGGGGTTTATACGGAAAAGTAAGTTGAGCGCGTGACAAGAAAGGGTATGTTTCTGACAAACGAAACATGCCCTTCTTTGTAAATTTGTAACGATTCAGGATCGTAACGTGAAATGTAAGGAGAAAAAAGATATGGCGAAAGCATATATAAATCGTATTGAGGCGTTGAGGAAACAATATCTGGACACACGGGTGGATATGGATGTCTATAATGCAAAATATCTCACCGAAGGGTTTAAAGAGACGGAAGGCCAGCCCTGGATCATGCAGAAGGCGGCGGGATTCAGGAATCAGTGCCTGAAAAAGAATATCTATATACTGGACCATGAGCTGCTGGTAGGCGGCGCTGCATTCAAACCGCGTGCCGGTATCCTCTGTGCAGACAGTTCCTGTTCCATTCTGGACCGGGAGCTTGATACCATCAGCACCCGTAAATTCGATCCTTTTTATCTGGACGAAGAAGGCAAGAGGATTTTCAAAGAAAAGTGTCTGATTATTGGAAGAACAAATGTCTTTTAGACCGCTGGCAGGCTATGATGCCGGAGAAGCTCAGGGACTTAAGAGACAGCGGGATGATCTATATTGACCGGAAGGCGGTTCGCGGGTATGGTGAGACGACTCCCGGCTGGACCGAACTGCTCTCAAAAGGTGTGGGCGGCTTCAAGAGAGAAGCTGAGGAAAAGCTTGCGCAGCTTACAGAATCTCGTGTGGGCGATCTGGAAAAAATTTATTTCCTGAAAGCTGAGATCACTGCCGCAGAAGGGATCATTGCACTGGCGAACCGCCACGCGGATCTGGCTGAGCAGATGGCGGGGGAATGTAAGGACGAGGTGAGAAAAGCAGAACTTCTTAAAATAGCGGAGGTGAACCGCAGAGTGCCTGAGCATCCGGCACGCACATTCTATGAGGCTGTACAGTCTATGCTCACCTATGAATATGCCATCTATATGGAGCAGAATGCTTCGTCTTATAATCTGGGGCGTATCGACCAGTACCTGCTGCCCTATTATGAAGCGGATCTGAAGGACGGCCGCATTGACCCGGATGGTGCGCAGGAGCTTCTGGACTGTATGTGGATCAAAATCGCTGAGCTGTCTCTGTTCCAGGATGAAGTGACGGCGCAGTTTGCGGCGGGTTACTGCATCACCGTTCAGGTAACGGCAGGAGGGGTTGACCAATACGGAAATGATGCCGTGAATCCGCTGTCTTATATGGTGATTCAGGCAACCATGGATGTCCGCTTCAAAGAGCCAAACATGTCCATACGGTATAATATCGCAAAGAACCCGGATTCATTCCTGCGCAAAGGGGCAGAGGGAATCCGGATGGGGCTGTCCATGCCCGCTGTCTATCATGACGATGCCGGGATTCGGATGATGTTAAATAAAGGGGTGCCTTTAAGCGAGGCGTGGGACTGGAATCCGTGCGGCTGTGTGGAGACGAACCTTTCCGGAAGAATGAAACAGTATACGGATATGGCAGATGTGAATATGGGCGGTATCATTGAAATGGTGCTCAACAATGGTGTCAGCCGAAGGACAGGCAAACAGGTATCGATTCAGACCGGCGATCCCAGAGATTTTAGAACTTTTGATGATTTCCTGAATGCGGTAAAAGCCCAGATCGATTATTTTGTCGATGTGATCGTGGCGGGAAATCAGCTTCTGGATTATCTGAGCATGAACTACCGTCCGGTTCCGGCACTGTCCCTGGGTTATCCGAATTGTGTGGAGACGATGAAGGATTACAGCATGGGAGGCGCCAAATATAACTGCGGCGGAGGCGTCATCACGGTAGGGCAGGCGGATATTATCAATTCCGTGGCTGCTGTGAAATATCTGATTTTTGATGAGAAAAAGCTTGCGATGGATGAGCTGCTGAGGGCGCTTGAGGCGAATTTTGAAGGCTATGAGGATATCCATCAGATGTGTATGGATGCCCCGAAATATGGAAATGACGATGAAAAAGCGGATTTCTGTGTGGGAGAGATCTTCACTTACATAACGGACCGGTTTGAAACGTATGATACTAAATTCGGAAAGATGACTACGGGAATGCTTCCTGTCTCAGGCAATACACCGATTGGCGCATGGGTAGGAGCCCTTCCGTCAGGGCGCTATGCGTGGACACCTTTGACAGATGGAATCGGAGCTACGGGCGGTACCGACGTAAATGGGCCCACGGCACTTCTGAAGTCTGTCAGCCACATTCCGCACGCACGGTTCACACAGGGGACGCAGCTGAATATGAAGCTGGAACCGGCGATTCTGAAGGGTGAGGAAGGTATCAGAAACCTGATGAATATGCTGAAAACCCAGTGCACGCTGGATATCTACCATTCTCAGTTCAATGTAGTGGATAAGGAGACCCTGCTGGATGCGCAGGCTCATCCGGAAGAACACAGGGATCTGCTGATCCGTGTAGCCGGATATACTGCATTTTTCGTAGAGCTGGGAAAGGAGGTACAGGATGAGATCATCGGCAGGACAGAGATTGATAACTGGGGGTGTGGATGTCGCTGATGCCTGAAACTTATGAAGGAAAGGAAACGGAAGGGACAGTACTCAGGATTGAGAGAAGTTCTTTCTTTGACGGTGATGGTTTCCGCACCGTAGTATTTCTGAAAGGCTGTCCTCTTCGCTGCTGGTGGTGCAGCGCGCCGGAGAGTCAGAATATGCAGATTGAGGGAACGAAAGAAGAAGAAACCAGGAGAAAGATATATGGCAGGCGGATGACTGTGGAGGAGGTACTGAAGGAGGTGCGCAAGGACAGTTCCTTTTACTTCCATTCAGGAGGCGGCATGACGCTCTCGGGGGGAGAGCCTCTGTCGCAGCCGTACTTTTCCAGATGCCTGCTGCAGCAGACCGAAAGAGAAGGAATCGATACTGTGGTTGAGACGACCTTTTACGGAGACTGGGGGGACATTGACTCGATGCTGCATCATGTATCTGCAGCATACGTGGATCTGAAGATCATGAACCCGGAGGAACACAAAAAATACTGTGGAGTGGATAATAAAAAAATCCTGGAAAATCTGAAGCGGACAAATGAGACGAATGCAGGATTTCGATTGGTCATACGGGTTCCCGTGATACCGGGAATCAATGATTCGGAGGAAAATCTCCACAGAACAGGTGCTTTTGCCGGCCGGCTGAAACACCTGGACGCTGTCGAACTTTTACCCTGTCATAGTCTGGGCGCGGGTACTTATCGGAAACTGGGACGGCCGTACCTGCTGCCGGATCTTCAGCCGCCATCACCGGAAGAACTGGATCGCTGCAGAGAAATTCTGAGTCTGTATGTAAAACGGGTAATTTAGCTTCATGAATGTAAGGGGTGATATGCATGAAACAGGATATCCAAATTAATCATTTCCAGGAGTGTCACGGACGGCATGTCCATGAATATCCGCAGGTACTGATTCCCTTAAAAGCCAGTTTGCGTCTGGTGGCGGGAGAAACGGAATGCCAGGTGAGTTCCAGGGAGCTCTGCTTTATTCCGGAGGGAATGGAGCACACATGTGATTTCAAAGGTGAATTGCTGGCGCTGAATCTGGATGGACAGGAGATCACAAGGCACCGGTATTTTCTCGCGGAGCCTTTCGTGTTATCCATGAAGGGACAGATTCTTCAGCTGATTCAGCTGATTCAGGCGGAACTGAGGGAACAGCCGGAAAGTGAATCGGTGAAACACCTGTACCGCTATTTTTACAGTAAGCTGATGGAGGAGTGCATGCCGCCGTCCATCTGGTATATCAGCAATCATTATGATGCCCACATTACCATGGAACAGCTTGCCTGTATCGAAAACTATAACGTGAAATACTATAATGACTGGTTCAAGCAGAAGACCGGAGTGTCACCTGGCTACTATCTGCGCAGAACCAGAATCGACAAAGCGAAGGAAATACTGGAAAAAACGGAGTTTGGCATGACCGAGATTGCGGTTATGATCGGCTACAGCAGCAATTCATCTTTCACCAGGGCTTTTCGGAGCATTACCGGCGTATCTCCGGAGATGTACAGAAAAACGATTTTCAACAGGGGAGAGAGGATGACCAAAGCCTTATAAGAGGAATTCTTTCGCACGGTCAGCGGTGTTATTTTTCTGACTTTCTGCAATATGTTCCGAATCGGCAGATAATATAATGATTACACGGATTATTTGTTGGAGAAAGGAAAAAAGGATTATGATGACAAAACAAGAGTATGTGGAGAGTCTGAGAAAATTAAATATGGTGGTCTACATGTTCGGGGAAAGAATCGAGTCTGCGGCTGATCATCCGGTGATCAGACCGTCCATGAATTCTGTGGCGGCGACATACGAGCTGGCCGGTGACCCCGAATATGAAGACCTGATGACCGCTACCTCAAATCTGACAGGGCGTAAGATCAATCGTTTCACACATATCCACCAAAGCACGGAGGATCTGGTAAAAAAGGTTAAGATGCAGAGGATGCTTGGACAAAAAACAGCCGCGTGTTTTCAGCGTTGTGTAGGAATGGATGCCGGAAATGCAGTGTACAGCACCACCTATGAGATTGACCGGAAACTGGGTACACACTATTTTGAAAATTTCGTGAATTTCTGGAAAGCGGTTCAGGACAATGACTGGACGGTCGACGGCGCCATGACGGATCCGAAGGGGAACAGAGGACTGTCCCCGTCCGCACAGGAAGATCCGGATCTGTATCTGAGAGTGGTCGAGAGAAGAGCGGATGGGATTGTGGTAAGAGGCGCCAAGGCACATCAGACAGGCATCGTGAATTCACATGAAATCCTGGTCATGCCTACCGTGGCTATGAAGCCGGAAGAAAAAGACTATGCGGTTTCATTCGCGGTACCCGTGGACGCCGAAGGGGTTTTCATGATCTACGGACGCCAGTCATGCGATACGAGAAAAATGGAGGAAGGCGCGGATATTGATCTTGGCAACAGTCAGTATGGCGGGCATGAGGCTCTGATCATTTTTGACAATGTGTTTGTTCCGAATGAGAGGATCTTCATGAACGGAGAAACGGAATTTTCCGGAATGCTGGTAGAGCGCTTTGCCTCCTATCACAGGCAGAGTTACGGCGGATGTAAGGTGGGAGTGGGTGACGTGTTGATAGGAGCGGCTGCACTTGCGGCTGACTATAACGGAGTTCCGAAGGTATCGCATATCAAAGACAAATTGATCGAGATGACACACCTGAACGAAACACTCTATGCATGCGGGATTGCCTGCTCGGCGGAAGGAGCGCGGACACAGTCAGGAAATTACTATGTTAACGCACTGCTTGCAAATGTCTGTAAACAGAACATTACAAGACTTCCCTATGAGATTGCCCGCCTGGCGGAAGACATAGCGGGAGGACTGATGGTAACTCTGCCCTCTGAACAGGACTTCAGAAACGAAAAGATTGGTCCGTACATAGAAAAATATTTTAAAGGTGACGCGAAAATCCCAACGGAAAACCGTATGCGTGTTCTGCGGCTCATAGAAAATATTACGCTTGGGACTGCGGCGGTCGGATACAGGACAGAGTCCATGCACGGGGCTGGATCACCGCAGGCACAGCGGATTATGATTTCGAGACAGGGAAATATCGAGAGAAAGAAAGAGCTTGCGAAAAAGCTTGCCAAGATTGAGGACTGAAGGATGAATGGGATGATTCGGGAGATCCAAAGTTTATTGGACAAACAATCATTATGTGCCGGATCTGTAATAAAAGTTCAGGGTGTAGAAGAGAACAAAGTAATTGTAAGGCTGCTTGGCGCCTGCAGCGGATGTCCGTCCGCGCAGCTGACCGTAAAGGAATCGATAAAGACAGCGATTATAAAAGAGTATCCGTCTGTGGAAGACGTGATTCTTGACACATCAGTGAGCGATGATCTGCTGTCATTTGCTAAAAAGCTGCTGAAGAACTGAAGGAGTATAAGGAGGACACTGATAAAATGACAGATAACGTATATGTAATCGGGGCATGCCGTACGGCGATTGGTTCGTTTTTAGGAACACTGAAAGGGGTGACAGCTGTAGAGCTGGGAACCCATGTGTTAAAGGAGGCAATAAAAAGAGCGGGGATTTCACCGGATCAGATAGACCAGGTGATCCTTGGCAACGTACTGCAGGCCGGGCAGGGACAGAATCCGGCAAGGCAGGTGACTGTCAGCGCGGGACTGCCGATTGAAGTTCCTGCTCTGACGGTCAATAAAGTATGCGGATCGGGATTAAACACCATCGCCCTTTCGGCCGCACTTATAAAAGCCGGTGAGGCAGACTGCATTGCCGCAGGCGGAATGGAAAGCATGTCCGGCGCGCCGTATCTGCTGCCAGGGCTGAGAGAAGGGCAGCGCATGGGAGACGGCATCACGGTGGACAGTATGGTTCACGAAGGGTTATGGGATGCTTTCAACGACTATCATATGGGTGTCACAGCAGAAAATGTTGCAGAACAATATCAGATAACCAGGGAAGAACAGGATGCATTTGCTTTGGATTCCCAGATGAAAGCAAAAGCAGCATCAGAGAGCGGAAAATTCAGGGAGGAAATAGTTCCGATCAGCATTCCGCAGAGAAAAGGAGATGATATTGTCTTCCAACAGGATGAGCATATACGCCCGAATACATCCGCTGAACAGCTGGCCAGGCTGAGACCTGCATTTAAACCGGGCGGTACCGTAACGGCGGGCAATGCATCCGGGATCAACGATGCCGCTTGTATTATGCTGGTGGTTTCTGAAAAATTTGTAAAGGAAAATCAGCTGAAACCTCTGGCTAAGGTGGCTTGCAGCGCCTCATGCGGAATAGATCCGAAGATCATGGGTCTGGGTCCTGTACCGACGATAAAGAAACTGCTGAAAAAATCGGAACTGAAGATAGATGACATTGATTTATTTGAAGTAAATGAGGCGTTCGCGTCACAGTCGATCGGTGTCTTAAGAGATCTTAAGATCCCGGCCCACAAGGTCAACGTAAACGGAGGAGCCATCGCTCTGGGACATCCGATCGGTGCATCAGGCGCCCGCATAGCCGCGACTTTATTATACGAAATGAGAAGATCCGATAAACGTTTTGGTGTTGCGAGCCTGTGTATCGGCGGCGGCATGGGAGAGGCGGTATTGTTCGAAAGAGATTCCATGTGCCGGTAATAGAAAGCAGAAAATATAAATTTTCTAAGCGTTTTTCAAATTGTGGACGCATCTTGCAGATGCTACAATCGTGGTATCAACAACGCAGGATTCACATTTTGAAAGGGGTATGAACGATGGAAATGACATCAAAAGAACGCTTAAACTGTGTATTGGAGGGGGAAACGCCGGATCGCCTGGCAAGTTCATTCCTGATCAATCCATATTATACGAACAGTCTGCCAGGCAAGCCGGACCCGATCGAGTTCATGAAAGAACTAGGAGCAGATATTATTGATCGTGATGGTCCGCTGCCTTATAAGATCGTGCTCTCGGGGGGCGTGGAATACACGGATGTGTATGAAAACGGTGAGACAGTCCGTACATACACCACACCTGTCGGGACCATATATGAGTCATTTGCAGGCCCGATGCTCTGGGGATCGATCTCCGCGCGCAAGACGAGCTTCGTCAAGAAATTGGAAGATTATAAAGTTTTGCAGTATGTCTTTGAACATATGGATTTTGAACCGGATTACAGCTGGTATGAAGAGCGGATGGAACTGATCGGCGATCACGGCATCGTCGTGCCGCAGGCGACGGAGTTTCGGTCTTCGCTGGAATATCTGCTGGAAGATAATCTGCAGCGTACCATCATTGACCTGTCTGAGGAACCGGAAATCGTAGAAGAATTCATGCAGGCGCTGAAAGCTGCCAATATGCGGGCGTGCCGTGTCGCAGCCGGTTGCCCGACGACTTACTTCAACGTGTGGGAAGACTCCTCGACCACACTGCTCTCCCCGACGTGGTTTGAAGAGTATGTGCTTCCGGAATTTAATGAGTTTACGGATATTCTGGCTGCGAACGGAAAAAGACTGATCCATCATTCCTGCGGAAAGATTAAAAATCTGCTGCCGATCATGGAGCGGGAGAGCGTTGCGGCATTTGAATCCGTGACGCCTGCACCGGTGGGCGATATTCAGATCAGAGACTGTTATGATGCATGGGATGACAAGTTTGCAGTCATTGGCGGACTTGATCCCACTTTCCTGATCCGCTGCACGATGGAGGAACTGGAACAGAGAACGGTTGAGACGATCGAGAGCCTGGGGGATCACAAAAAACGATTCGTGCTGGCGAACGGCGACAGTCTGCCTCCGCGTGTTGAACCGCAGAAACTCTACAAAATGATTGAAATTGCAAAGCGCTATACGTTCTGACGCTGATGCGGCTGTGTCAGTTTTCGAAAACGGGACGGTGAGATGCCCATCTTCTTTTTAAAGGAGACGATGAAATTGGTCTCGCTGTTGTAACCGGTCTGTTCCGCGATCTCCCGGATGGGCAGATCGGTTGCATAGAGCAGCCACTGGGCATAGTCTATGCGTTTCATCACGAGGTACTCGTGAGGGGAGTACGTGGTCGCTTCACGGAATTGCCTTGAAAAGTGAGAGCTGCTCATGCCGGCGCGGGCGGCAATGTCTGTGACATTCAGATCTTCGGAAAGGTGTTCGCTCATATAACGGAGTGCCCGGCCGATGGGAGTGGCCTCCCCTGCCATTTCCGCGTCGGAAGCAGCCTCGGGCTGTGCGCTCGAGTGGTAAGCGGTGCAGAGCAGCTGGTATACCATCAGGGAACGGGAAACTTCTCCGGTGCCGACTGTAGGCTGACAGGAGCTGATGATTTCCCGGAATTTATGGTGGAATGCGCCTGTCTGGACGACATTGAAGACATTTCCGTGTTCGGTGAGAATGCGCTCACAGAATGCACGGGAATTGACTCCGTCGATGTGCATCCAGTAAAACTCGGTTTTTTCCTGCGCATGGTACTCATGCGGCAGCAGGCAGTCCACCAGAATCACCTGATTCTGAACTGCCTGCATTGGTACACCGTTTAAGGTGAGGGACATTGAGCCGCTCTGCACATACATCATCAGCATCGTCTGGCGTGACGGATGACGGCCCAGAGAAGTGCTGCCGCTGAACTCATACTGTGAACTGCACAGGTAATGGCCGCAGCGAGTGATATAATATAACAGTTCGCGTGCCGTCTCGGACGGTGTCAGAAAAAATACCTCCGACTCCGGATAGACACCTTTTTCATTTGTTTTCATGGGATCCTCCACAGACATGAGTGTTATCGTAACTTTATCATAAGGGAAAAAATACGGGAATTCAAGAATTATCAGATCTATATTTTCAAAAGAAACACAAAACAAAAGACCCGCTTATGCGGGTCTTTTGTTTTAATGAGGGGGGAGATAGTGAGTGGTTAATCAACTATCTGATACGTAGTATACAGGATAAGTGTGTCGAAAGTGTGGAGAAAATCTAAAATAAAACATAAAAATCTTAAGCCGAAATAAAAACTGAGGAGACAGATCTGATGACACAAAAACAAAGACCCGCTCTCGCGGGTCTCTGTTTTTAATGAGGGGGGAGATAGTGAGTGGTTAATCAACTATCTAATACATACTATACAGCATAATTGTGATAAAACTATGGATAAATTCTAAAATAAATCGAAATATTCTTAAGAAGAAGTAAAAAATACGCAGAACGTCACGGGTCATTCCTGTTTAGAATGCAGTATCTCAGAATATAGAGGGACATTAAAATATAATGACGGTTTTCCGGGTTATCGTATTCCAGATCGACCACAGCTGAGATTTTGTCCAGACGATAACTCAGGGTATTGCGATGTATGAACAGGGATTTTGAGGTCCTCAGCAGATTGCGGTCATTGGACAGGTACTGGAACAGCGTGTTGATATAGTCTGTACCATTTTCCTGGTCCGTTTCATATAGTCGAAGAACGCCTTCGTGACACAGTTCGAAGATGGAATGCCCCTCTACGATTCTCGAAATAATGCTGTAAATACCGTAGTCATCATTGACGAAAATGTGATTATCCGGTGACAGCTTTTGTCCGATCGTCAAGGTTTTTTTGGCCTGCTCAAAATAAATATGCAGGTTGGTCAGGTCATGAAAGCTTTTGCTGAGAGCTCCGCGAATCTGAAATTTATCGGCGAAGCTGTATAAGTCTCTGCGAATGTCCGTGGTATCCGGAGCGTGATAGATAGCAGCCAGATAATGTTCCGCTTCGAAAACACTGCAGTCCAGATTTGGGTTCTGGCTTAGATGATTGATGATCAACTGCTTTTTGTATTGCGAATCTTCTGCACAGTCAATCAGCAGAAGCGCGAAAATATCGTCAATTTTCCAGTCAAAATAGGAAAGCTGATTCTGTATTAAGTCCCGGTTGCATAACCGTCTGTTTAATATATCACGTAAAAAACCTTCGTGGAAGGTGCCGAACAGCGTAACATTGCCGGGATTCTTTTCGAGATAGATAGAAAGCATCCGCCCCAGCACTTCTGCGATTTCAAGATGTGTGCGGGTGGGGGGTGAATAGACTCCGACAATGAACAGATGTGCCAGCAGCTGGCAGCCGTGAAAAATATTTTTGCAGGTGTAGGGAAGATTGAAGGTTTCTGTCGGATAGGTAAATGCTTCCCGGGTTTTATTCATATAAGCAAGTTCCCCGGTGTCGATCAATTTCCGGACGATATTCATCGGCATGTAACCGTATTTGATCTGATAGTTCCAGTTTGCACTGATATCATCCATCAGGGTTGGTGATGTGTGTGCGATAAGTTTCAGTGTGGTATCTGCGAGATACACGGTATCACGTGTGACCATATGCGAAAGATTCAGAATGTCTGTAAGGGGGCGCTCTCGTGCGATGGCATCCAGAACAGAGGTTTCCCAGGACTGGAACTGCCGGAACAGGGATACGACATCGTTAAACAAGTCTGTCATACAGTACTGACAGGGGACAACGATGGCGTGTTCCGGAAAATTCAGGTGTCCCGGACCGCGCATAATGCAGGAGATGCCCGGGGTTTCAGAAAGAATCCCGGATGTCAAAGAATCATCCAGAATGACGTACAGAACATCCTTTTTCAGCGAGATACTGCCTGCTGAAAAGATCTGGACCTCCGTCAGCCCGGGACTGGTTGAGCCCATCAGAGATAATGCCGGGTATTGCTCCGCCAATTGTTCATATATAAGCCGGAGTGACAGTCTCATGAAATCTACCTCCTCAAAAATATTCGTATAGGGACATTCTATAGAATATAAGGAAGGTGTGCAAGCGGAACATTCATGAGGAGCGTGATTGTGCAATTTTGTACAGTTTACAATATGAAATTGTATGGTCATGGCATTATTCTGATCAGGCAGGACTGGTATAATATAGTCATAAAAAGCAAAAGAAAATCAAAATGGAGGGTTTCACATGGAAAAGACAAAAGATTCCAGACGGTGGCTGCTGCTGCTTCTGATGCTCGCGGCATTTGCAGTTACTTTTATGACCAGATTTGTCTGGTCACCGCTCAACACAACGGTAACGGAGGAACTTGGACTGTCAAATGTCGCAGCAGGTTCTTTTATGTCGGCATTTTTTATCGGCTACGTTATAACACAGATTCCAGGGGGAACACTGGCAGACCGTTTTGGGGTCAAGTATGTTCTGTCGGCAGGTGTGCTTGTGACCGGTCTCGCTTCTATTGGAATGTCATTTATCACGGATTATACGCAGGGCATGATCTGCCGTGTCATCACCGGTCTTGGAGCAGGCGTGGTGATGGCGTGCTGCAGTAAAGTTATCAGTGAATATTTTGAACAGAAAGACAGGGGGATCGCTTTTGGTATTCTGCTCGTCGGTCCGACAGTGGGACTTACGGTCGCTAACAAACTGGGAGCAAGGCTGCTGGTCGATTACAGCTGGCAGGCAGCATTTCGCGTAGTTGGCTATATAGCCATAGCAATCGCGATTCTCATATTTGTGACTGTGAAAAATATTAAATCAGAAGCAATCGGGCAAAAGGTGACGCTCCTGACGGGACTGAAAATTGTGTTTACGACACGGAACCTGGTCTGTGTCTGCTTCGCCGGTTTTTTCTATATGTTTCTGAATCTTGGCGTGTCCACATGGGCCAACACTTATCTGGGCAGTATTGGATATGAAACAGTACAGGCGGCAGGTGTTATGAGCATTTACAGTATTGGCGGGATTATCGGCTCATTGCTGACCGGGATTATCGTGAAAAAATTCAACATGAATGTAAAATTCTATCTGATAGGAGTATATATCCTGATTGCCGTTGTGACACTGATTTTTGGTTTCCAGACCAATCTCGGCATTTTGAAGGCAGCAGGCTTTGTCTATGGTTTTGCAACATATCTACCGAATGCACATCTGAATGCTCTGATCACAAAATATGCTCCGGATCATCTTGCCGGATCAGTGATGGGAGTTCAGAACTGTATCTTTCAGATGGCGTCCATTCTGTCACCGATGGTTGTCGGCTGGACAGTGGATCTGACAGGAACGTTTAGAACCTGCTGGTTTGCACTGGCGGTAATGCCGGTCATCGGCCTGGCATTCCTGTTTATTTTAAGAGAGCAGAGGGGAAGAATATGATATCAAAAAAGGAAAATGTGTTAAAACTGTATCGCCATGAAATGCCAGAGTTCCTTCCGATTATGGGGGAGGGTATCATCAATAATGTTCCGGTCAGCGGTTATCTGGAACGGGCAGCCGGCGGCAGGGATGGCTATGACTGGTTCGGAGTACACTGGATGTGGAAAGAGGGGGAGCCGGCGCCTGTCCCGGGACCTGATTTTCTGCTGAAAGATATTGCAGATTGGCGTGAGATAGTCAAATTTCCGGATCTGGACCAGTTTGACTGGGAACAAGCGGCAAAAAAAGACCGGATTTTGGATTTTAACCGCAGGGAAGCGCTACTCTATCAGATGATACACAATGGTATCTTTGAACGTCTCCATACGCTTATGGGATTTGAGGACGCATTGTGTGCTCTTCTGACGGACCCTGAGGAGGTAAGAGCATTTTTTGAGGCAATGGCCGATTATAAATGCCGTCTGATTGACAAGATTGCCGAATACTACAGGCCAGATATCATCTGCTATCATGACGACTGGGGAACGCAGCGTTCCCTGTTCTTTGCACCGGATATATGGAGAGAGCTGATAAAAGAACCGACCAGAAGAATTGTCGAACATGTACACAGCAAAGGAATACTCTTTGAACTTCACAGCTGCGGAAACATCCAGGATCTGATACCGGAAATTGTAGATGAACTGAAAGTTGACGGACTGAACATTATGAAACTGAATGATATTCCGCGTATGAAAAGGATTACCGGTACGAAAGTGGTTTACAATGTATACTTCGATACTCAGAAACTGGATGTGATGGAAAGCGCAGGTGCACTGACTGAACAGGCTGTCAGGCAAAGCATTCGTGAAGAAATCATGGAGTTGTCCGAAGGAGGCTGCTATATCCCCGCACTTTTGCTGGTACGTCCGGAGTGGACAGAGATTATTATGGATGAGTATGAGTCATGCAGAGAAGAATTATACAAATAGAACAAAAAACAAGGATCCGCATATGCGGATCCCTGTTTTTTTAAATGAGGGGGGAGATAGTGAGTGGTTAATCAACTATCCAATACCTACTATACATGAAATTTGTGAGGAAAGTGTGGACATTCCATAAAAGAAACAAAAAGATTCTTTAGAAATTATTAAGATGCCGGGAAGGAAATCTGTATGTGTACACGGCCCGTTTCAAGTTGAAAAGCCCTTTTGAGTGTGATATTCTATAAGATGAGTTAGAATACGCAGAGTATTCTGGCATGAAGCAGATGCAAAACGGAGGTGCGGCATGAAGCTTACAAAATTATTGGAACGTCTGGATTATGAGATAATTAACGGAAGTGAAGATGTTGAGATAACGGAAGTGGTGAATGACTCCAGAAAAGCCTGTGAAGGTTCGCTGTTTATCTGTGTCAGGGGAGCTGTCGCTGACGGGCATACCTTTGTGCCGGCTGTGGTGAGTCAGGGCGCAAAAGCGGTCGTTGTAGAAGAGGAAGTACAGGTTCCGGCAGGAGTAACAGTGATAAAGGTTTCGGACAGCCGGTATGCCATGGCGGTGATTTCAGCTGCGTACTTCGGGTATCCGGCGGATAGTCTGCGGGTAATTGGGATCACCGGGACGAAAGGAAAGACTACGACTACCTATATGGTGAAGTCCATTCTCGAAAACGCAGGATATAAGGTGGGGCTGATCGGTACGATTGAGACTGTTATCGGTGATGAAGTGATCCCGTCGGAAAATACGACTCCGGAGTCATTTACCGTTCAGCAGTATTTCAGGAAGATGCTGGATGCCGGCTGCGACTGTGCGGTGATGGAGGCGTCTTCACAGGGATTCAAGCTTCACAGAACCGCGGGGTTCACCTTTGATATTGGGATCTTTACCAATATTGAGCCGGATCACATCGGTCCAAATGAACATGCTGACTTTGAGGAGTACCTTCAGTGTAAAAGCCAGTTGCTCAGGCAGTGCAGGGTGGGCATTGTAAATGCCGATGACGAGCATCTGGAGGCCATGATCAAAGGTCATACCTGTAAGCTGGAGACATTTGGGTTTGCCAAGGATGCGGACCTTCGGGCAGCCAATGCACATCTCATCTCGAAACCCGGATATCTGGGTGTCGCATATCAGGTGGAAGGCCTTATGGAGTTTCCGGTCGAAATCGACGTACCGGGAAAGTTCAGTATTTACAATTCGCTGACGGCGATCGCTATCTGCCGCCATTTCAATGTTTCGGAAAATGATATCGTTCAGGCGCTGAAGCAGGCGAAAGTCAAAGGAAGGATTGAGATGATCAAAGTCTCCGATGATTTTACGCTGATGATCGATTATGCCCATAATGCGATGAGCCTGGAAAGCCTTTTGACGACGCTGCGGGAATACAACCCGCATCGCTTAGTATGTCTGTTTGGCTGCGGAGGGAACAGGTCAAAACTACGGCGGTATGAAATGGGAGAGGTGTCCGGCAGACTGGCGGACCTTACTGTCATCACATCAGATAATCCGCGGGATGAAGAACCGCAGGCGATTATCGATGATATCAAAATTGGGATTCAAAAAACAGACGGAAAATTTGTAGAGATTGCAGACCGGAAAGAGGCAATCGCCTATGTCATTCATAATGGCGAACCGGGCGATATCATTGTACTTGCCGGCAAAGGACATGAGGATTATCAGGAGATCAGGGGCAGGAAATATCCGATGGATGAGAGGAAACTGATTCGGGATATTCTGGAAGGAAAATAGCTGATGGAAAAATCATATGCAGATGTGATCGTGGATATTACCAGTGAGAAGCTGGATCGGACATTTCAGTACCGGATTCCGGAACAACTCAAAAGTTCTGTACGGATTGGAATGCCGGTTCTGGTGCCCTTTGGCAGGGGAAACCGCATGACGAATGCATATGTTGTCGGAATTACAGAGAACGCGCAGTTTCAGGAGGACAGGATGAAAGAAATTGCGGCTGTGCCGGAACACCCCGTGGGTGTTGAGACCAGACTCATCGCGCTTGCTTCTTGGATGAAGGAGACATACGGGTCTGCGATGATACAGGCACTTAAGACGGTACTCCCCATGAAGCAGGAAATCAAGACGAAGCAGAAGCGGACGATTCGACTCCTGCAGACACAGGAGGAAGCGCGGGGACTTTTGCAGGAATGTGAGAAAAAGCACCGCACGGCCAGAGCGAGAGTGATAAAGGCGCTGCTTGAGCGGGGAGAGCTGGATTATGCCCGGGCACTAAAGGAACTGAATATCACGGCCGCCGTACTTGGCCCGCTCAGTGAACGGGGAGTCATCAGTGTGGAGTCTGAGACACAGTACCGCTCTCCTGAGCTTCCTGAATTTGATGAGGAACCGGAACCGATTCTGTCAGAAGAACAGCGGCATGCCGCGGGACAGATTCTTGAAGAGATGAACCATTACATGCCAAAGCCCTGTCTGGTCTATGGGATTACGGGGAGTGGCAAGACCCGTCTTTATATGGAACTCATCGACAGTGTGCTGCGGGCAGGACGCCAGGTGATCGTCCTGATACCGGAGATCGCACTGACGTATCAGATGGCAGCACGTTTTCGCCGCAGATTCAGGGAGAAAGCGGCAGTTATCCATTCGCGTATGTCGCAGGGGGAACGATGGGATGCCTTTGCACAGGCCAGAAACGGCCAGGTGCAGGTGATGGTGGGTCCAAGGTCCGCTCTGTTTACACCTTTTCCGAATCTGGGACTGATCATCATCGACGAGGAACATGAGACCTCCTATAAGAGCGAAGGGACCCCGCGCTATCATGCCAGGGAGACTGCCGTCATGCGGGCAGCACTGGAAGATGCGGCCGTGGTTATGGGTTCAGCAACGCCTTCCCTGGAAGCGTATTACCGCTGCCTGTCCGGGGAATACCGCCTTATTACACTGACACAGCGCTTTGGAAACGGTGTGCTTCCAAGTGTATATACAGTGGATATGAGGGAAGAATTATCAGAAGGAAATACTTCTATTATAAGCCGGGCACTTCGGGATGCGATTCAGAAGAGACTGGATAACAGGGAACAGACGATTCTGTTCCTGAATCGCAGGGGCTATGCGGGTTTTCTATCCTGCAGGTCCTGCGGACATGTCGCAAAATGCCCCCACTGTGATGTTTCATTGTCGCTGCACCGGGGCGGAAAAATGGTGTGTCACTATTGCGGTTACACGGAGGCAGAGGTTTCGGTCTGTCCGTCCTGCGGGTCACGGTTCATTGGAGCATTCAGAGCTGGGACGCAGCAGATTGAAGATATGGTCAGGCATATGTTTCCGCAGGCAAAAGTGCTGCGTATGGATATGGATACCACGAGAAAAAAGGACAGCTATTCAGAAATACTGTCCGCATTCTCCAGAGGGGATGCCGATATTCTGATCGGTACACAGATGATCGTAAAGGGACATGATTTCCCCCGGGTTACGCTGGTTGGTGTGCTGGCGGCAGATCTTTCCCTGAATGCCGATGACTACCGCTGCGCAGAACGTACGTTTCAACTGCTGGTTCAGGCGGTTGGACGTGCAGGCCGCGGCGAATCACAGGGAGAGGCGTTTATTCAGACATACCAGCCGGAACACTACAGTATCCGGGCGGCTGTGAAGCAGGATTATCCGGCATTTTATCAGGAAGAGATTGCATACCGGATGCTGATGGATTACCCGCCCGCCTGCGCGATGATGGCGGTGAGCGGCAGTGGAGAGGATGAAGAACAACTGGCTTTGGCGATGCAGTATATCCGGAAATATATTGAGAATGTCAACCGGGACGACCGGCTTTCCATCATAGGTCCTGCAGATGCGGCCGTCTCTAAAATCCAGGACAGATACAGGAAGGTATTGTATATGAAGCATCCGCAGGAATCGTACCTCGCTGCAGTGAGAATGAGAACAGAGCAGTATATGGAGATCAACGCGGGATTCCGGAAGTTATATATACAATTTGACCTGCACAGCTGATAAAACAGCAATTTGTGACAGTTCAGAGGGCGGGAATATTGACACCAAAATCAGCTGAACAGTTACATCAATTTTAATATATGCTGAAGAACATATAGGAAATGGAGGAAATTATGGCAATTCGTAATATCAGAAAGATGGGCGACCGTGTACTCACCAAAAAGTGCCGGCCGGTAGAAGAGATGACTCCGAGAATCCGGGAACTGATCGGGGATATGCTGGATACGATGTATCAGGAATACGGTGTCGGACTGGCAGCTTCCCAGGTAGGGGTGTTGAAAAGGATCGTTGTGATCGACGTCGGCGAGGGACCGCACATACTGGTCAACCCGGTCATCGTGGAGACGTCCGGAGAGCAGACCGGCGATGAGGGGTGCCTGAGTCTTCCGGGCAAGACCGGAACCGTGACGCGTCCGAATTATGCGAAAGTAGAGGCTCTGAATGAAAATATGGAGCCGATCGTGCTTGAGGGAACGGAGCTTTTGGCACGTGCCATCTGCCACGAATGCGATCACCTGGACGGCATTATGTATGTGGAGCATGTGGAGGGGGAACTCCGTGATGTGACCGCGGATGAAGAATATGGAGACGAGGTTGAGGAATAAATGAGAGTAATATTTATGGGAACCCCGGATTTTTCTGTGGGAACACTCGAGGCTCTGGTGGAAGCAGGACATGAGATTGCTGCGGTTGTGACTCAGCCCGACAAGCCAAAAGGGAGAGGCAAGACGATGCAGCCCACTCCGGTCAAGGAGGCGGCGGTAAAGCATAACCTGAATGTACTGCAGCCATCGAGGGTTCGTGATGAGGCATTTCTGGACCAGCTGGAAGAGCTGCATGCGGATGTTGCGGTTGTTGTCGCCTTCGGGCAGATCATTCCCAAACGCCTGCTTGAGATGCCGAAGTACGGCTGTATCAATGTTCATGCGTCACTGCTTCCCGATTATCGGGGGGCAGCACCGATTCAGCGTGCGGTCATCGACGGAAGGAAGGAGTCGGGTGTGACCGTCATGAAAATGGACGAAGGGCTTGATACCGGTGATATGATCGCCAAAGTGAGCGTTCCGCTTGAGGAAGCGGAGACGGGGGGGAGCCTTTTCGAGAAGCTGAGTGCAGCGGGTGCAAAGCTGCTGGTGGAAACACTCCCTGCGATCGCATCGGGTGAAGCGGTATATGAAAAGCAGCCACAGGAAAGCCCGACTCCTTATGCGTCTATGATCACAAAGAGCATGGGGCAGATCGACTGGAATAAAAGCGCTGCCGAACTGGAACGGCTGGTAAGGGGACTGAATCCGTGGCCGAGTGCATTTACAGGCTGGAATCATAAAATACTGAAGATATGGAAAGCGTCCGTATGTGAGGAAAACAGCAGCTTTATGCCGGGACAGGTTGTCCGGGCCTCAGGGGACGGGATCTGCGTCCAGACGGGACAGGGCCTGCTGTGCGTCCGCGAGCTGCAGCTTGAGGGAAAAAAACGTATGGAAGCAGATGCTTTCCTGCGCGGAAACGAGATGAAAGAGGGCGCAGAGTTGACTGTGTCCCGGTAAGCGAGGAGTACAAATGGCAAGTGTAATCAGTACCAGAGAAATCATACTCGGTGTACTTTTGGAAATAGACAGAGACGGAGAATACAGCCACATAGCGATCAGAAATGCACTGGATAAATATCAGTATCTGCCGAAACAGGATCGTGCCTTTATCACACGTGTCTGCGAGGGGACCATAGAGTATATGCTCACGATCGATTATATCATTGAACAGTTTTCCAGTGTGAAAGTTGAGAAAATGAAACCTGTGATCCGGGAAATCGTGCGCAGCGGTGTCTACCAGCTGATCTACATGGATCGGATACCGGATTCCGCAGTCTGTAATGAGGCGGTAAAACTGGCACAGAAAAAGGGTTTTTACAGTCTTAAAGGTTTTGTGAACGGGGTACTGAGAAATGTGGCACGCAATAAAGAGAATATCACGTATCCGCCCGAGACGCAGCCAATCGCGTATCTATCGGTAAAGTATTCAATTCCGGCATGGCTTGTCGAGAAATGGGTACTGGAATATGGATTTGAACAGACAGAACGTATGGCGGCAGATTTTATGGAAGACAAGCCGACGACGATCCGTTGTGTGCAGTACATGATCAATACGGAGGTTACAATCCAGAGACTGAAAGAACAGGGAGTTACGGTGGAAAAGGCTCCATATCTGGACTATGCATACTATATATCGGGTTACAATTATCTTTCCATGCTGAATGTCTTTAAAATGGGCTGCATTATGGTGCAGGATATCAGTTCCATGCTCGTAGCTGAAGTGGCTGCTCCGGAAAAAAATGACTGCGTCATCGATCTCTGTGCGGCTCCCGGCGGAAAAAGCCTGCATGTAGCTGACAAGATGATGGGATACGGAACCGTGGAGGCCAGAGACCTGACGGATTACAAGGTGGGGATGATCGAAGAGAACATTCAGCGTATGAATGCAATCAATGTACATGCCGTCTGCCAGGATGCTACGGTGTTTGACAGAGACTCCATAGAAAAAGCGGATGTCGTCCTGGCAGATGTGCCCTGTTCCGGTTACGGTGTGATCGGAAAGAAAACAGATATCAAGTATAAGGTGACCGCACAGAAGCAGGAGGACCTGATCATACTGCAGCGCAAGATTCTGCACAATGCTTCTTCCTACGTGAAGGTGGGAGGGACGCTGGTCTACAGCACATGTACGATAGGAAGAGAAGAAAACGAGAATAATATTGAATGGTTTGTGAAAAATTATCCGTATGAACTGGAGAGTCTGGATCCTTACCTGCCGGAAGAGCTGCGTGGAGAAACGACCCCGAAAGGTTACCTCCAGCTTCTCCCGGGAGTGCATAAGACGGATGGGTTTTTTATTGCCAGAATGAAAAGGACAGGGAAATGACACAGATGCGGGATATTCGTTCCATGACGTTTCCAGAATTACAGGAAGTCGTGGAACAGATGGGCGAGAAATCTTTCAAAGCCGGTCAGATTTTTGACTGGCTGCATAAAAAGACGGTCTCCGGATACGATCGGATGACCAATGTATCGAAGGCGCTCCGGGAGAAACTGGCAGGGGAATATCCGCTGTATGAGCTGGAGACGGTGCAGGTGCAGACCTCGAAGATTGACGGTACAAAGAAATTCCTGTTTCGCCTTCAGGACGGACATGTGATAGAGAGTGTGTGGATGCAGTATCAGCATGGAAACTCCGTCTGTATCTCTTCTCAGGTCGGCTGCCGCATGGGCTGCAGGTTCTGCGCCTCCACGATCGGCGGACTTACCAGAAATCTGACAGCCGCAGAGATGCTCTTACAGATATACCGGATTCAGAACCTGACGAAGGAAAGAGTTTCCAACGTGGTCGTGATGGGGACAGGGGAGCCTTTTGACAATTACGGGGAACTGCTGAAGTTTTTGCATATCCTGACGGATGAGCGGGGGCTTCATATCAGTCAGCGGAACATTACGGTTTCGACGTGCGGGATCGTACCGAGGATATATGAACTGGCAGATGAAAAGCTTCAGATCACACTGGCCATATCTCTGCATGCCCCGAACGATGAGAAGAGAAAGGCACTGATGCCGGTCGCCAGCCGATATTCCATCCGGGAGCTGCTTGCTGCCTGCCGGTATTACTTTGAACAGACCGGCCGCCGGCTGACGTTTGAGTACAGTCTGGTGAGCGGAAATAATGACAGTCAGCAGGATGCCGATGAGCTGGCGGAGAAAATAAAAGGCCTGAACTGCCATGTGAATTTGATTCCGGTGAACCCGATCAGGGAACGCAGTTTTGTGCAATCTGACAAAAAAGATGTGGAGAAATTCAAAAATAAGCTTGAAAAATACGGAATTAATGTTACTATTAGAAGAGAAATGGGGCGAGATATTGACGGGGCCTGCGGCCAGCTGCGCAAAAGCTATCTTGATCAAAACTAAAAGGAGTGTGGGGAATGAAAGCATTTTCTGTTACAGATGTTGGGCAGGTTCGACAAATAAATCAGGACTACATATATACATCTGAACAGCCGATAGGAAATCTTCCGAATCTTTTTGTGGTGGCAGACGGGATGGGAGGACACAATGCAGGTGACTTTGCTTCCAGCTTTGCAGTGAAGGTGCTGGTGGAAGCAGTGAAGCAGGATATTAACTTCAATCCAATAAAAATCATCCGCAGTGCGATTGAAACTGCGAATGAACAGCTTTTGGATCAGGCTTCCAAAAATGAAGAACTCAAGGGCATGGGTACTACAATCGTTGCAGCAACTGTTGTGGGGCGATATGTTTATGTTGCAAATGTTGGGGACAGCCGGCTGTATGTGGCCGGTGATAAAATGGAACAGGTGACCAGAGATCATTCTCTGGTAGGGGAGATGATACGCATGGGCGAGCTCAGCCAGGAGCAGGCCCGTAATCATCCGGACCGCAATATCATCACCCGGGCTCTTGGGACCGGGCCGGATGTGGCAATTGATTTCTTTGACGTCAAGCTGGAGGATAATGCCAGGATTATCATGTGTTCCGACGGACTGTCCGGTATGCTTACCGACGATGAGATATTCGAAATACTGACTTCGTGCGGGGATGGGGAAGATCCCGCAAAAGCACTGATGCACAGGGCGAATGATAACGGCGGCAGAGATAATATTGCAGTCATTGTGGTTGAACCATTTAAAAAAGAGGTGAGAGAATGTTAAAAGAGGGAATGATTCTAGTAGAGCGTTACGAGATTATCAGCAAGATCGGCACCGGTGGAATGGCCGATGTCTATAAAGCGCGTGATCATAAGCTGAACAGACTCGTGGCGGTTAAAGTTCTGAAGCCGGAATTCCGGGATGACAAATCATTTGTTGCAAAGTTCAGGAAAGAGGCGCAGGCGGCAGCCGGCCTTGCACATCCGAATATTGTCAACGTATATGATGTCGGAGAGGATGAAGGCGTTAACTTTATCGTGATGGAGCTGGTGGAAGGCATTACGTTAAAGGATTATATAAAAAAGAAGGGTAAATTAAGCGTCAAAGAGGCGACCAGTATTGCGATTCAGGTTTCGCTGGGGCTGGAAGCTGCTCATAACAGCGACATTGTACACCGCGATGTCAAACCGCAGAATATCATTATTTCCACGGACGGAAAGGTAAAACTGTCCGATTTCGGCATTGCGAGGGCCGTATCTTCCAACACGATCACGTCGAATGTGATGGTTTCTGTGCATTACAGTTCTCCGGAACAGGTGCGCGGAGGATACAGCGATAAAAAAAGTGATATCTATTCACTGGGTGTCACAATGTATGAGATGGTTACGGGGCGGGTACCGTTCGACGGAGATACGTCTGTTGCGATTGCCATCAAGCATCTGCAGGAGGAAATGGTGCCGCCGTCAAAATATACGCCGGATCTGCCGTTCAGCCTGGAACAGATCATCTTAAAATGTACACAGAAGAGTGTCGACCGCAGATACAACAACCTGTCGGAAGTGATCGAAGATCTGAAGCACTCGCTGGTTGACCCGAACGGGACCTTTGTACAGCTGGCGCCGCTCTCGAGCCACGCACAGACTGTACGCATTTCACAGGAAGAGCTGGATGCGATCAAAGAAGGAAAGACAGAGGCACAGGATAAGCCGTACCAGGAACAGCCGGTCATCTATGACGATGATGATGAAGATGAGTACGAGGATGACGACGAGGATGACGAGGGCGGCATCAGCAGCAAGCTTGAAAAAGCGATGACCATCGGCGGATTTATCATCGGCGCGATCATCATCTGCATCCTGATCTATTTTATCGGAACCGCTGCGGGTATCTTTAAATTCGGTTCTGACAAGAAGAAAGAACCGCAGCAGATTGAAGAGAATCAGGACAATCAGGATGATGAGACGTCTGACGATGAGGACATGGTAGAAGTGCCGGAGCTGCGGGGAAAGACCGTGGCAGAGGCGGAAGAAGCACTCAAGGATACGGGAATCGGCCTCAAAAAAGTAGCGGAGGAACCATCCGATGAATATGCGAAAGGTCAGATAATGCGTCAGAGTGAAGCGGCAGGTTCCAAAGTTCAGAAACATACAACGATAGAATATACCCTGAGTACGGGAAGCGCTCAGCTTACAGTACCGAATATTGTCGGGCAGCCTCAGGCGGATGCAGAAGCGGCCCTCCGTGATATGGGTCTTGAGACGAGTGTACAGCAGGATTACAGTGCGGATGTTGCGATTGGCAGCGTCATCTCTGTCAGTCCGGATGTAGGAACATCGGTGAATGTCGGTGATACCGTAACTTTGGTTGTCAGCAAGGGAGCATCGGATGTGGAAGTAACAGTACCAAGTGTCAGAGGAATCTCTGAGGAAGACGCAAAGGCAACACTTGAGAATCTTGGACTGATCGTGACGGTCGAGACGGGAACGAGCAGCTCCGTGGGCGAAGGTGAGGTTTATGAGCAGAGCATCTCATCGGGCACCAGAGTGAACAGCGGAACTGAGATCACGATCAGCGTGAACCGGGCAGATGCCACGAACAATACGCCGCTGCAGAACGATTCGCCGGACGGCAGTGATTCACAGGCAGGCACATACAGCGGAACATGGGCTTGCAGCAAACGCCTGGGTGAGCCGAGCAACTACTCCGGCGGAGCAGTAAAACTGGAACTTGTACAGAATGTTAACGGTGAGACTGTGACGACACCGATCGTTGAGGGTGCCACGATCTCCTTCCCGTATAATGTGGAGATCACAGGTGCCGACGGTGTGGACACCGGGACAGTCTACCTCTATGAACTGGTGGATGGCGATTACGTTCAGCGGGCACAGTATACCGTTCCGTTTACCGAGTCATAATACGTATGATACGTGGAAGGATAATGAAAGGAATTGCCGGCTTCTACTATGTTTCCGTAGCGGGAGCCGGGGTCTATGAGTGCAGGCCGAAAGGCATATTCAGGAAAGAAAAAATCAAACCGCTGGTCGGGGATGAGGTTGAGGTTGAAGTGCTGGAAGAATCTGAAAAGACCGGTACCATCGTCGGGATTCATCCGCGCAAAAACGAGCTGATTCGTCCGGCGGCCGCAAACATTGACCAGGCCATGGTGATTTTCGCGATCGAGAACCCAAGGCCCAGTTTTTCTTTGCTGGATCGTTTTCTGATCATGATGGAATGCCAGGGGATCCGGACGACCATCTGCTTTAATAAAAAAGAGATGGCAACAGAGGAGGAACTCCGTCTGCTCTATGAGACATATGCGTCCTGCGGATACCGGGTCATTCTTACGAGTGCACGCCTGGAGGAAGGGATCGAGGAGATACGGGAGGTACTTGGAGGGAAGACCACGGTCATTGCCGGCCCTTCGGGGGTGGGAAAATCATCGATTACCAATCTTCTTCAGAAAGAAGTGTATATGGAGACTGGTGAGATCAGCCGCAAGCTAAGGCGCGGACGCCACACGACCCGCCATGCCCAGCTGATTCAGATTGACACAGACACGTATCTGATGGATACACCGGGTTTCAGCGCACTGACAGTGGAAGATATGGATAAGGAAGAACTGAAAGAGTATTTCATGGAATTTCGTCCGTATGAGGAGGCCTGCAGATTTCAGGGCTGTGTGCATATCTCAGAACCGGATTGCGCGGTACGCCGTGCAGTGGAAGAGAAAAAGATCAGCTCCATACGATATGCGGATTACAGGGAGCTGTTTGAGGAACTAAAAGAAAGGGAAAAGAGGAGGTATTAAGTATGTATCAACTGTCACCATCTATGCTGTCGGCAGACTTTAACCGTCTGGGAGAACAGCTGAAAATGATTGAGGATTCGGGAGTGAAGTGGCTGCATATCGATGTGATGGACGGGGATTTTGTTCCGAGCATCTCGTTTGGTATGCCGGTGATTGCGTCCATTCGCAAAGAGAGCGGACTGTTTTTCGATGTGCACCTTATGGTTTCCAATCCAGACCGCTACATCGATGACTTCGCAAAAGCAGGCGCCGATATGATCACGGTACATGCAGAGGCGTGCAGACATCTGGAAGGATGTATCTCAGATATCCATAAGGCAGGCTGCAAAGCAGGCGTTGCGCTCAATCCGGCGACACCGCTGTGCCAGCTGGAATATGTGCTGCATAAACTGGATATGGTGCTTCTGATGACCGTAAACCCGGGTTTCGGCGGACAGTCCTATATCGAAAAATCCACAGATAAGATCAAAGATCTGAAGGAAATGATCCAATCTCGGGGACTGGAAACGGATATTCAGGTCGACGGAGGCGTAAACAGCAAGACGATCGACAAGGTGCTGGAAGCAGGTGCAAATATTATTGTTGCAGGTTCTGCAGTGTTCGGCGGAGATATCCGGGCAAATATCGAAAACTTCCAGGAAGCATTTAAACGATATGAATAGGAAACAGGGAAGCAAAAAGTGAACACATTGATTATCAGCGGGGGCAATATCAATTCTGATCTTGCCCTTGATTTTATGGAAAAACAAAAACCGGATTACATCATAGCGGCAGACAGAGGACTTCTGTTTGCGTGGGAGCACAGGATCAGTCCGGATTATATTGTGGGGGATTTTGACAGTGTCCCGGCGGAAGTGATCCGGGAATACCGTGCACATAACAGGATTCCCATAAGGGAATACAATCCAGTAAAGGATGCAACAGATACCCAGATCGCACTGGAGAAGGCGATTACACACGGGAGCAGTCAGATATGGCTGCTTGGGGCTACCGGGACGAGACTGGACCATACGCTTGGGAATATCTATTCCCTGAAGCCTGCACTGGAGGCGGGGATACCGGCATATATCCTGGATGAACACAACAGGATCTCTCTGATCCGCGGCGAGGTCCGGCTGAAAAGAGAAGAGCAGTATGGAGCATACGTTTCGTTTCTCCCGCTGGGAGAAAAGACGGAGGGACTTACACTGCGTGGATTCAAATACCCGCTGACAGATCACACGCTGAAAAATGACAGCGGGCTGGGTGTGAGCAACGAGATCACAGCGGATGATGCTTATGTATCCATGAAAACGGGTATCCTGATCATGATCCAGTCACGCGATTGAGATTAGCGGGATATTTACACCGGATGGTATCTGTGATAAAATCTACAGAATTATGATAAACTGAAATATAGGAGATAACTACAATGAAATTAGGAATTGTCGGACTTCCCAATGTGGGGAAAAGTACACTGTTTAATTCACTGACTAAGGCGGGCGCAGAATCTGCGAATTATCCGTTCTGCACCATAGATCCGAATGTGGGAATCGTTCCGGTACCGGATGACAGACTGAAATTGCTCGGAGACTTTTACCAGTCTAAAAAGGTGACGCCGGCAGTCATTGAGTTTGTGGACATAGCGGGGCTTGTAAAAGGCGCATCCAAGGGAGAAGGGCTCGGCAACCAGTTCCTCGCCAATATCCGGGAAGTCGATGCGATCGTTCACGTCGTGCGCTGTTTTGAGGATTCCAACGTTGTTCATGTGGACGGGACGATCGATCCTCTGCGTGACATTGAGACGATTGAACTTGAGCTCGTGTTTTCCGACCTAGAAATACTGGAACGCCGTGAAGCAAAGACCGCGAAATCAGCCAGAAATGACAAGAATGCTGCGAAAGAACTGGTGACGATTGCGAAACTGAAAACACATCTGGAATCGGGAAAACCGGTCAAGACAATGGAAGCTGCGGATGATGAGGAGCAGGCGCTGATCAGTTCTTACAATCTGCTGACCCAGAAACCTGTGATCTTTGCAGCAAATGTTGCCGAGGATGATCTGGCAGATGACGGTGCGTCCAATCCGTATGTTCAGCAGGTCAGAGAGTTTGCCGCTCAAGAGGGCAGTGAAGTTTTCGTGATCTGTGCACAGATCGAGCAGGAGATCGCCGAGCTTGAGGAAGAGGAGAAAAAGATGTTTCTCGAAGATCTGGGTTTGAAGGAATCCGGCCTGGAGAAACTGATCAGGGCGAGCTACCGCCTCCTGGGACTGCTCAGCTATCTCACATCCGGCGAGGATGAAACCCGTGCCTGGACAATCAAACAGGGAACAAAGGCGCCGCAGGCGGCAGGAAAGATCCACACGGATTTTGAGCGCGGATTTATCAAGGCGGAGGTTGTCAATTATCAGGATCTTCTGGACTGCGGGTCATACGCAGGAGCCAGAGAAAAAGGACTGGTACGAATGGAAGGGAAAGAATACGTGGTAAAAGACGGAGACGTCATTTTATTCCGATTTAATGTATAAGAAGAAGGTGAACAGCAAATGGATACAGCGATCAACTTTCCGCATCTGGGAATTCATCTTGACAATGTGGGAAAAACGTTTCAGGTGTTTGGGATAGACATTGCATACTACGGTGTCATCGTTGTGACAGGGATGATGCTTGGGATGTTTGTGGTTTTGAGGGAGGCCAGACGCGTCGGCGAGAATACAGATTATTATTGGGACATGCTGATCATCGGTCTTGTGGCCGGTGTGGTCGGAGCCCGGATCTACTATGTGATATTTGCGTGGGACAATTATAAAGACAATCTGCTGGAAATTTTTAATACGAGACATGGGGGACTGGCGATTTACGGCGGTATCATCGGAGCGGCAGTTGCGGTTTTTATCTATTCCAGAGTAAAAAAGATGTCTTTTATGAGAATGGTGGACTGCATTGCGCCGGGACTTCTGCTGGGACAGATTATCGGCAGGTGGGGGAACTTCTTTAATCGGGAAGCATTCGGCGGATATACCGACAGTCTGCTGGCCATGCAGCTTCCGGTATCTGCGGTGAGAGAAAATGAGATCACGCAGCAGATGTGGGCGCATGTACAGACAGTGGGAGGCGTGGAGATGATTCAGGTTCATCCCACATTTCTGTATGAAGGAACCTGGAACCTTTGTATTCTGATTCTTTTGCTGATTTACAGGAAAAAGAAGAAGTTTGACGGAGAAGTTTTTCTGCTGTATCTTATGGGATACGGTCTGGGACGGGCATGGATCGAAGGACTGCGCACGGATCAGCTTCTGATACCCGGAGTGGGGATTCCGGTGTCTCAGGTTTTATCCGGTATCCTGGTGGTGGCGGCAGCAGCTTCCATTTTATGGAAACGTAAAAAATTAAGAAAAAATGCGGAAACACTAGATGTTGTGGATGAAAATAAAGAGTAGAGCATACCTTGTATAAAGGGGAGAAATCAGGCCGATTTCTCCTCTTTTTTTGTCGAAAAACCGCGGAAACTTCACAAAAAGTTCTTTAAAAAAGCATTATTTAAGTCTTGTTTTTTGGGGGGAAGTAGAGTAATATAAGAACATAAGTGGTGGCAAGTGGTAAAAGGTGGTGATGAATGGAGAGAATGTGGCAGTTCTCTCCAAAGCGCCGCCGGAAGTGCAGGGGAGAGATACACTTCCGACGAAAGAGGTTATTATTATGTTCATGGGAGAGTACAGTCATTCAATTGACACGAAGGGGAGATTAATCATACCGGCAAAGTTTCGTGAACTCCTGGGAGAGGAGTTTGTTTTGACGAAGGGTTTGGACGGATGTTTATCAATTTATCCCATGGACGAATGGAAAGCCTTTGAAGAGAAGCTGAAAGCTTTACCACTTACGAACAAAAATGCTAGAACCTTTTCACGTTTCTTTGTTGCGGGGGCAACAGTCTGTGAACTGGACAAGCAGGGGAGGATTCTCGTGCCGGCTACGCTGCGGGAATTTGCTGGTCTGGAAAAAGACGTAGTACTTACTGGAAATATCACCAGAATTGAAATCTGGAGCAAAACCAAATGGATGGAAAACAGCAGTTATGATGATATGGATGCCATTGCAGAAGGGATGCAGGATATGGGTATCGTAATCTAAGGGAAAAACACTGCACAGGAGAATCGAATTGGAGTTTAAGCATAAGTCAGTATTACTTCAGGAAACGATTGACAATCTAAAGGTAAAACCCGACGGGATTTATGTCGACGGTACGCTGGGAGGTGCCGGACATGCCCTGGAGGTATGCAAATTGTTGACTGCCACGGGGAGGTTTATCGGTATAGACCAGGATGCTGCTGCAATAGAGGCTGCGGCCGGCCGTCTGAGAGACTATCAGCAGATCACGACGATCATTCGCAGCAACTATTGCAGCATGGTCCGGGAAATACAAAACCTTGGTATCCGGGAAGTTGATGGTATTGTACTGGATCTTGGCGTGTCCTCATACCAGCTGGATACGAAAGAGCGAGGGTTCACATATCGGGAGGATGTGCCACTGGATATGCGTATGGACCAGCGCCAGGACAAAACAGCCAGAGATATCGTGAATGGCTACAGTGAAAAAGATCTGTATCGGATCATTCGCGATTACGGAGAAGACAAGTTTGCAAAAAATATTGCCAAACATATTGTAAAAGCAAGGCAGGAAGCACCGATTGACACGACAGGGGAGCTTGCGGAAGTGGTGAAAAGGGCCATTCCGATGAAAATACGGGCAGTCGGAGGACATCCTGCGAAACGTACCTTTCAGGCAATCCGCATTGAGCTGAACCAGGAACTCGATGTGCTGAGGGATTCCTTGGATGGTATGATTGATCTTTTGAGCGATGGAGGGAGAATCTGCATTATTACATTCCACTCACTGGAGGACCGGATTGTAAAGACGATTTTCAGAAGAAATGAAAATCCCTGTACATGTCCGTCCGATTTTCCGGTTTGTGTCTGCGGTAAGGTATCGAAGGGGAGGATTATTACACGCAGGCCCATATTGCCTTCAGAAGAAGAAATGGAAGTCAATAAACGTTCGAAAAGCGCGAAGCTTCGTGTGTTTGAAAGAAAGAAAACCTGAAAAAAGTCTTGACAGTCAGGAGATAATAAATGGCGAATTCATCAAGAAGGGTAAATTCAACGAGATCGGATTATTACAGAGGACAGTCATATATCAGCGGGAATACCGTGCGCAAACTGGATGAGATGCCGCAGCGGCATGAGCCGGGGCGAAGCCGGAAGGCACAGCCGTCAAGAGCCGGCAGGGCAGTCAGTGTGTCGACACAGAAGAACCGTATGAAGGCAACACAGATGAGCCGCGGTTATGTAATGTTTCTTGCACTCATCTCAGTTATCACGCTGTTTCTGTGTGTGTCATATCTTCAGAGGCGGGCAGAACTCACGTCACAGCTGCAGGCGATGGCCAGACAGGAGTCTGAGCTCAGTACGCTGAAGGCTGACAATGACGCGCTTTATAATACCGTTATGGCTTCCGTGGACTTGGAGAGTGTAAAAAACACAGCAATCAATAAGCTGGGCATGCAGTATCCGACAGAAGAACAGATCATGACGTATGATACGGCTGGAAACAGTTACGTGCGTCAGTATCAGGATGTGCCTGGCACGGAGTAGGTGAGACAGTGGCGAGAAGACCAAAAAGAACAAGAAAAACAAGGCGCGTTTACAAAGCGTTTACAGAACGAAAATTGAATAGCAGTATGAGGAAAAAGCTGGTATGGTCATTTGGGGCGGTCATACTGGCTTTAGTAGGTTTATCAATCAGAATCACATATATCAATGCTACCAGCGGCGAGCGCTACAAAAAGCAGGTACTTACGCAGTCACAGCAGCAGTATGACAGCCGTGTGATACCGTTTAAGCGTGGAGATATCCTGGACAAGAACGGCACGATCCTGGCGACGAGCGAAAAGGTATACAATGTGATCCTGGACTGCAAGGTTGTCAATTCCAACGAAAAATATCTGGAACCGACCATAAAGGCACTTGTAGAAGTTCTGGGACTCGATGAGGAGATGGTCCGTGCAAAACTGACCGATGAAGAGACAAAATCCAGTCAGTACCAGATTCTGAAAAAAGAACTTTCCATCACAGACAAAAAGGATTTTGAAGACTACTGTGATACGGAAGAAAAGGAAATGACCAAGGATGAGCTCACCGAGCGCCAGAATGTGAAAGGGGTATGGTTCGAAGAAGATTATCTGCGCACATACCCGTTGAATTCGCTTGCGTGTGACGTGATCGGATTCACCTATTCGGGAAACACGGCTGACTGGGGGATCGAGGGATATTATTCCAGTACGCTGAACGGGGTAAACGGCAGGCAGTACGGGTACTTTAATTCGGATGCCGACGTGGAACAGACAATTATTGAGCCGCAGAGCGGAAACAGTGTGGTTACAACGATTGACGTCAATATTCAGGAAACGGTGGAAAAATACATTAAGGATCTGATGGATGGGCTTGCAAATGGTCCGAACGGCGCAAAAGGCGCCAAAAATGTGGGCGTCGTGGTTGCCAATCCCAATACAGGAGAAATTCTGGCAATGGGCAGTTCGGATCCCTATGATCTCAATAATCCGAGGGATCTGACCCCATTCTATGCGCAGGAAGAGATTGACAAAATGTCAAATGAGACCATGCTGGATAACCTGAACGGCATCTGGAAAAACTACTGTATCAGCGATGCGTATGAGCCTGGCTCCACGGTGAAACCGATGTCTGTGGCGGCAGCTCTTGAGAGCGGGGACATCTCCTACGATGATACCTTTTACTGCGGGGGATATGAGGTGGTCGCCGGTGAGACGATCAAATGTTCCGTCTATCCCGGAGCCCATGAGACGCAGACCCTGTCGGAGGTAATGAAAAATTCCTGCAATTCAGCACTGATGCAAATGGCGGAGAAGATGGGCGTGGAGGATTTCATCCGCTATCAGAATGTCTTTAACTTTGGATTAAGGACAGGCATCGATCTGCCGGGCGAGGCATCCGGTATTACGCATACAACAGATACGATGGGGCAGACGGAACTTGCCACATCGTCTTTCGGGCAGGGATATACCTGCACGATGATTCAGGAGACGGCTGCCATCTGCTCTGTGATCAACGGGGGATATTATTATCAGCCGCATATCGTGAGCAAGGTTCTCAACAGCGATGGTGCAGTCATAAAAAACGTAGAACCTGTACTTATGAAACAGACCGTGTCTGAAGAAGTATCAGCTCATATCAGGGAATACATGGGTGCGGTTGTCGCAAGCAATGGTACCGGAAAATATGCCAAGGTGGATGGATACAGCATGGGAGGAAAGACCGGTACGGCTCAGAAGATTCCGCGGGGAAATGGCAAATATCTGATTTCGTATGTCGGCTTTGCACCGCTTGACGATCCGCAGGTGGTGATATACACCGTTGTGGACGAACCGAATGTAGAGATTCAGTCGATCAGCACTTATGCGCAGTATCTCGCACACAATATCATGTCGGAGATTCTGCCCTATATGAATATTTTTCCGGATGAAGGAACGGATGGGGAATCAGCTGACGATGGCATCTCACTCGAAGAGATCTTTGATATGGAAGGTGAGGACCGCACTTCAGAGGGTGTCTCCGATACTTCTGTTCCGGAGCCGCTGGAGGACGATGAAGATGTTGAAGGCGGAAATACACAGACGGACGACGGAGTTACCAATGAAGAGGCAGGACTGGAGAATTAACAGCGGAAAAATCCGACAGTTGACATATTGAGCCCAAGAAAATATAATGATAAAAAACACTATGATGCCGTTTTGGCTGATGCGGGCCGTTTGGGAACGTACAGGCCAGGAAGACGGGTGAGAATCCCGCACAGGAGCGCTGCTGTAATTACGGAGTGATTTTCCGGGAACGAAAAGTTCGGCCACTGAGAGTATTCGGGAAGGCGGAGAATCATGTTGATGTATAAGTCAGAACACACGGTATGATAAGGCGTACAGGACTCTTCGAATTCAGGAGGTACGGTAAAAGGATGATAGCGATCCCGTATTGAGAAGAAATCCTCAATACGGGATTTTTCTGATATAAGAGGAGGGAAAGTAAGTTTGAAAACCAATGAGAATCATTCACGCAGAGTAATGCTGCTGGGAATTTTCGCAGCCGCGGCGGTGGTTGTCTTTTTACTGAATATTGCACTCGGATCGGTGTCAATATCCATGAGTGAAATCCTGGGGATTTTTACCGGGAGTCCGGATGTGGCGGAGACAAACCGTGCGATTGTACAGAACATCAGGCTCCCGAGAACGCTCGCTACCGTCATTGGGGGAGCTGCCCTTGCCGCCGCAGGCGTACTGCTGCAGGTGTTTTTCAACAATCCGATCGTAGAACCGTATGTGCTGGGCATTTCATCGGGTTCCACACTGTTTGTCGGACTTGTGACGCTCGGAGGATTCAGCTTCGGGATGAAAAGCATACCTCCGATGGGAATGGTCGCAGGTGCATTTATCGGCGCAATGGCGGTCATGCTCTGTGTCATCTGGGCTTCCAGAAAAGTGAAAAGTATATCGACGCTGCTGATCATCGGGCTGATGGCAGGATTTGTCTGCAGTGCCGTGACCAGCATGCTCTCCGCGCTGGCCGATAAGGAGAAGGTGACGGGTTTCTATCGCTGGTCACTCGGAAGCTTTGCCGGAATTACATGGGAGCAGGTAGCCGTGCTTTATGTGGTCGGGATTCCGTTTCTGGCTGCAGCTCTCTTCATGGGTAAATCATTGAACAGTATGATGCTGGGGGAGCGCTATGCAAAATCGATGGGTGTGAGAATACAGCGTTTCCGCATTATGATTGTGTTCATTTCCAGTGTGCTGACAGCACTTGTAACTGCTTTTGCAGGACCGATTTCTTTTGTCGGACTTGCTGTCCCGCATATTGTACGCATGCTCCTTAAGACTTCCGATAACAGAGTTGTGCTGCCGGCTGTCTGCATCTGCGGGGCGCTGATGACAGGAATCTGCGATCTGGGTACCAGGCTGCTGCTCAGCCCGGTTGAACTTCCTTTGAGTGCGCTGACTTCGGTCGTAGGAGCGCCGCTGGTAGTATTCCTCCTGATCCGCCAGAAGGGTCAGGAACTATAGAAAGGCTGATATAAGATGAAGAATGAATTGATTGTAAATGCAGTTCAGGTGAATGCAGGCTATGAGAATAAGACTGTGGTGGAGGGAGTGAATCTGGAAGGATTGAAAGGACAGATGATCTGCCTCCTCGGTCCCAACGGGGCGGGCAAGAGCACTATTCTGCGTACGCTTTCAGGCCTGCTTGCGCCCGTCTCAGGGACCGTGCAGATTGGCGGGACAGATATCAGCAGCCTGCGGGAAAATGCACTCGCAAAAAAGCTGGCGGTGGTGCTGACGGAACAGTCCGCCCCTGCGCTGATGACGGTATATGAACTCGTCTCCATGGGACGCTATCCCCATACGAATTTCTGGGGAAAGCTGGAAAAGGAAGACTATGAGGTCATCAACGGGGCGTTTGAACAGGTGGGAGTAGAGCATCTGGCGGAGCGATATTACAGTGAGCTCAGCGACGGTGAAAAGCAGAAAGTGATGATCGCCCGGGCGCTTGTGCAGCAGCCGGAACTGATCATACTCGACGAGCCGACCAGCCATCTGGATATTCACCACAAAGTTGAAATCATACAGATTTTAAATAATCTCTGCCGTACGCTCGGGATTACCGCAATCCTTTCTCTGCATGATATTGACCTTGCTGCAAAAGGCTGCCAGACTCTGCTGATGGTCAAGGATGGAAAAGTGATCGCACAGGGTGCGCCGGAGGATGTGATCAGAAGCGGCACGCTGCAGGAACTGTACAATGTAAAGGGTGCCAGGTACAATGAATTGCTTGGAAGCGTGGAGCTGACCGGAAACTATGAGGAAGAAGTCTTTGTAGTTCCGGGCTGCGGTACTGCGATTCCGCTGTACAGGAGCCTGGAGAGGGGCGGATACGGAACTGCGAGCGGTGTGCTGCATGAGAACGATGTGGATGCCCAGATAGCGCGCGCGATCTGTACTCATGTTGTGCAGGAGGAGGCATTTGAACCGGTATCCGCGATTCATCTGAGACAGGCAGCCGAAAGAATGAAACACTGCCGTTTTGTGATCGATTCCGGTTTTCCATGCGGGTCCATGAACCGGAGGAATCTGGAGCTGATCACACAGGCTGTGATAAACGGCAGTACCGTGTTGTCCATGAGGGATCCAAAAGAGAGCAGCCGTCTGTTTTCGGCTGTATGCAAGGATCTGGTTTTCTGCAGCAGTATAGCTGAGGTACTGGAAAACCTGAAACATCAGAGTGCAGAAAAGCCATTCAGGAAATTTGCGTAGGTGAGGATATGAAACAGTTTGGATCAGACCAGATGATAAGCCTGCAAAGTGCCACAGTGATCCGTTTTGCAGGAAAACGGAGAGTACTGAGCACCGGTCCGCTGGGCGGAGGATTCAGCGAACATCTCACGGCGGCGTTTAATCTTGATATGAAAGAGGCGGACACCGGGGAGTGCCGGCTGCGTGCGGCCACGTATCCGGAACATATGGCGCTGGCGGCAGAAGAGCTTGGACTCAAAGCAGAATGCTCGACAGGGCTTGGGACGGCTGCCTCAATGGAACATACCGTGGTAAAAGTCAAAACCTACAGGGAGCTGACAGTTTCCGCACTGGTGACGGCGGGTGTTGATGTCAACGGCGGCCGCGCCGGCGATCCAGCTTCGTGGTATGAGACAGAAGGCGGATATGATGAAGTTTCGCCAGGCACGATCAACATTTTTCTGAATATCAATGCAGGACTGAGTGACAGCGCCATGCTGCAGGCACTGATGGTCTGTACCGAGGCAAAGGCGGCGGCGCTGCAGGAACTGCTGGCGCCCAGCCTTTATTCCGCGGGCATCGCCACCGGTTCGGGAACGGACGGAGCGGTGATCATCACAGAACCCGGAGCGGACATTGCATTTTCCGATGCCGGCAAGCACAGTAAACTGGGGGAACTGATCGGTCTCGCGGTGCTGGAGTCTGTGAAGGAGGCGCTGTTTCTGGAGACCGGTCTTTGTCCGGCACATCAGCATGCGGTGCTGAGGCGTCTGGGCAGATTTGGAGTGACGGAAAACTCTCTGTGGGGGGCTTATCAGCGCAGAGCCGGGGAGAGTGGGATGTCCCGGGAATCATTTGACAGAATCCTGCAGACAATCGACGATGAAGGGACCTGTGTGCTGTATACGTCTCTGTATGTGCATCTGGCAGATCAGCTGGACTGGGGAATGATAGAGCCAGGGGAAGCCTTTGAGACGGCACAGGAGCTGCTTGACAGGCTGGATATGGGTCTTTCGGGCAAGAAAGAAAAAAGAGCAGAGAACGGCGGAGAAAGTCTGATGGAACATTATGTGACAGGCATCATAGAAAAGATCAGCAGGATCTGGGAGGAGTTTAGATGAAAAAAGCAGGATATTTTGTACTTGCAGCGTTGTGTATGGCTGTTTTGATCACGGGCTGCGGGAAACAGGAAAAAAAGGAAGATGCCGTGCAGGAACAGACTGGCAAAGAAGATCCCTACACCTCTGATTTTTCGATCGAATATCTCGATGACGGTGTTAAGCTGGTGACGGATGCTGAAGGGCGAAAAATGTATCTGGTACCAAGGGAGGCTGAGATTCCCGGGGAAGCTGCAGACGAGATGGTGGTCCGTACCCCTGTGGAGCGTGTGGTGTATATGTCCACAACACAGGTCTGTATGCTGCAGGCGCTTGACAGTGAAGAAATCTGGAAGTCAATCACAGGAGTGGCCGGAGCCAGAGAGACCTGGACGATCGATGAGGTCGTACAGAGATTTGACGACGGACAGATCCGGGATGTCGGGGGAGATATGGGAGAACCCGACTATGAACTGATACAGAGCATGGATCCGGAACTTGTATTTGTCTATACGGGAAGCAATCCCCAGACCGGAGTGATTGAGAAGTTTGAGGAACTCGGGATACCATATGCCGTGGATAATGAATATATGGAGACGACTTATATGGGCAGGCTGGACTGGCTTCGATTTATTGCCGCCTTCTATAACGAAGATACAACGGGTGAGGCGGTGATACAGGAAGCCGCGGCAAGTATTGAACGGATGAAGGAGAAGATTGCCGGTGAGGACAGACCCACGGTATCTTACGGAAGCCTGTTTGACGGTGTAGTATACGTGGCGTCCGGTGAGGGCTGGATCGCCGATATGATCGAAGATGCCGGCGGCGATTATATTTTTAAAGATATAGAGGCAGCGGATACGCAGATATCACTGGAAGAATTCTATGCCCGGTCTGAGGATGCAGATATTCTGATCTATTCGACAACGCCGGATTTCACACCGGACATGGCGTCGGTACTGGCGGAAGCGCCTGTACTGGAGGATCTGAAAGCTGTTCAGGATGGAGCGGTCTGGCAGCTTGATAATTCCTTCTGGATGAGTGCCGACCAGCCGGATCAGGTGGCACAGGATCTTTCGGCAATGTTTCATCCGGATGTATTTCCGGATCGCGAACTCCGGTATTTTATTCCGTTCTCCTGAAAATACAAAAAAGATGTGTTAAAGCCTTCGGGTCCCCCATAAAGTGAAATAACGGGGTATCCGGAGGTTTTTGTGCGGAAGAATAAGACTTATAACAAGAAGAAAACAGTCATTGTATTTCTGGCATGTATTCTGATGCTTCTGGGGCTGGCCGGACGCCTGGTCTATCTGATGGTCGTGCGTTCCGATTACTATGCCCGCAAAGCGGATGAGCTGCATGAGCGCGAACGTGATATTAAAGCGGCGAGGGGCAAAATCATTGATTGCAAGGGGGTGGTACTCGCCGATAATCGCGCGGTGTGTACGATATCCGTGATTCACAGCCAGATCAAGGAAAAAGACAAAGTGATCAGCATGCTGGTGACGGAACTCGGATTAACGCAGGAAGAGGCCACAAAGCGCGTGGAGAAGGTAAGTTCCATTGAACGGATCAAGACGAATGTGCCGAAGGAAACCGGAGACAAGATCCGTGAATATAACCTGGCAGGGGTAAAAGTGGATGAAGATTTTAAACGGTTTTATCCGTATGACGAAGTCGCATCGCGCGTGCTCGGCTTTACGGGAGGTGACAACCAGGGAATCATCGGGCTGGAGGTGGCATATGATTCTGTTCTGGAAGGGATCAACGGCAAGATCCTGACGACCACGGATGCCAGAGGCGTGGAGGTGGATGAGATCGGTGAGAGCAGGGTGGAGGCTGTTGCCGGATACAATCTGCATATCAGCATGGACTATAATATTCAAAAGTACGTCCAGCAGGCGGCGCTTAAAGTCATGGAGGAAAAGGAGGCTGACCGTGTCTCGATCCTGCTGATGAATCCTCAGAACGGGGAGATCTATGCGATGGTAAATGTGCCTGAGTTTGATCTGAATGACCCGTTCACACTGCCTGAGGGCACCGATACGTCCGGAAAGAGTGAAGAACAGATACAGGACCTGCGCAATCAGATGTGGCGGAATGTATGCATCAACGATACGTATGAGCCGGGGTCCACGTTTAAGATCATCACGGCTTCGGCGGGACTGGAAGAGGGGGTCGTGACACTTGACGATACGTTCAGCTGCCCTGGGTTCAGAGTTGTGGAAGACAGGAGAATCCACTGTCACAAGCGTACGGGGCACGGGGCTGAGACATTTCTGCAGGCAGCTGAGAACTCCTGCAATCCCGTGTTTATCGATGTTGGGCTGCGTCTCGGTGTAGACAATTTCTATAAATACTTCAAACAGTTTGGACTTCTTGAAAAAACCGGAATTGACCTGCCGGGTGAGGCGGCGACAATCATGCATAAAAAAGAAAATGTAGGCTTGGTGGAGCTTGCGACGATCTCCTTCGGCCAGTCCTTCCAGATTACACCGATCCAGCTGGCGACGACGGCAAGTTCGCTTGTCAACGGAGGAACGCGGGTGACCCCGCATTTTGGCGTCGAGGTGCGGGATGACGACGGGGTACTGATCGAGAAACTGGAGTATAAGACGAAGGAACACATCGTGTCTGCTGAGACATCGGAGACAATGCGGTATATTCTTGAAAAAGTAGTATCGGAAGGATCGGGGAAAAATGCCTATATTGAAGGGTATACGATCGGCGGAAAGACGGCGACTTCCCAGACACTGCCCAGAAGTGCCAATATCTATATCTCCTCGTTTCTCGGGTTTGCGCCTGCAGAGAATCCCAGGGTTCTTGGGATCTGTATCATTCACAATCCGCAGGGCGTCTATTACGGCGGTACAATCGCGGCACCGGTTATGCGGGATATTTTTGAGAATGTGCTGCCTTACCTGAAAATAGAAAAACAAAGCGCCACAAAGGAGACCGGAGACAGCCAAAACAGTTGATTATTCTGTGAAAAGGCATTATACTGTTTGAGGATGCCGCCGGGCATCCGGAGTCAGATACCCCGCAGTATGCTGCCGGGTATTCGGCTCCCGCGGAGATAAACAAAAGAATGTAATGAGGTGGATTATGGATTTTAAAGCAGTCATTCCGGTAATAATTGCGTTTGTTGTCAGCGTGGTGCTGGCACCCGTCATCATTCCGTTTCTGAGAAAATTGAAAGTTGGACAGACGGAGCGGGAGGATGGCGTGAAGTCTCATTTAAAGAAGGCGGGTACTCCGACGATGGGGGGACTCATCTTTCTGATCGCGACAACAGTGACCTCACTGTTTTATGTCAGAGACTACCCCAATATTATTCCGATCCTATTTTTGACCCTGGGATTCGGGCTGATCGGGTTTCTGGATGATTATCTGAAAGTTGTTCTGCGGCGTTCTGACGGGCTTCTGCCGATGCAGAAGATGTTTTTACAGATTATCGTGACGGCTGTCTTTGCAGTATATATGATACTGTTTACGGATGTGAAACTGACGCTTCTCGTACCGTTTTCGGGCGGCAGCTACCTGGATATCGGATGGCTGGCCATTCCGCTGATGTTCCTTGCGGTGATCGGGACGGTGAACGGCGTCAATTTCACGGATGGACTGGACGGGCTGGCATCCAGCGTGACTGTAATGGTCGCAACATTCTTTACCGTCGTTGCGATCGGTAATCACAGCGGTATCGAACCGATCACCTGTGCCGTAGTGGGAGGCCTGCTCGGGTTTCTGCTCTTCAATGTATTTCCGGCGCGTGTTTTTATGGGGGATACGGGTTCACTTGCCCTGGGCGGGTTCGTGGCGGGGACGGCGTATATGCTTCAGATGCCGCTGTTTATTCTCATTGTAGGGCTGATCTATCTGGTGGAGGTGGCTTCTGTGATGATACAGGTTACCTATTTTAAAAAGACAGGCGGTAAGAGGATCTTCAAAATGGCGCCGATTCACCATCACTTTGAGCTCTGCGGATGGTCGGAAACCAGAGTGGTAGCAGTGTTCTCTATCATCACAGCGATTCTGTGTCTGATAGCGCTGCTTGCGATATAAAGGAGTATGAAAATGAAGTTAACAGGAAAAAGAGTGCTGGTATTTGGCTCCGGCATCAGTGGAATCGGAGCGGCTGATCTTCTGCACAGGGTACAGGCAGTGCCGGTGATCTATGATGGAAATGAAAATGCGTCCAGGGAGGATATTCTGGACAGGCTGGAACAGACGGAACAAACAGAGATCGTACTCGGTCAGCTGCCGGATGAAGTACTTGCCTCCGTTGAACTGGCTGTTCTGAGTCCGGGTGTTCCGACAGATATACCGGAAGTGATCCGGATCAGAGAAAACAAGATTCCGGTCTGGGGCGAAGTGGAACTGGCTTACCAGATGAGCAGAGGACGGGTACTTGCGATCACCGGTACGAACGGGAAGACGACGACAACAGCATTGACAGGAAAGATCATGGAGGATTATTTCCCGGAAGTCTATGTCGTGGGGAATATCGGGACACCATACACATCGGCGGCGCTTAAGATGACGGAAGATGCGGTGACGGTGGCTGAGATCAGCAGTTTTCAGCTGGAGACGATACAGGATTTTGCACCTCAGGTGAGCGCTGTCCTGAATATTACGGAAGATCATCTGAACCGCCATCATACGATGGAAGAGTACATAAGGGTCAAAGAACTGATTACGGCGAACCAGGGGAAAAATGATGTCTGTGTCCTCAACTATGAAGATGAAATTCTCCGGCCGTTCGGAGAGGAACTGAAGGAACGGATGCAGGTGGTATTCTTTTCGAGTCTCAGGGAACTGGAGCAGGGGATTTTCCTGAAGGACGGAGGGATCGTGTTCCGCAGGGGGAATGATGAGGTCATGGTCACGAAGGTCAGAGACCTGAAACTACCGGGGCGTCACAACCATGAGAATGTGATGGCTGCGGCTGCGATCGCATTATACGCCGGGGTTCCAATCGAGAGTATACGAAATACGATTCAAAATTTTAAAGCGGTGGAACACAGGATCGAGTACGTGACCGAAAAAAACGGTGTCGTCTACTACAATGACTCCAAGGGTACGAATCCGGATGCAGCCATAAAAGGGATACAGGCGATGGAACGTCCGACTCTGCTGATCGGCGGCGGGTATGACAAACAGTCGGAATACACGGAATGGATTCAATCCTTTGATGGGAAAGTGCGGTATCTGGTCCTGATCGGACAGACGCGGGAAAAGATAGAGCGGGAAGCGCATGCGTGCGGTTTTACCAGTACCATTCTGGCGGACTCACTGGAAGAAGCGGTGAAAATCTGTGCGGAGAAGGCAAATCCGGGAGATGCAGTGCTGCTCTCGCCGGCATGTGCGAGCTGGGGACAGTTTGATAATTATGAGCAGCGCGGAGACATGTTCAAGAAATACGTATATGAGCTGTAGTCTGCTGCGGCATGTCCGAAAAGCTGCAGGCAGCAGGCTTGTCATTGACAGGGGCGGACCAATTCATATCAGAATTGGCCTGTCCCTGTATTATATTTTCACAGAATCATTCATAGAATGAGAGAAAAAGATAAAGCGGTGGCCGATGGAAGGTAATAAAAAGAAAAAGCTGGATGCTACGCTGCTGGTGCTTGTTATACTGCTCGTACTGACAGGCCTGGTGCTGCTCTACAGCACGAGCACGTACAACGGACGCGTCAAATTTCATGATCCCGCGTATTACTTTAAAAAGCAGTTGTTTGCGACGGCGCTCGGGTTTCTTGTACTTTATGTGGTGGCAGGAATTGACTATCATATCGTTGCACGGTTCGCAACACCGCTTTACCTGATCTCAATATTGCTGTCACTGGCAGTTCTGCTGTTCGGAGATGAATACAACGGTTCGAAACGGTGGCTGTCGCTGGGACCTCTTTCGTTTCAGCCGTCTGAGTTCGCGAAAGTAGCCGTGATTCTGTTTCTGGCGTACCACATCAGTAAATATAAAGGAAAGATGACCAGTATCTGGTTTATGGCGAGCGTCATGCTGGCTGTCCTTCCGATTGTGGGGCTGGTCGGGACCAATAACCTGAGTACCGCGATCATCATTCTGGGAATCGGGGTCATTCTCATCTTTGTATCAAATCCAAAATATATGCAGTTTATCGGCATCGGAGGGGCAGGAATCGCCTTTATCACTGTGTTTCTGAGTCTGGAGAGTTACCGTCTGGAACGTCTGGCCGTCTGGAGGGATCCGGAGAGCTATGATAAGGGGTTCCAGACAATCCAGGGTCTCTATGCGATCGGGAGCGGGGGAATCTTCGGAAAGGGACTGGGAAGCAGTCTGCAGAAGCTGGGTTTCGTGCCTGAGGCGCAGAATGATATGATATTTTCCATTATCTGTGAGGAGACCGGGCTGATCGGAGCAATACTTCTGATGCTGATCTTTGGTTTTCTGATCTGGCGGCTGATGGTGATCGCCACCCATGCGCCGGATCTGCTGGGATCACTGATAGCCTCCGGAATCATGGGGCATATGGCAATTCAGGTTATTTTAAATATCGCCGTGGTGACAAACACGATTCCCAATACTGGAATCACACTGCCTTTTGTCAGCTACGGGGGGACCTCGGTGTTGTTTCTGCTGGGGGAGATGGGGCTTGCGCTCGCCGTGAGCCGTTACGAAAAACAGGAATTTCTGTAACCAATCGGAGGCGGACTGAATACAATAATTTATAACTGAAATGGGGAGTGTGCCGATTGCAGAGTATTCGAATTGAAGGAGGAAGCGCTCTTTCCGGTTTTGTATACATACAGGGATCCAAAAACGCGGCACTGCCGGTCATGGCGGCCGCGCTTCTGCATCAGGGAATTACAACGCTTTATAATTGTCCAAAAATCACAGATGTACTGTGCATGGAAGCGATCTTAAAAGAACTCGGTGCCGTGACGGCCTGGGATGGAAATACACTGATGCTCGACTGTACAAACATTGATAAAACGTACGTGCCCTCAGAATATGCCAACCGAATGAGATCTTCCATTGTGCTGATGGGCAGTATGCTGGGGCGTACCGGATGCATCAAAATCTCATATCCGGGAGGGTGTACGATCGGGAAACGGCCGATTGACCTGCATCTGAAACTGCTGCAGGAGATGGGGGCCAGAATTGAGGAAAACGAAGGGATACTGCATGCAGTCTGTGCAAAGATCCATCCGGTTGATATGACTTTTTCCAAATCCAGCGTCGGGGCTACGGAAAATGCAATTCTGGCGGCAGTGCTGGCAGATGGTGTCAGCGTGTTCAGAAACTGTGCACGTGAGCCTGAGATCCTGCATCTCTGCAATTTTTTAAATGCCATGGGTGCGGACATTCGGGGCGGCGGGACAGATATGCTGACTGTGTCCGGAGGGAAACAGCTGCATGATGTAAAGTACCGGATCCCGCCTGACCGTATCGCCGCAGGCACGTACCTGTTTGCAGGCGCAGCCACACGCGGAGAGGTGACGCTTGAAAATGCACCGATCAGGGAACTTACCTCAATCCTGTCCGTCTATGAGAAAATGGGTGGACAATATCATCTGAACAGTGGTAAACTAGTAACGGACAGTCGGCAGATCCGTTTTCCGGTGCCGTTTATAGAGACCGCGGGCTATCCGGGATTTCCGACCGATATGCAGTCACTGCTGATGAGCGTGCTTGCAACGATACCGGGAAACAGCCTGATCAGGGAACAGATATTTGAAGAACGGTTTAAGATTGTAACACTCTTAAACCGAATGGGGGCGCATATACTGATAGACGGCAGGGATGCGCTGATTTTCGGGGGCAGAAAACTATATGGGCAGCACGTATTTGCTGAAGAACTGAGAGGCGGTGCCGCCCTCGTACTGGCGGGACTTTCGGCTTCAGGGGTGACGGTCATTGAGAATCCTCATTTTATAGAACGGGGATATGAAAATCTGTGCCAAAACCTGGCGGCGCTTGGGGGAAAGATTGAATTAACAGGGGAATAAGGATTATACGGATGAATACTCCACGCTATAGAAGAAAAATAGGAAAAAAATTGTTTCGCATGATTTTGGGTGGGATATTACTGGTCCTGCTCATAGGCGTCATCGTCTTTCTCGCCGTATTTCATGTGGAAGAGGTTGAAGTGGTAGGAAATACCAGATATACGACTGAGGATGTTCAGGCAGAAGTATTAAAAGGACCATTTGCAGCAAATTCATTTTTGATGTCAGTATTCAGGAAAAAAACGCAGACGGAAAAAATGCCGTTTGTCAGTTCCATAGAGGTGGAGATGGTATCTTCTCATAAGCTCCGGCTGCATGTCAATGAAAAGCAGGTCATCGGCTACGTCAGATACCTCGACTGCAATATGTATTTTGACAAGGACGGCATTGTGGTTGAGAGTGAGGTGGCTCCAGAGGTAAGCGATGTCATTCAGGCGGAAGATACTGACGCTGATGTGGTAGAGCCGGAAGAGATCCGGGATGAGAATGAGACCACATATCATGCTGCAGTCACGGATATACCATTTATCACAGGCTTAAAATTCGGGCACGTGGTGATGGACGAGAAACTTCCGGTGGAAAATGAAAGCGTGTTCAACACGGTGCTTGGAATCGCGCGGATTGTGGATAAATACGAGATCCAGCCGGATCGTGTGGAGTTTGACGATGTTTATAATATCACACTGCATTATGGAGATATCCGGGTAACACTGGGGCCGGATACACTGCTGGAAGAAAAGATCACCAGGGTGGCTGCGATATTGCCAAAGATTTCAGGAAAATCCGGCGTGCTGCATCTGGAGGATTATTCAAAGGATACGGTAAACATCATCTTTACGGAGGATGTGCCGGAGGAGGATACAGACGTCCGGGATCAGGAGGATTCCCAAGGTGATGCATCCGGTGATGACAGTCAGAGTTTCGGAGAAGACGCGTCCGGTGACGGGGAAACGGACTCCGGAGAAGACGTGTCCGGTGACGGGGAAACGGGACCCGGGGAAGACGCATCCGGTGATGAGAAAACGAACTCCGGGGAAGATGCGTCCGGTGATGAGGAAACAGATTCAGAAACAGATCGATCAGATACGGGCGAAACCGATTCCCGGAATATGGAAACTGACGGTGATGACAAGGGCAGCGGATACTAAAAAAAATAAAAAAATGGTTGATTAATTGGACGAGAGATTATATTATATATCTATATGTAGCTTAACGAAAGAAAGAAGAATGCCCTTCGGGGAATAAGATATGCGAAAGTGCAAAAGGAGGAAGTACCTTGTTAGAGATTATGTCAAATGAAGCGGAATCATCTGCAAAGATTATAGTGATCGGAGTGGGTGGGGCAGGAAATAATGCTGTAAACCGCATGGTGGATGAAGCGATCGGCGGCGTGGAATTCGTCGGAATTAATACAGATAAACAGGCATTGACGCTGTGTAAAGCACCTACTGTACTTCAGATCGGTGAAAAGGTCACCAAAGGACTCGGTGCCGGCGCACAGCCTGAGGTGGGACAGAAGGCGGCGGAAGAGAGCGTTGACGAGGTTCGCAGACTGATCGAAGGTGCTGATATGGTGTTTGTTACCTGCGGTATGGGCGGCGGTACCGGTACCGGGGCGGCTCCGATTGTGGCAGGTCTCGCGAAAGAGATGGGTATTCTGACTGTCGGTGTCGTGACGAAGCCGTTCCGTTTTGAAGCGAAAACACGTATGAGCAATGCGCTTATGGGAATCGATAAATTAAAAGAGAATGTTGACACACTGATCGTGATTCCGAACGACAAACTCCTTGAGATCGTAGACCGCCGGACAACGATGCCGGAGGCTCTGAAGAAGGCGGATGAGGTGCTGCAGCAGGCCGTGCAGGGCATTACAGACCTGATCAACCTGCCGGCTCTGATCAACCTTGACTTCGCAGATGTCCAGACCGTTATGATCGATAAAGGTATCGCACACATCGGTATCGGTGAGGCGAAAGGGGACGACAAGGCACTGGAGGCAGTACAGCAGGCTGTTGCCAGCCCGCTGCTTGAGACAACGATCAACGGCGCTTCTCATGTCATTGTCAATATTTCCGGTGATATCTCACTGATGGATGCGAACGATGCGGTCAGCTACGTGCAGGATCTGGCCGGTGAGGATACCAATATTATCTTCGGTGCCATGTATGATGATTCTGATGTGGATACGGCAAGAATCACCGTGATCGCAACGGGACTTGATGACGCCACATCCAAACAGCCGAGTGTCGGCGGAAAGAGTATGTTCAGTATGCCGAAGGCGGAAACGAAACAGGAGATTCCTTCTTTCACGCAGGCACAGGGATTCACAATGCCGAAACTGCAGATGCCTTCACAGGCTTCCGCACCGACAGCAAGCAATGTGCCGAAAAAAGATATTCAGATTCCGGATTTCCTGAAGAACCGGAAGTAGCAATCAGCGGATAACAGAATATTTGTACAGTGCGGTCCCGCGCTGTGCCTGTATGGGCGTTTGAGTTTTGTATCTCCTCATGGGATGCAAAATTCAAACGCTCATTTTCTTGACATGTAGAAAAAAAAGGAATAAACTAATAATAGTTACTAATTTCAATTTATTGGGAGGATGTTATGGCAAAATACAAATGTAGTGTGTGCGGGTATGTTTACGATGAAGAAAAGGAGAAGAAGCCGTTTGCCGAACTGACGGCATGTCCGGTCTGCAGACAGCCGGCAGATAAGTTTATACGGATGGAAGAAACGAAGGAGCCGGACCGGCCGGCAGATGAAAAATTCCCGGTGGAGACAGGGATGGCTCCTGCATATCCGCCGGAGTATGTCAGAGAGGATCCGGGATGCCGCTTTATGAAGGAAATTCACGAGATGGCCGTTACCGGAAAGCCAATTATCGAGGCGATGGGGACGCAGATGCAGATGCCGGGCTGGGACGATATCCTGGTGCTTGGGGCACAGCTGAATCCGCCTCCGCTCGACGAACATGAATCTGTGGATACGATGACCGTGATAGGTAAACATGCGAAAAAACCAATGGTTTTAAGCGGTCCCGTGTACATCTCACATATGTCGTTCGGGGCGTTGTCGAAAGAGGTAAAAGTGGCGCTTGCTAAGGGGAGCGCCATGGCAGGAACTGCCATGTGCAGCGGGGAGGGAGGAATTCTCCCCGAGGAGCGGGAGGCTGCCTGTAAATACATCTTTGAATACGTGCCGAACCGATACAGTGCGACAGATGAGAACCTCAGAAAGGCGGATGCGATAGAGATTAAAATCGGCCAGGGCACGAAACCCGGCATGGGAGGACATCTGCCGGGCGGTAAGGTGACGCCGGAGATCGCGAAGATCCGCAATAAGCCTCTGGGACAGGATGTTATCAGTCCATCAAAATTTCCGGAGCTGAATACGAAGGAGGATTTGAGAAAAATGGTATCCGGCCTGCGTGAACGTTCGGATGGGCGGCCGATCGGCATCAAGATTGCTGCCGGAAGGATTGAGAGGGATCTGGAATTCTGCGTATTTGCCGAACCGGATTTTATCACGATCGATGGCCGGGGAGGTGCGACGGGCGCCAGTCCCCGCCTGGTAAGGGATGCGACGAGTGTTCCGACCGTATATGCCCTGCACCGCGCGAGAAAATATCTGGATTCCGTTCATTCTGATATCTCGCTGGTCGTGACAGGCGGACTGCGTGTCTCATCAGATTTTGCAAAGGCGATTGCAATGGGAGCTGACGCAGTTGCGGTCGCTTCGGCGGCGCTGATAGCGGCAGCGTGTCAGCAGTACCGGATCTGCGGAAGCGGAATGTGTCCGGTCGGTGTTGCGACACAGGATCCGGAGCTTCGGGCACGGCTGAAGGTGGATGCGGCGGCGCAGCGTGTAGCAAATTTCCTAAACTGTACGAGGGAAGAGCTGAAAACATTTGCGCGTATCACGGGTCACAGGAACCTGCACGATCTGAACCTGAGTGATCTCGTCACCATAAACCGGGAGATTTCGGAGTTTACGGATATCCCGCATGCGTGATCTTCGAAAGCGTTTCTTTTACCGCATTTATGTGAAGTATGCAATAAAATAAAAGACAAATTCTCCGGAAAGTAGTATACTTGATACAATGTTGATCGAGAAGGGGAATTTGAGTATGGAAATTACAATTGGATTTGCACTGTTTCTGTTTGTTGTTCAATTCTGTTCGTATTTTGTAAAAGGGCTGGCGGGGTTTGGAGATCCGCTGATCTCGAATCCGATGCTGTCATTGACTACGATGCAGAACAATCAGATCACACCGATGAATCTGCTGATGAACTGGCCGCTGAATCTCTACATAGCATTTAAAAACAGAAAGGCTTTTTCTGTTAAATCAACCATACCTATGATTGTCTGTATACTGATTGGTATGATTCCGGGAATGCTGTGTCTGAAATATGCGACCTCCTGGGTGCTCAAGGCACTGCTTGGGCTCGTGATCGTGATCTGCGGCGTGGAGATGCTGACAAGAAAGCAGTCGACAAAGTCATCGGGAAATCTCATCGTTATGATCCTTGTTTCGATAGCGTCAGGTTTTACCGCAGGGCTTTACGGAATCAATCTGTTTTTTGTAGCCTACATCGAACGAACGGGTTATGTAAATCGTAACCAGTTCCGCGGACAGATGTGTTTCATTTTCTTTATTGAAAATACGATCCGTCTGCTGATTTACATTTTCACCGGTTTCTATACGCTGGACATCATCAAACTGGCACTGATATCTGCGGTGGGTGTTGTCTTCGGCATGTTCTTCGGAAGCCGTGTCGACAGTAAACTGAGTGAAGCTGCGATCAAGAGGATCATTACGATCGTATTCATCTGCGCAGGCTTAAGCACACTGGTTAAGGCACTTGTTTTTAAAATCTGATAACGAATCATATATGAGAGAAAGACTGGCTTCCGGGTTTACCTTACCCGGAGGCCAGTCTTTTTTTGTCACTGAAAATATTTCTGCTTGATAAGCGACACCGGCATATCGTGTCCGGTGAACAGGCGAAATGCTTCGGCACCCTGATACAAAAGCATATAAAGACCGTTCAGTGTCTGGCACCCTGCTGCTTCTGCCAGCGACAGCAGCCGTGTTTTACGCGGCTCATAGATGATATCGGAGACGATCATACCCTTGTGAAAATATGAGGGATCCGTGATCAGAGATTCGCCGGTGTCAGGATGCATGCCGACGGAAGTCGCATTCACCAGAATTGTGCTGGTATCAAGGGAATTCTGAAGAGCCTTCTGATCTGCGTTGTCGTACAGGAATGCGCGGCAGTCTGTTGTCTGATTGATCTTGTCAGTCAATACCTGGATCCGCCTGTGGAAGCGGCTGGTGGGTCTCGCAAAGATGCGGATTTCCTTTAACCCGTCGAGGGCGGCCTGGGCCGCGATCGCGGTGGCGGCTCCTCCGGCGCCGAGGAGCGTCATGGTATCACCGGTGATCTCATGACCTGCATCACGGACTGACTGCATAAAACCAATACCGTCCGTATTGAAACCGGTAAGTATCCCGTTGTCATTGACAACCGTGTTGGCGGCTCCGATCAGTTCTGCAGCGGGAGACAGGCGGTCCACGAGTTCCATGATTTTATTTTTGTTCGGCATGGTCAGATTGAAACCGCGGATACCGGCTGCTTTCAGGCCGCAGACGGCTGTGGGGAGTGTTTCCTCACCTACGTCAAAGCACAGATATACGTAGTCCAGTCCCAGCGCACGAAACGCTTCGTTGTGTATCAACGGGGACATGCTGTGAGCGACGGGGCTGCCAAGCAGTCCGGTCAGCCTTGTATGACCGGTAATAGAGATGTCTGTCATTGTTTTTCCTCCAAATCGTAAGTTTCACACACCTAAAGCTTATCATGAGATCTTGACAGTGTAAAGATTGACAAGGAACTTTTAGAACGGTATAATGAGCGCATCGCGTGGTCGGTACAGGCTGACGCTTTCAAATTGAGAGAGAGACAGGTGAAACTATATGATACAACCCATACAGCTTGGCAGTCTGACGATCGGAGACGGAATGCCAAAAATCTGTGTTCCCATAACAGGAAGGACGAAGGAAGATATAATAAGACAGGCGGAGGGCATCAGGGCCGCAGGGGCGGATTTGGCAGAATGGCGTGCGGATTACTTTGAAAATGTCGAAAATCTGCAGGACGTAACAGCGGCGCTGTCGACAGTTCACGCTATTTTATGCGATATTCCCCTTCTTTTCACATTCCGGACACGGCAGGAGGGCGGCGTTTTGGATATTTCGACAAAAGATTATGTAAACATAAACGCGTCAGCAGCCGAAACAGGGCTGGCGGATGCAGTTGATGTCGAGATTTTCCGGGAAAAGGGTGCGGTGCAGCAGCTGATTCGAAAAATACATCAAAACGGTTGTGTTGTTGTCGGATCGAATCATCATTTTACGAAAACCCCCGCAAAAGAGGAGCTGCTGGCGATATTTGACAGAATGGACGATGCGGGAGCCGATATTTTAAAGATAGCTGTAATGCCGGAAAAACAGGAGGATGTGCTTACACTCCTTGCGGCTACCTATGAGGAGACAAAAAGGACCACGCATCCGGTCATTACCATGGCTATGTCGGGAATGGGGGCTGTGAGCCGCATAAGCGGGGAGATTTTTGGTTCCAGCGTAACCTTTGCTTCGGTGGAAGAATGCTCAGCCCCGGGGCAGCTTCCTATCGGTGATCTGAAACAGATGCTCGGCGTGCTGCATCGAAGTATGCGGTAATCACTTTACATAACTCAAAATTACAGAGGGAAAAGCTGTCGAAAAGATATAAAATCCGACAGCGTGCTTTTGACAAAATTAACACCTCTCATAACCTATAATGAATCTTGCTTATTCCAGTAAGTGCGTATTCAAAGGTTATGGGGGGTGTTTTGTGTACTATGAGATTTTCATAGACGTCTTTTTTGTAACGAATATGGTGATGGATTATTTTCTGCTGCGAATCGTAAGCCGAATACTCAGATGTTCTGCCACACATCTGAGAAGTCTGGCGGCGGCAGTATTCGGAGCGCTTGCGCTTTGTCTGCTCATCATCATACAGCTTCCGGACTGGAGGCTGCTGAATACGGTACTGGTGCATGTGGTAATCAATACTTTGATGGTAAAGTTCGGATGCAAAATCAAAGGCTGGAAAAAGATATTACAAGGCTTGCTGCTCTTATATCTGGCGTCATTTCTTACAGGCGGTCTGCTTACAAGACTACAGACCCATCTGACAAAATCTGGTTTTTGGACTTTTTTGCTTCTTGCGGCCGTGAGTTATCTGGTCATTACCGCGGGCATCCTGGTATACACGCGATTAAAGGGAAATGTCACAAATCTTTATGAAGTTGTGCTGTACGCAGGAGGGAAATGCAAGGAAGTCAAAGGACTATATGACACCGGAAACCGGCTGTTCGATACCTTATCGAAGAAACCGGTATCCATTGTGGATGAAAGCGTAGTGGAAAGTCTGTTCTCACAGGACGAACTGCTGCAGTTCCATCCGCATTACATCCCGTTCCAGAGTGTGGGATGTACTCAGGGAGTCATACTGGCGGTTACGCTGGATTCCCTGGTGGTAAAAAATGAAACTATGAGCAGGACAGTCGATCAGCCGGTCATCGCGCTGGCAAAGGGCCACCGGTCATTTGCGGGACAGTGTCAGATGATTTTGAATCCGGATCTGGTAGACGGTTAGGAGGAAAGAATATGATACATGCAGTATTGCCGAACCGTGTTCGGTTTGGAATGTTTCCCGGATTTTCGAGAATGATATTTAAAAAACCGGGAGAGATTTTTTATATTGGGGGAACGGATGTACTGCCGGCACCGCTGGATGCGGAGCGTGAGGCAGTCGTGATAGAAAACCTGGGCAGCCAGCAGGACAAGGAAGCCAGGGATGAACTGATAGAACATAATCTGCGGCTTGTGGTGTATATCGCACAGCGATTTGACAATACCGGAGTAGGGGTGGAAGACCTCATAAGCATTGGCACCATAGGCCTGATCAAAGCGATCAATACATTTAATCCGACCAGGAAGATCAAACTTGCAACCTATGCTTCCCGCTGCATTGAGAATGAGATCCTGATGTATCTGAGGAGAAACAATAAAACAAAAATGGAAGTATCCATTGATGAGCCGCTGAATGTGGACTGGGACGGCAATGAACTGCTGCTTTCGGATATTCTGGGGACAGATGAAGATGTGATCTACCGTGATATCGAACACGAAGTAGAGTGTAAGCTGCTGGGGAAAGCCATCAGCAAACTGTCTGACAGGGAACAGATTATTATCAAACTGCGGTATGGACTGCAGTCGCCGGACGGTAAGGAAAAGACCCAAAAAGAAGTAGCGGATATGCTTGGCATTTCACAGTCTTATATCTCAAGACTTGAGAAACGCATTATGAAACGGCTGAAAAAAGAAATTGTAAGATATGAGTGATCTTTCATGGCTTTGTAGTTTAACGGCTTGCCCTTGCGGCAGGCCGTTTTTTACGGTGCGCCTAGCGGCGCACGTTTCTAATGGGTGAAAGTCCCGAATCCGCCCTAGTAGTGGGAAGGATATAGCTGAACACCAAGGGTGTCCATCGTGAGGTGGAATCTGAAGGAAGGTGTAGGCAAATCTCCGGTCTGACGAACAGAAATCACATCAGGCTACAGTTAAGGATAAGGTTGCCTTACAAACTAAAGTCCAATAACTACTCGGAATTAACTGTGGTAAATGTGGCAGATGGATGGAGAGAAAGAAACGTGTGGTACCTAGGGAGGTCTCGTCAGCAGACGAAAACAGAGTATGAAGTCTGTAGTAACAACGAATGGCGAGAAGTCAGCAGAGGTCATAGTACTACTATGGTTGCAAACATAGTGGGAAGGACTGAACTTTAGGAGATGTGAGTAAATGAATGTAACCAATGATGGATTTAAGGACAGACAACTTCATATAGAGGACTATCTGCAAAGGGTATCTGCGGAACAGAAAGAGTATGCAGAAGTGTCCGCCCATCAGAGGATTGCTGAAAACAACAACAACATCACAGATTTTCAGACGGACAATCTAATGGAACAGATTTTACACAGGGATAACCTAAACAAGGCTTATAAGAAAGTAAAATCAAACAAAGGGGCAGGCGGTGTTGACGGAATGAGCGTGGATGAACTTCTAGGCTTTCTAAGAGATAACCAAGAGCAACTAACCCAACAGATAAAGGATGGGAAATATAAGCCCAACCCAGTCCGTAGGGTAGAAATACCCAAAGAAACAAAAGGCGAGTTCAGAAAACTGGGAGTGCCTACAGTGGTAGATAGAGTGTTTCAACAGGCAATCACACAGGTGCTATCGCCGATTTATGAGAAACAGTTTTCGAAGAACAGTTTTGGGTTTCGTCCAAACAGAGGTGCACACGATGCACTGAAACAATGCCAGACAAATGTCAATGATGGATATGTATACGTGGTAGATATGGATTTAGAGAAGTTCTTTGACACAGTATGTCAGAGCAAACTAATTGAAGTACTATCACGAACCATCAAGGATGGACATGTAATATCGCTCATTCACAAATATCTCAATGCTGGAGTTATTAGTGGAGGGATATTTGAAAAGACAGAGGTCGGTATGCCACAAGGGGGACCATTAAGCCCGATCCTAAGTAATATAATGCTGAATGAACTGGATAAGGAACTAACAAGCAGAGGACATAGATTTGTCCGATACGCAGATGACTGTATGATTTTTTGTAAAAGCAGAAAAAGTGCAGAAAGAACCTTAGACAATATAGTGCCATATATCGAGGGAAAACTATTCCTTAAAGTAAATCGCACCAAAACTGGCGTGGCACACATCAGTAGAGTCAAGTACCTTGGCTATAGTTTCTATAGATACAAGGGAAAATGCAGATTTCGAGTACATTCTAAATCAGTAACGAAGATGAAGAATAAAATCAGAGAACTTACTGACAGAAGCAATGGATGGGGAAATGAATATCGAGCATTAAAATTGACACAGTTTATTAGAGGATGGGTAAACTACTTTGGAATGGCTGATATGAAAAGTCTATTACAGAGTAATGATGAGTGGTTACGCCATAGAATAAGGGCAATCTATTGGAAACAGTGGAAGAAAGTCAAAACAAAGTTTAAAGAACTCAAAAAGTTAGGAGTAGAAAAGGAAAAGGCATGGATATGTGCCAACATGCGAAATAGAAATTGGTATTGTAGTGGATATTTCGTGCTTCAGACTGCTTTTAACAATAAGAAACTCTGTGAATTAGGTTATCCAACATTCACAGAGTTCTATTTGAAAATATGTGAAAACTAAAGAACCGCCGTATACTGAACGGTATGTACGGTGGTGTGGGAGGTCGGTAGATAAAATAATTATCTACCTCCTACCCGATTCCCTTATTGAATAATCATTGACAAAATTCTTCTACAGGTGTAGAATGAAATAAATTCTACATATGTAGAAAACTAGAAATACGGGTAGGAAAGGGGGAACGGTATGAAGAGCAAATATCAAAGACTGCCCGACTCAGAGCTGGATATTATGATTGTACTGTGGAACGGACATGACAGGATGAGCCGGATGGAGATTGAGGCCGTTGTGAATGAAAAGAAGGACCTTGCGCCGACAACAATTCTTTCTCTGCTGGCCAGACTGGAAAAAAAGGGATTTGTAAAAATTGAAAAGCAGGGAAAAAGTAACCTGTATTCTCCGGTCATCCGGCAGGAAGAGTATCTGCAGAATGAAAGCAAAACTGTGCTGGAGAAACTGTATGGCAATTCCATTAAAAAGTTTGTGGCATCCCTGTATCAGGGTAATCAGATTGCGGAAGAAGATCTGGATGAATTAAATGATTTCATAAAAGAACTGGAAAATCACAGAGATTAGAGAAAGATCGAGGTAAGAAAACACGAGGGGGTTAGTGTATGGTTAATACGATTCTTCACATTTTAAAGATAAATATATTCGCTGCAGCCTGCATTCTTGCAGTCATTCTGTTTTCGCGTATATTTAAAGGCAGGTATTCTGTCCGGTGGAAATATACCATGTGGCTGCTGATCTCGCTGTTTTTAATGTTTCCGGTCAATATTTCGAATGAACGGGCAGTCGTAAGAGTGGAGATTGAGCAGCAGGATCAGATCCCCAGTACAGTCCATAATACAGTGAGGAACACGCCTTTAGCGGATGTGTCTCAGGCACAGGAAAAAGAAGCGGGACTAAGCGGCAGCACATATGAGCAGAAAGAACCTGCGCTTACGCTGACGGGTATGCTGACTTATTTTTGTTATATCTGGCTGACCGGTTTCTTATTTCTGGCACCTGGCAGGCTTATCTTATATTACCGTTCGCTCGGCAGGCTCAGACGCTGGGGAATGCCGGTGAAAAACAGCAGAATAACAAAAGTATACCGTGCGGCATGTACTGAGAAACATATCAAAAGAGTACCGAAACTGATGATGAATCCGAGGGTGCAGTCGCCTGTTTTGGCAGGACTTGGAAGAACGTATCTCTATCTGCCGGATATCCCCTATACAGAGCAGGAGCTGGAACTGATTTTTAAACATGAGCTGTTTCATTACCGGCATAAAGATCTGTGGTATAAGATGCTTTTGCTGATTGTCGATACGGTTTACTGGTTTAACCCGCTGCTTCACTGGATGATAAGGGAAGCGGACAAAGATATCGAATACATCTGTGACTGCCATGTAATAGCGGGATATCCGAAGCGTGATCATACGGTCTATAACAGGCTGCTGCTGAAAACAGCAGCTTCGGGGAATTCACACTATCTCACCGCAAGCCTGAATGACAGCAAGGCGGCATTTAAAGAAAGGATCTGGTATATGATGAAAGCGGCAAAGTTAAGAAAGGGAATCATTCCAATTTTGATTCTCACGTTTGTCTTAGTGGTTTCCAATGTTCTGGTGGGATGTTCTGTGAACAAAAATAATGGAGAAACAGATGCTCCTGCCGTGTCGGTGTCCGGGAAAACACAGTCCGACGCTGATGCGGGTATGAAAGATACGTCTTCGGCAGACCAGGGAAAGAAAACCGGTGAAAGTTTGCCCAAACCGGAACAGACCCGGGAAGCGGAGAAGACACCGGAACCGGAACAGACGCCGGATGCACAGCAGACACCGGAAGCAGAAACGACTCAGCAGCCGGAAGTGATACCGGCTGACGAAGAGAATCACTTACCGGACGATGCGGAAGCGCCGGAGGAGAATCACGACAGCGAATCTGCGGTGAGTGCTAAAGTCCAGTTATATGAAGGGACGTACTTTGACAGCGTACTCACAGGCTTCGATGAGGAAAAAATCGTCGACGGGCTGTATATTGAGGATGACTACTGCGAAGTTGACATTTCGAATATTACGGATACATCCTTTGATTTTACAGCATATAGAGTAGGCGGGATGACAGGCGAGAGGTCGTTGATTTTTAAGAAACATACAGCGGAATTCACAGATGGCGGCATGAGTGCAGTTTATAACGGCGATGAATATACGCTTTATTTTGAGTTCCCTGATAACCACGCTTCACATCCCGTTGTTACCGATATCGTGATATCGGGATTTCCACCCCTGGAAGCTGCCACGTTTGTTAATAATAACATACCGGGACATGGATTTTCCTGAGGATACATCTGCTGATACCAGTAAGCAGCAGTTCCGCCGAAAACGGAACTGCTGTTCTGCAATTGCAGCCGGAAATAACATGTTGAAAACAAGTTGCTGAATACTTTATGTAGCGCCAGGCTGTATGATGATCACAGGATGCGCAGGATAAGAGTTCAGCGGCGTGTGACTAAAATCTTTTCAGGCATACATCCTCCCGGATTTCAACCAGAATGATATCATCGCCGATTTGTGTGATACATTCCCATGGAATCACGTATTCGCAGTCCCGGCCCATGAGTCCCCACAGCTTGCCGGGACCGGGTATGATCAATGCGGTAATACGGCCGCTTTTACATTCGAATTCCAGGTCGACCGGGCAGCCCAGGCTTTTACAGTTGCAGATGTTGATAACTTCTTTTTGTCTCAGTTCAAAAAGGCGCAAAGCGACCACCTCAATGCCGTTTTTATAGTATATGTATTTTCGATAGAAAAAGTTTATAATTCTTAAGATAATTTCTATATTGTTTAAAGAGTAAGATTGTTATAATAAACACAATAGTGTTTAAAAGTACGTATGAAAAGGGAGAAAGTATGTGTGGAATAACTGGATTTCTTTCCGAGGGAGAATATGAAAAGAAGGAAAGCACTTTAAAGAAAATGAACAGCAGGATCATGTCAAGGGGGCCTGATGATGAAGGATATTACGTTGATGAGCATATCGCTCTTGCCATGCGCAGGCTGTCGATCATCGGACTTGAGAATGGCAAACAGCCTGTGTGGAATGAAGATAAAACACTTGTTCTGGTCTACAATGGAGAAATCTATAATTATCTGCAGTTGAAGGAAGAGCTGCAGGGGATGGGACATGTATTCACGACGGATGCTGATACGGAAGTGATTCTCCACGGCTATGAGGAATACGGTACAGACGTTTTGGGAAAGCTTCGGGGCATGTTCGCCTTTGCGCTGTGGAATACCGTATCTGAGACATTACTGATCGCGCGGGATCCATTCGGCATCAAGCCGCTGTTTTACTGCACACAGAATAACGGATTTTGCTTCGGATCTGAGATCAAAGCGCTTCTTGCAAATCCTGATGTGAGAAAAGAGCTCAATGAAGATGCACTTCCGGGTTATCTGGCCTTTCAGTATAATCCGCTCGAAGAGACATTTTATAAAGGGATCTACCAGCTTCTGCCGGGACATTTTATGATACTGGAAAACGGGAGGATGCAGATTCACCGCTACTGGAGAGCCAGGTTTCACACTGAGGAGACGATGCGCAGAGAGGAAGCAGAGGAACGCCTGAAAGAGGCACTTCTGAACTCCGTTGAGGCACATAAGCTGAGCGATGTTGAGGTTGGCTCTTTCCTGTCCGGCGGCATAGACTCGTCGTTTCTGGCAGTGGCAGGAGAGATGGAGAAAACATACAGCGTCGGGTTTGAGGAAGCCGAATATGACGAGACGAAAAAGGCCGCCCAACTGAGCAGAATCAATGGGATGACCAACCATTCCAGACTCATTACCAGAGAAGAGTACTGGGATGCGGTTCCCAGGATTCTGGAGGCACTGGACGAGCCGGTGGCAGATCCGTCTGTCATACCGCTTTACTATCTCTGTGAACTGGCGGCGAGGGACGTTAAAGTCGTTTATTCCGGAGAGGGGGCGGATGAACTGTTCGGGGGATATAACGTCTACCAGTCAGCACTGGCGCTGGAGCCGTTTGTGCACATCATGCCCGGGAAGATCCGGCGCGGCCTGCGGAGGATCATGGAGCGCCTGCCGTTTTCGTTTAAAGGAAAAGAGTATTTGATTCGGGCCGGTCAGAGCGTGGAGGAACGGTTTATAGGGAATGCCTATATATTCAAGAGCCAGGAAGTGAAAGAACTGTTGAAAAAAAAGGAACTGGCAGCATATACGGAGCAGGATGTTGTAGCGGCATATTATGCTGAGACAGAGGGTCTGGACGATATTACCAGGATGCAGTATATCGACATTAACTTTTGGATGCGCGGGGACATCCTCAGGAAATCGGACCACATCAGTATGGCACACGGTCTGGAGGTAAGAGTTCCCTACCTGGACGCGGAGGTAGCCGGGGCTGCGTTTTCGGTTCCCGTCCGATATAGGGTTACCCGCAGGCAGACGAAGTCAGTTTTCCGCAGTGTTTCTGACGGTTACCTGCCGCAGGAGACTGCCAAAAGACGGAAACTCGGATTTCCGGTTCCCCTTCGAAAGTGGCTGAATCAGGAACCATACGCGGGAATTGTGAGAGCGGAATTTGAGAGTGAAACGGCGGAGAGATTTTTTGAAAAAGACAGTCTGATAGAACTGCTGGAACAGCATAAAAACGGGAAGAGGGATAACAGCAGGAAAATCTGGACCGTATACCTTTTTTTGCTGTGGTACAGGGAAAACTTTTGATTGTCAAGGGCTAAAACTTTGTAAAATTTCTGTCGGATGCGCATAGCAGGGCGCCATAATGAGAACCATTTTACTAGAAAAAACTTCTAGGAGGATTCTTGTTATGGCGCTTAATAAAGTTGAGATATGCGGAGTCAACACATCAAAATTACCGATACTTAGCAATGAAGAAAAAGAAGAATTATTCCGAAAGATCAAACAGGGGGATAAAGAGGCCAGGGAGAAATATATCAAAGGGAATTTGCGTCTTGTCTTAAGCGTGATCAAACGTTTTTCCAACAGCAACGAGGCGGCGGATGATCTGTTCCAGATCGGCTGTATCGGGCTGATCAAGGCGATCGACAACTTTGATACGACATTAAACGTCAAATTCAGTACGTATGCCGTACCGATGATCATCGGAGAGATCCGGCGTTATCTGAGGGATAACAACAGCATCCGTGTGAGCCGTTCTCTCAGAGACATTGCATATAAAGCTATATTCGCCAAGGAAAACTACGTGAAGCAGAATCTTCGTGAACCGACCATAGCAGAGATCGCCGAGGAAGTGGGGATCCAGAAAGAGGATATCGTCTATGCGCTGGATGCAATCCAGAGTCCCATGAGCCTGTACGAACCGGTATATACGGAAGGCGGCGACACGCTGTACGTGATGGATCAGATCAGCGATAAAAAGAATAAAGAAGAAAACTGGATTGAAGACCTGTCGCTCCAGGAAGCGATGAACAGACTGAACGAGCGGGAAAAACATATCATTCAGCTCCGTTTCTTCGAGGGGAAAACGCAGATGGAAGTGGCAACCGAAATCGGAATCTCACAGGCGCAGGTGTCCCGTCTGGAAAAGAGCGCGCTGCGAAGCATGAAAAATTATCTGTCATAATTTGCAAAGAGAGAAGAAAAATGTTATGATATTCACAGTCGTGTGATGGGAGAGCGAAAAAGGGGGAAGAGCATGAGATGTCCATTTTGTAACCAGGATAACACCAGGGTTGTTGATTCAAGGCCGGTCGAAGACAGCAATGCAATCCGCAGGCGCCGTATGTGCGATGAGTGCGGAAAACGCTTCACCACATATGAGAAAGTTGAAACGATCCCGCTGATTGTGATAAAGAAGGACCAGAACAGGGAGCAGTATGACCGCGCAAAGATTGAAGCCGGTGTGCTGCGCGCATGCCATAAGCGTCCGATTTCGGCCGAGAGAATTACGGATCTTATAGATTCAGTCGAGACTGAGATTTTTAATATGGAGGAGCGGGAGATTCCCAGCTCAGTGATCGGAGAGATAGTGATGGATAAGCTCAAGGACCTCGAGGCGGTTGCGTACGTGCGTTTTGCATCCGTTTACCGCGAGTTTAAAGATGTCAATACGTTCATGGATGAGCTCAAAAAGATTTTGAAATAGATTGCCCTTTCTGTCGGAGTATGATATAATTCAAGCGTTATGAATTGGCACTTTAGCGAGTCAAAGCGCCAAAGAAAATGAGGAAAGAGGGATCATATGAAAAACAAGACAGTGAAAAGAATTATGGCTGTTGGCCTGTCTGCAATGCTGGCGGCAGCAATGTTTGCAGGATGCGGATCTAAGAGCAGCGATGAGAGCAAGTCTGCAGATGAATCAGCCGAGCCAACGCCTTCAGTGGAGGCAGCAGATGATGCAGCTGAAGAAAAAAATACAGAGTCAGGGGACGGCACCGTATATAAGATCGGTGTGATCCAGTACGTACAGCATGATGCACTGGATGCATCCAACAAAGGCTTTTTTGCGGCGCTTGATGAGATGGGAATTCAGTATGAGGCGGATCAGCAGAATGCAGCGGGAGAGGCTTCATCCTGCCAGACGATCGCCCAGACGCTGGTGAATAATGGAAGTGACCTGATCTTTGCGATCGCGACTCCGGCAGCACAGGCTGTTGCAGGCGTTACCTCTGATATTCCGGTAGTCCTGACAGCTGTCACAGACCCAGCAGAATCCGGACTTGTCGAGTCCAACGACGCTCCGGGCGGAAATGTGACCGGTACATCTGATCTGACTCCGGTTAAAGAGCAGATCGATCTGATGAAACAGATTCTTCCTGACGTGAAAAAAGTTGGTGTCCTGTACTGTTCCGCTGAATCAAATTCTGCGATTCAGGCACAGATGGCAAAAGACGCATGTGCTGAGCTGGGAATTGAGTGCGAAGATTACACCGTGTCCTCATCGAATGAAATCCAGTCTGTCGTGGAATCATCCATCGGCAAAGTAGATGCGCTGTATGCACCGACAGACAATGTTATCGCGGCAGGCATGGCGACAGTGGCAATGATCGCCAACGATAATAAGATGCCGGTAATCTGCGGTGAAGGCGGAATGGTGACAGAAGGCGGTCTGGCTACTTATGGAATCGACTACTATCAGCTGGGTTACATGGCAGGACAGCAGGCAGCAGAGATCCTTGTGGATGGAAAAAGCCCTGCAGACATGCCGATCGGTTATCTGGACGCATCCAAATGTGAACTGCAGGTAAATGATGAGACAGCGCAGGCACTGGGACTTGATTTATCTGCACTGGATACAGGAAGCGAAGAATAAGAAACAGGCGCAGCAAACGTATCGAAAGCGGAAAACAACAGGACCAAGGGAGCCAACTTCGGCTCCCTTGGTATTTCTGTTCTTTAATACGGTTGATTCCGGAAAAGATTTTGACGAAAGAATAATGGTCAGCGTTGTATTTTCGTGAAAGTATTTTCTTTAAAAGATACCACGTACACGTAGGAGGATAAAAATATGAGTGGGTTTTTTGTTTCAATGCAGGGAGCGGTATCGCAGGGAATTCTCTGGGGGATTATGGTACTCGGTGTTTATATTACCTTCAAGATTCTGGATATCGCGGACTTAACGGTTGACGGGAGTTTTGCGCTCGGGGGATGCGTATGCGCCACATTGATCGTAGCACACGGATGGAATCCGGTGGCAGCGCTTTTGATATCGCTGGTGGCGGGTGTGATCGCAGGAGGTGTGACCGGGTTTCTGCATACGGTGTTTGAGATACCGGCAATTCTGGCGGGGATTCTGACGCAGATTGCGCTGTGGTCTATTAACCTCAGGATCATGGGCGGAAAGAGTAATATTCCGCTGCTTAAATCAGATACTGTGTTTTCATGGATGGTGGATGCGACAGGACTTTCCCAGACTCATGCGAGCATGATACTCGGTGTTGTGATCGCAGTATTGTGTATCGGCCTCCTGTACTGGTTTTTCGGAACGGAGCTCGGGGCCGCGCTCCGTGCCACGGGTAACAATGAGGACATGATCCGTGCGCTCGGTGTCAACATCAAAAAGACAAAAATGCTGGCCCTGATGATCAGCAACGGCCTGGTCGGTCTTTCCGGAGGTCTGGTCTGTCAGAGTCAGAAATACGGAGATATCAACAATGGTACGGGCGCCATTGTGATCGGTCTTGCGGCGATCGTGATCGGTGACGTGCTGATGGGACGGCTCCGCTCTTTTGGAAGCAAGCTGACTTCGGCCATTGTAGGTTCTGTTGTCTATTTCCTGATTCGTGCGATTGTACTGCAGCTCGGTATGAGCGCAAATGACATGAAACTGCTTTCGGCCATCATCGTCGCGCTTGCGCTGTGTATACCGGTGGCGGTTGAGAAACTGCGGATCAGAAAATCCTATTCCGAAGGGGGAAAGTAGACATGTTAAAACTGATGAATGTACAGAAGACGTTCAATAAAGGGACGATCAATGAAAAAAAAGCGCTGACCGGCATTGACCTTCATCTGAGGCAGGGGGATTTTGTGACAATTATCGGCGGGAACGGCGCCGGAAAATCAACAATGCTGAATATGATCGCGGGAGTGTATCCGATTGATTCCGGGAAGATCATCCTGGACGGAGAAAATATATCCAGGAAACCGGAATATGCAAGAGCCAAATTCCTCGGACGGGTATTTCAGGATCCCATGAAAGGCACGGCGGCGCAGATGGAGATTCAGGAGAATCTGGCGCTGGCATATCGAAGAGGCCAGCGGAGGACATTGCGTTGGGGGATCACCAGGGCGGAAAAAGCGCGTTACCATGAGGAACTGAAATCTCTGGGTCTGGGTCTGGAAGACCGCATGACCTCGAAGGTAGGCCTGCTTTCCGGAGGCCAGCGGCAGGCGCTGACTCTTCTGATGGCTGCGCTGCAGCAGCCGAAACTGCTGCTTCTGGACGAACATACGGCGGCGCTGGACCCCAAGACGGCAGCCAAGGTGCTGGAACTGACGGAGAATATAATATCGGAGCAGAAACTGACAGCGATGATGGTAACTCATAATATGAAGGATGCCATTCGTATGGGCAATCGGCTGGTCATGATGCACGAGGGCAGGATTATCTACGATGTGGACGGAGATGAGAAGAAACAGCTGAAGGTGGAGGATCTGCTCAGGAAATTTGAACAGGCCAGCGGCGGAGAATTTGCAAATGACCGCATGATGCTGGCGTAGGAGTAAGAGAATATGAGAACATTTGATAAGTCTGCGAAGCTGGACAATGTATTGTATGATGTCAGGGGACCTGTCGTGGAAGAGGCGGGCCGGATGGAAGAGGCAGGACTTGAGATTCTGAAGCTGAACATTGGAAATCCTGCGCCGTTTGGCTTTTCGGCGCCGGAAGAAGTGATCCTTGATATTCGTCAGTCAGTGCGTGACAGCCAGGGATACTCTGATTCAAGAGGAATTTTTGCGGCCAGAAAGGCGATTATGCAGTACTGCCAGCTGAAGGGGATTCCAAATGTCGGTATCAATGATGTATATACCGGGAATGGCGTGAGCGAACTGATCACGCTGTGTATGCAGGCTCTGCTCAATGACGGGGACGAAATTCTGATACCTGCACCGGATTATCCGCTCTGGACCGCCACGGCAAATCTATCCGGCGGGAAAGCGGTTCATTACATCTGTGACGAACAGTCTGACTGGAATCCGGATATCAACGATATACGGGAGAAGATCACAGATAAGACAAAGGCTATCGTCATCATCAATCCGAATAATCCGACGGGCGCACTGTATCCCAGAGAGGTCCTGCAGGACATTGCAGATATTGCCCGCGAACATGAACTGATCATCTTTTCGGATGAAATCTACGACCGGCTGGTGATGGACCAGGAAGAGCATATATCGATTGCTTCTCTTGACCCGGATCTGTTCTGCGTGACGTTTTCCGGACTCTCCAAATCACATATGATCGCGGGGTTTCGGATCGGCTGGATGGTGCTGAGCGGCAGAAAATCTCATGTGCAGGGATACATAGAGGGGCTGAATATGCTCTCCAATATGCGCCTGTGCTCCAACGTGCCGGCTCAGACAATCGTACAGACTGCGCTCGGAGGGTATCAGAGCGTTGAGGAATATATCGTACCGGGCGGAAGGATTTATGAACAGCGCAACTACATCTGTGAGGCGCTGAATGATATACCGGGAATCACGGCGGTGAAACCGAAGGGCGGTTTTTATATTTTTCCGAAGATCGACACTAAAAAGTTTAATATCAGGGATGATGAACAGTTTGTGCTGGACTTTCTTCGCAGCAAACGCGTATTGCTGGTACATGGCGGCGGATTTAACTGGAAAGAACCGGATCATTTCCGGATCGTATATCTGCCGCGCGTGGAGGTGCTGCAAAAATCCATGAAGAAGCTGCGGGATTTTCTGGAGGATTATCATCAGTAGGCAGATAAAAGAGTGCGGTTCAATAACAGGTGAAAAGTTATTGAACCGCACTCTTTTCAAATGACTGCAGATTCAGGTCGCAGAGCTGCGGGAGTGAAAAATCCTGTCATCGATATCTTGGATTGTGATATGTGCCAGATGTCTCAGACAGAGATCGTTTAATTCTCCGTAAATACCGTCCATGATTCCAGCCATGCCGGAAGCTACCAGGCATTCTTTATCCACGCTTCCCGTTTTCCAGGAAGCTTTAATCAGCGGCATACGCAGTGCATCGCTGATCTGAGCCAGTGTCAGCTGGTCTGCAGGCAGCGTCATATAGTATCCGCCCTTTACGCCCTCCCTGGTTCCCACCAGACCGGCGGATTTCAGGGGGGCCATCACCTTCCGAACGCGCGCCGGATTGGTACAGACATTGTCTGCAAGTGCGTCGCTGGATAAGGTTTCTCCTTTATGGTTTAAAAATACGAGTGCATGCACTGCGATCGCAAATTCACTTGTCATTTCTCCGTTACATCCTTTCGTTTTTTCCATGTAGAATCCACAGCGCCAAAACTGCAGCTGCGAATACAGTCGCCGCAGCGGATACATTCCCGGCTGTTAGGTGTTTTCCACACCTGGATGCCCATTTTACACACCTTTTCACATTTCCCGCAGTGTGTGCATTTTTCTGCATCCACGCGATAGCGGTACAGGGCGATGGGATGAAAAAGCCCATACACTGCGCCGAGGGGGCAGAGATATTTGCAGAACGGGCGGTAGATCATAAGAGAGAGCAGTACGATCACTGCCAGGATCACGCCCTTCCATGCAAACAGAAATCCCGCGGCTCCCCGGAGTGCTTCATTTCCGATCATCAGGGGAATGCCGGCCATCAATGTTCCGCTGGGGCATATGTACTGACAGAACCATGGGGCTCCCTGCCCTGTTATATCCAAAACCAGCAGGGGAAGCAGTATTACAAAGACGAGCAGTATCACGTACTTCGCCCATACAAGGACCCGGTGTCCGGGAAGGTTCTTCCATTTTCGCACAAAGGGAATTTTATAGATAAGGTCCTGAACCAGCCCAAAAGGGCACAGCCAGCCGCATACGAACCTCCCAAGCAGTGAACCGACCAGGACCAGGAAGCCAAATATGTAAAATGAAAACCTGTAATTCCTGCTGCCCAGTACTGCCTGCAGCGATCCGATCGGACAGGAGCCAAGAGCACCCGGACAGGAGTAGCAGTTCAGACCGGGAACACACAGGGATTTTGTCGGTCCGGTAAAGATCCTGCCCTCGACAAAGCCCCATACGTATCCGTTTGTCAGTGCGGTGAAGGCAGCCTGTACCCACAACCGTATTCTTGAATCTGTTTTTTTCTTTTGTTTATCCAATTCCAATACACTCCAGACATACATTGACTGCCTTCATAAAGACCGTATCAGCCTCACCTCTCAGAACGCCCAGGGTGATTCCGAATACAGCGGCCAGCAGCAGTGATCTTCGAATCCATGTTCTCTTCGTCTCATTCATTGACCTGCTCCAGTAATTCTTCCACGATTTTTTCCCATTCTTCTTTCGGCTTGCCGCCCACATAAGTCTCGCCCAGCTGGGTACCGTTCTGATCCACGAATATGGTTGTCGGCACATACTGGATCTCTGAGAGGACGCCCCGCATCAGATCGTCCGATGCGATAATCTGAGTATAATCGGTCCCCGCCGATTTTGCAATCGTTAATGCGGCCTCATCTTCAGGCTTGCTGACATCCGTGATTACACCTAAGATCTGAAATCCCTGGTCACGATATTCCTTATCCAATTCTGACAGGTAGGGCATATGCTGAATACACGCTCCGCAGTAGGTGGCCCAGAAATTCACCATGGTCAGTTTTGCTTCGCCGAAGATATCCTGATTTACCGGTTCGCCCCCGAGCGTCTCGGTCTCGAATGCACCAAACGGGCCGGCTGTATGATCCTTTGTTTCTCCCTGTTCGGTTGCCTCCTCTTTCGGCTCACCGGGTGCTCCGCTCTCGGTATCATAGGGCCAGTCGCTGATGCCTCCAAAATCAAAGACGTTGGTGTAGCCGGCCGCTGTCATCTTCTTTGCCGCCTGGGCACTGCGGTTTCCGCTTCGGCAGTATACCAGAATCTCCTGGTCCAGCGAAGGAAGAGCTGCAAGCCGCTCATCTCCAATCTCTTCATTTGGGATCAGTATGGCTCCCGGGATGTGTTTTTCTTCATATTCTTCCTCGGTACGTACATCCAGAATCACGATATCATCACCGGTATCGATGCGTTTTTTTGCTTCCTCCGCTGTGATTTTCCGATATGATGCGGTACTGTCTGAAGTCCCGGTCTCATCTGTCTTACCGCCGGGCGAACAGGCAGTCAGGATACCGGACAGAATCAGTAGTCCGGTCAGTGCGGCTGCTGTTTTGATTCTTCTCATAAAATGTCCTCCTCTTAATTTGAAATAGACTTGTTGGAAACTGTATGAAATATAGTTTCAGTTATACTGTAATGATAAATGTTTCAGTTGAATAAGTCAAGTGTTTTTCGCAAAAAGATAGTTATTGACATATGCCGTTAATGGGGATATAATAAAGCCTGTAAGTGACATATGTCAACAACAGGAGGATAACATAAATGCCAAGGCCGTGTAAACGCCGCCGTATCTGCGAAATGCCGCAGAACAGAAGATTTTTGCCCTCGGATACTGCACAGGGAAATAGCGAGCCTGTGATTATGGCGCTGGACGAATATGAGACGATCAGACTGATTGATTTCGAAGGAATGAATCAGGAAGAGTGTGCACGCAGTATGGGAGTCGCCCGTACCACCGTGCAGGCGATCTATAACAGCGCACGCCGAAAACTGGCGGAGTGTCTGATTGAGGGGAAAGAGCTTTATGTGGACGGAGGAGATTACGTTCTGTGCGAAGGCGATAACAGAGGATGCGGCTGCGGGCACTGCAGAAGACAACAGAATATAAAAGGAGGAAAATATGATGAAAATAGCAGTCACGTATGAAGATGGAAAGGTTTTTCAGCATTTTGGACATTCGGAGAAATTTAAGGTGTATGAGACAGAGGACGGAAAGGTGGTTTCTTCTGAGGTGGCAGATACCAACGGAAGCGGACACGGGGCACTCGCTGATTTCCTTGCGGAAAAGGCAGTGAAAGTCCTTATCTGCGGGGGGATCGGACAAGGTGCGAGACAGGCGCTTGCACAGGCGGGAATCGAACTGTATCCCGGTGTCAGTGGCGACGCAGATCAGGCGGTTTTGGCATATTTGAATGGCAGTCTCTCCTATGACCCGGACACGGTATGCAGCCATCACGAACACCATGAACATGACGGTGAGTGTGCAGGGGGAAACTGCTGCCACTAGGCATATCTTTCCGGTCAGAACTTAAATCAATGAATACAGCACACAAGCCCTGGATATTCCGGGGCTTTTACTGGTTCAGGCAGTTTACTATTCTTCGACATGGTCAAGTCCCTGAGCCAGTATCGTTGCCACATGGTCATCAGCAAGGGAATAGTAAACCGTTTTTCCCTCCCTGCGAAATTTTACAAGTGACATCTGTTTTAGGATTCGAAGCTGGTGTGAGATCGCGCTCTGCGTCATTTCCAGAACCTCGGCGATGTCACAGACACATAATTCCTGTTCCGAGAGTTTATATAATATTCGGATTCTGGTGGGATCGCCAAATACTTTGAACAGATCTGCCAGCCGGTACAGGATGTCTTCTGCAGGCATTGGGGTGTTTTTCAGGTTACGGTGATGATGGGCTTCTGTGCAGACTTCTATCTTTTCTTTTGACATATGGTTTGCATCTCCTTTAAAAAACCGGGACTGCTGCAGAAGGCTGCGGCAGTCCGGGTTATCGTTGATTTATTTTCAGTTTAACTGATAAATGCAATTTGGTCAATGGCGTAAATGCCTATAAGCGTTTGTAAAGAATACGGATTGAGTTCAGGATACAGAGAAATGCTACTCCGGTATCCGCAAACACGGCCAGCCACATGGATGCGAATCCGCAGAGTCCCAGCACCATCACGATTCCCTTGATGACCAGAGCGAAGATAACGTTCTGCCAGGAGATTCTGCTGGTGGAACGGGCGATCCCTACAGACTGAGGAATGGCTTCCATGCTTGAGGTCATAAAGACAACATCTGCCGCTTCAATTGCTGCGTCCGCTCCGCTCCCCATGGCAGCGCCTACATTGGCACCGGCAAGCACCGGGGCATCATTGATGCCGTCACCGACGAACATGACGCTGCCGTATCTGCTGCGCAGATCATGTAAACGTGTAAGCTTATCCTGAGGCAGCAGCCTGGCATGAACCTCGTCGATGCCGGTCTGCTCTGCCACGGAATCTGCACTTTCCTGTGCATCGCCGGTCAGCATGATTGTGGTCAGCCCCAGTTTTTTCAAGGCGGTAATACTTGACCTGGCATCCTCTTTGATGGTATCGGAGATTGTCAGATGTCCCGAGAAAATACCGTCAATGGCGATCAGGACTTCTGTTCCGAATGACGATGGGCGGTAGCTGGCGATATCAACATGCTGTGCTTCCATAAGTTTGCGGTTGCCGCACAGTACTTCTCTGCCGTCAATGACTGCTTTGATACCATGGCCGGCAATTTCCTCAAGAGATGCCGGCTTGGAAAGTCTCAGATCCTTCACTCTTGCAGCTTCCACTATGCTCACGGCGATCGGGTGCGTAGAAGATTGTTCACAGCCTGCTGCCAGCGACAGAAGCTCATCCTGCGTGATATGGCCGCTGGGAACGGTTTCCTGTACAATGAAGTTACCCTCTGTAATCGTACCTGTCTTATCCATGACAACTGCGCGGACTCCTTTTAATGCCTCAAGTGAAATTCCTCCTTTGAACAGGATCCCTTTTTTGGAACCCGCGCCGATCCCGGAAAAGAATGCCAGAGGTACACTGAGAACAAGAGCGCATGGACAGCTCATGACCAGGAAGGTGAGCGCAGTGTAGATCCAGTGCTGCCAGTCACCTGTAATCAGGGAAGGCAGGACGGCAGTTACAAGGGCGAGGATAACGACAAACGGTGTGTAAATCCGGGCAAATCTTGTAATAAAACGGTCAATAACCGGTTTACTGGCTGCTGCATTCTCAACGGAATCCAGGATTCGTGTCACCATGGACTCTGATAATTCCTTTTCAACACGGATTTTCAGCTGACCGCTGGTATTGACACATCCCGACAGGATGGAATCACCGGTTTCTGCCTTGACAGGAACAGGCTCTCCTGTGATAGGCGAGGTATCCAGCTGACTGCTGCCTTCGATGATCACTCCGTCGAGCGGAATACGATCACCGGGACGAACGAGCAGCACGTCGCCGATTCTCGCTTCTTCGGACGGAATCACCAGTACATCGCCGCCTGAGATGAGATTAACGGTTTCGGGGCGCAGATCAACCGCATCCATAATCTGTGAGCGGCTTTTTGAAACTGCCTTTTCTTCGAAGAACTCACCGACGCGGTAGAACAGCATAACACCGACCGCTTCCGGATATTCGCGGATAACAAAGGCACCCAGCGTTGCGATACTCATCAGGAAGTTTTCATCAAATATCTGTCCTCTGGCAATATTCCTGATCGCTGTCCAGATGACTTTCCAGCCAAGGACCGCATAAGCGACAGTATAGATGGGGAGTGTGACGGCAGTTCCAAAGCCCATATGTTCCAGTATTTCACCGGCGATGAAAAGGACCGCCCCGATGATGATTTCTGTCAGGGCGCGGGTGCTTTCCGACATCCCCTTTTTTGCAGCAACGGCTTCATGGCTGCGCACAGAGGATTCTTTTTCGACAATTTCAATACCGTCCTCAATCGCGTTGCAGATCTTCTGAATCTCTGGAATCAGACGCTGCGGCGATTTTGCTGTGAGTTTCAGCTGCTTTGTGGCAAAGGTAATGGATGCACACTCCACATCGGTGAGCTGGTTGATCCGTTGCTCCATCTTTGCAGCGCAGTTGGCACATCCGAGATTCTGAAGGATATAAGTTTTAGTTTTGCTGCTGCCTGCAGAAATAGTATCCTTCGGCACGACGCGAACTTCTGATTCGATGGAGGAGCAGATACTCTGGATCTGTGGAATCAATGCGGCCTGGCCGTCGGCGGATATACGCAGCTGCTTTGTGGCAAACGTGATGCTGGCTGCAGACACACCGGGGAGTTCCTGTATTTTCTGCTCCATCTTAGCTGCACAATTGGCACAGCCGAGATTTTCTAAAATGTAAACGCTCTTTTCGTGGCCGTCATCCGGTAGTTCGGCAGTATTGCCGCTGTGAAAAGCGTGCTCATGATGTTCATGGCCGCAGCCGCAGGACTCATGCCCGTGGTCATGGTGCTCATGCCCGCAGCCGCAGGACTCATGCCCGTGGTCATGGTGCTCATGCCCGCAGCCGCAGGATTCATGGTCGTGCTCATGGTGGTCGTGGTGCTCATGATGTTCATGCCCGCAGCCACAGGTTTCTTTGTGCTGAGGTCCAAGCGATTCTTCCATGCGTTTCATAACTTATCCTCTCCGTTTCTATAATTAAATGATGAAACATATGAATAACTGTTCATATGTTGATTATAAGACCGATCCTGCGAAAAGTCAATATCATTTGTGAAAGTTTTAAAAAATTACTGCACCAGGGGTGATAACAAAATGGAATGGGAAAAACAAAAAAAAAGAGAGAAAAATACAAAAAAGTATGTTATAGTAATTTTGATTTAAAAAGAGTCATAAAAGTTCCTGTTTCAGGATTAATAGGGAAATTGGTGAGAATCCAATGCGATCCCGTCACTGTGAAAAAAGGGTCGACTTCATAACCACTGGATGAAAATATCATATCCGGGAAGGGAAGTAGACAATGCTTTTAAGCCAGGAGACCTGCTTTTATGTGAATGGCAATGCCTACGGTGTATAGGTGTGAGCGAAGCAAATGTAAATTGATTACATGCTTATGCGCACTTATTGTGCGCATTTTTTTATTGCAATGAAGCATTTTTTTTCTGCTTTTTAACCCCTCAGGGGGGATCGCGCTGCAAACACCGGGAGAAAGGCACCAAGAACCTTCCTCCCTTAATTATTTTTGTTTTTATTCTGAAGACGGCGTCAGTAAATTTAGCATTGACTATGGAGAATGAAAAGGGGGACATATGGATATCAAGCAGTTGCAGTATTTTGTGACAAGTGTTGATCTGGGGAGTTTTCATGCAGCAGCGGAGGTGCTGATCACGACACAGCCGAATGTCAGTAAGGTTATCAAGGCGCTGGAAGAAGAGATGGGCATGGTGCTGCTTGTCAGGAACAGAAGCGGGGTTACGCTGACGAGAGAGGGAGAGCAGGTCTACCGGTATGCACTGAGTACGCTGAAGAATTTTGAAATGCTGAATAGTCTAAAGGGAGAAAGAGAAGAGGGACTGACGGTGTGCTGTACACCCAGTAATAATCTGTCAACGCTTCTCGCAGAATTTTACGGGCTGAAAGCGTATAGAAAACCACATCTGGATCTCAGAGAAGGCGACTTTGAAGATATCGTGGTATGGGTGCACCGGAGGAGTGCGGAGCTGGGCTTTACTTACATATCCAGAAGAAATCAGCCGGTATTTGAAGAAAGGCTGAGAACGAAAGGTCTGGAATTCCATGAACTGGCGAAAACATCACTTTTTTTGTTCTGCAGCGAAAAGAATCCGCTGTTCGACAGGCGGTGCGTTTCAGAAAAGGACCTGGAGGCTGTAAAGCTGATTCAGAGAAGAGAGGACATTCACTCTCTGTCGAAGCATTTAGGTGTTTTGAATGGGGAGGGGTTAAACAGATCCGGCAGACAGGAGATCGCCTGTACAAACAGCGATCATTTTTTGATACAGCTGTTGAAACATACAGATTACTGCTCGGTTGACAGCAGTTTTCTAAAAGATAAGTATAAGGAATATCAAATCAAGGCGATTCCTGTCAGAGGAAGCGAAAACAGTGTCTCATTCGGATATATCAAACGAATCAAGGATTCTCTGTCGGAGATGGCGCATGAATTTATCAGATATCTGGAAGAACAGATCGGAAAGGAGAGGTGATATGATAACAAAACAGAAGCTGCAGGAGGATGAAGGATTGTGAATAAGAAACAACTGGGAAGAAGATTGATACAGATTTTAGTTGTGCTGTTTGGCATCAGTTTTTTTACTTTTGGGCTGACGTATCTTTCTCCGGGGGACCCCGCGGAAATCATGCTGACTGAGTGCGGGAACGTGCCGACTCCGGAGCTTCTCGAACAGACACGGGCGGAACTTGGCCTGGACAAACCGTTTCTCATTCAATATGGAACCTGGCTGAAGGGTGTTCTGACCGGGGATATGGGTACTTCTTATTCTATGAAAGTACCTGTCGTGGAAAAACTGACTTCTTGTTTCTGGCCGACCCTGAAACTGGCATTGTTCTCACTGATCATCATGCTGGCTGTGTCCATTCCACTGGGGATTCTGTCGGCTGTATACCAGAACCGATGGCCGGATTACCTGGTGCGGGGGCTGACCTTTATGGGAGTCTCAATCCCAAGCTTCTGGGTCGGTTTGATTCTGCTCAGTATTTTCGGTGTTACGCTCAGATGGGTTACCGTATCGGGGGGAAGTACGGATTTTAAATCACTGATTCTTCCTGCGGTAACGCTGGCATTTTCCATGTCGGCAAAGTATACCCGGCAGGTACGCATTGCAGTGTTGGAAGAACTACGGCAGGACTATGTGACGGGAGCAAGGATGCGGGGCATCAGAGAGAGTACGATTCTCTGGAAGCATGTGCTCCCGAATTCCATGCTGCCGCTGGTCACACTTCTGGGAATTTCTCTGGGGAGTCTGCTCGGTGGTACTGCAGTTGTTGAAATCATTTATAACTGGCCGGGACTGGGAAGCATGGCGGTCAAAGCGATCTCCTGCCGGGATTATCCGCTGGTACAGGGATATGTGCTGTGGATTGCGCTGCTGTATATGGGAATTAATCTGCTGGTGGATCTCTCCTATAACCGGCTGGATCCCAGGCTGAAGGAGGAAAGATAACGTGAAGATACTGAAGTTTCTAAAGTCTCATAAACAGTTTACGATGTTTTCTGTCCTGGCATTGATCATTGTAGGTGTGGCGTTACTGGCACCGCTGATCTCTCCGCATGACCCGTATGATGCGGTGATGTCGGATTCTTTAAAGGCACCGGACGGCACGTATACGTGCGGGACAGATAAACTTGGCAGAGATGTACTATCCAGGGTGATCTATGGCACCAGGTCATCCCTGACGATGACGCTGATCCTGGTGGCGGTGATCCTGGTCGTCGGTACGGCTCTCGGTGTGATCGCCGGTTACTTTGGCGGTGCGGTCGATGCTGTCATCATGCGGCTGGCTGATATGATGATTTCTTTTCCGGGACTTGTACTGGCGATCGCGATAGCAGGTCTTCTGGGGCCCAATATGGTCAATGCCGTGATCGCGATAGCCGCTGTGAGCTGGACAAAGTATGCGAGACTGGCGAGGAGTATGGTTCTGAAGATTAAGAACAATCTGTATATGGAGGCGGCTGTCGTAACCGGAACCAGCACAAAAAACATAATTCTGAAACATGTGCTCCCCAATATGATCACGACGATGGTTGTGACTGCTGCAACAGATATCGGCACGATGATGCTGGAGCTGGCAGCGCTGTCTTTTCTGGGCTTTGGGGCCCAGGCTCCGACTCCGGAGTGGGGGCTGATGCTGAATGAGGGCAGAACTTACATAAGCAAAGCGCCATGGCTTATGATCTATCCCGGTATTGCAATTGTTATCGTGGTGGTCGTTTTTAATATGCTGGGTGACAGCATCCGGGATATCCTGGATCCGAAACAGGAATAGGGAAAAAATTAGAATGAGAACAACGTTATGCGAGGAAAGAGAGGAAGAAATCAATGTATAAATGGATGAAAAAAACAATGGGTCTGGCACTTGCGTCGCTAATCGGCATATCACTGCTCGCAGGATGCCAGAAGTCAGAGAGTGCGGCAAAAGGTTCTGCGGCATCCGGGCAGGAGGCATCCGGGCAGACGGCTTCCGGCGGGGAGGTCACTATCGGTGTGACGAGTTTCGCTGATACACTGGAGCCCACGGAACAGTATTTCAGCTGGGTGGTGACGCGTTATGGTGTGGGAGAAACGCTTGCTAAATTTGATGAGAACGGCGAGATTGTACCGTGCCTGGCAAAAGAGTGGTCGGTGAGTGAGGACCAGCTCACCTGGACATTTAAGATCAGGGAAGGTGTAAAGTTCTCAAATGGCAATGACATGACACCTGAGGCTGTGAAGGCCTCACTGGAACGAACTTTTGAACTGAGTGACAGGGCAGCCACGTTCTTCGATCCGGAGTCTATTGAGGTTGACGGGCAAAATCTGCTGATCAGGACAAAAGACCCGGTGGCAGTCGTACCCGGCAGTCTTGCGGACCCGCTGTTCCTGATCGTGGATACAACCGCTGACACGGATTCCTTTGCAATGAGCGGACCGATCTGTACGGGACCGTATGCGGTGGAGAGCTTCAACCCGACGGATTCCTGTATCGTCGTTAAAAATGAATATTACTGGGACGGCGAAGTTCCGCTTGATAAAGTGACATTAAAGTGTATTGATGATCAGACGACACGTTCCATGGCTTTACAGACGGGTGAAATCGATATCGCTTACAATCTTAAGACTGAGAACATCGCCGACTTCGAAGGTGACGAGAGCATTGAAATTCAAAAGCTGCAGTCACTGCGGTCCACGTATGCGTTTATGAATCAGAACGGTGTGCTGGGAGACATCAGGCTCCGTCAGGCGATCATACGCGGCCTGGATAAAGAGACATACTGCAGCACGCTGCTCGAAGGCGGTGCAACTCCGGGAAAAGCTCCGGTCCCACCGACACTGGACTTTGGATTTGACGAACTGCAGGATGAGAATGCATATGATCCGGAAGGGGCGAAGGCGCTTCTCGCCGAGGCTGGTTATGAGGACCTGGATGGTGATGGCTTTGTGGAGACGCCGGAAGGCGAAGTACTGGATCTGAATTTTGTCATCTATACAAGCCGTGAAGAACTGAATGTATATGCACAGGCAGCACAGGCGAGTCTGAAAGATATAGGTATTAAGGTCACTCTGAATACTGTGAGTTACGAGACGCTGCTGGACATGAGAGATTCCGGGGATTTTGATATGCTGATCTGGAATGTGCTGGTGGCAAATACCGGTGATCCTGAAAAATATCTGCGTGAAAACTGGCACAGCACATCGGCATCCAATCAGACCGGGTATCTTAATCCGGAAGTAGACAGCCTGCTGGATCAGCTGGCAGCAGAATTTGATGAAGATGCAAGAAAGGACCTGACGATTCAGATTCAGCAGCTGATCATGGATGACGCATCGACCGTGTTCTTTGGATATGAGACGACGTATCTGTTTTCGAACAGCAGGGTTACAGGCGTTACCATGTATCCGATGGATTATTACTGGCTGACGAAGGATATCGCGCTGGCTGAATAAAGGAGTATCATATGCTGGAGATAAAAGATTTGACTGTACAGTATGGAAAACAGGAACCTGTCATGGAACACTTTGGCCTTTCGATGAAAAAAGGAGAGATCATCAGTGTTGTGGGAGAAAGCGGGAGCGGGAAGACGACAGTGATACGCGCTGTACTTGGGGCCCTGCCCGGCGCTGGCAGGGTTACCGATGGAGATATTCTTTTCCAGGGGGAATCCATGCTGTCAAAATCCAAAGAAGAATGGCAGAAGATCCGCGGCACTAAGATATCCATGATCTTTCAGGACTGCGGGGGGACTTTGAACCCGATTCGGAAGATCGGCAGGCAGTATGTGGAATACATATGTACTCACAGCAGGATGTCAAAGAGTGAGGCGTGGGGGAAGGCGATTGACATGCTGAACAGGATGCGGCTTCCGGACGGGGAGAATATTATGAAAAGTTATCCTCATCAATTAAGCGGAGGCATGCGGCAGAGAGTGGGGATTGCCATGGCGATGACGTTTGAGCCACAGCTTTTACTGGCTGATGAACCGACCAGTGCACTGGATGTGACAACTCAGGCGCAGATTGTGCGTCAGATGATGGAACTTCGGGATACATTTGGAACCGGTATCATCATTGTCACTCATAATCTGGGAGTGGCATCTTATATGGCGGATCAGCTGATCGTCATGCAGTATGGGAAGGTGGTTGACAGCGGTACGCGAGATGAGGTCATGAACCATCCTTCCAGTGAGTACACGAAGGATCTGCTGACAGCTGTTCCGGAGATGGGAGGTGAGCGTTTTGTTTCGTGATGCCGATATTGTACTGCAGGCGAAACATATCACAAAGGTGTATCCGGCTTCCGGGAAACGCAGCCTGACGGCCTGCAATGATATCAGCCTGAATGTCTATAAAGGAAAGACGCTTGGTATCGTCGGAGAGAGTGGGTGCGGCAAATCTACCTTCGTGCGTATGTTGATGCAGCTGGAGAACCCGACAGAGGGAGAAATCCTTTATCATGGAAAAGATCTGCTCAGTGTCTCCGGACGGGAGAAAAGAAACAACAGGCGCCACATGCAGATGGTCTACCAGGATCCGCTTGCTTCTTTTGATCCGAAGATGAAAATCATAGATATTCTGACAGAACCTCTGCTGAACTTTGGAATGCTGAAGAAGCCTGACAAAGCGAAAAAGGCGAAAGAACTTTTGAAAATGGTAGATTTATCAGAAGAATTTCTGTACCGTTATCCGCATAATATGAGCGGAGGCCAGCGGCAGCGCGTCAGCATCGCACGCGCACTGTCACTGGAACCGGAGATTCTTGTATGTGATGAGGCGACTTCCGCACTCGATGTCTCAATCCAGAAGAACATCATAGAACTCCTGGTGCGTCTGCAGAAGGAAAAACATATCAGTATTGTTTTTATCTGTCATGATATTGCTTTGGTTCAGTCCTTTGCACATCAGCTGGCGGTAATGTACCTGGGGAATATCGTAGAAGTAATACCGGGGGACGAGGTGGCCAAATACGCCTGTCACCCGTATACACAGGCACTGCTGGACGCACTGTTTTCCATTCATATGGAACCCGGAAAGAAGATTGGGAGTATAGAGGGAGAGGTTCCAAGCCCACTGGATGTGCCGCCGGGATGTCCGTTTCAGAATCGATGCAATGATTCTGCCGAGGAGTGCAAAAGCCGTAAGCCAAAACTGACAATGGTTTCAAAAGGTCATCTGACAGCATGCCGTAAGGGCCGAAAGAAAACTTTCATCCATTCCTGATCAGAGCCGCAGCAGGTGCGCCATGGGAGGTAACCATGAAAAATGATATCCGACAGATGACGGAAGGTAATATTGCGGGAAGCCTGGTAACGTTTGCACTCCCTGTCATGGCGACGAATCTGTTTCAGCAGCTCTATAACACAGTGGATGTTGCTGTGGTCGGCAGGTATGCGGGGACAGAGGCGCTGGCGGCAGTCGGGTCAGCAGGTCAGCTCACCGCGTTCCTGATCTATTTTTTTATCGGGCTGTCGATCGGGGCGGGCATTGTGATCTCTCACTCGATCGGAAGCAGGGACTGGGAAAAGGTAAATATACAGGTACACACGGCACTTGCACTGGCAGTGACAGCCGGAATTGCACTGACGGTCATCGGAGTCTGGGCGGCTCCGCTGCTGTTGGGGCTGCTCAATATACCGGAGACTGTCATGACGTACGCGGTGCCTTATATTCGCATATATTTCCTTGGTATGCTGCCGATGATGCTTTTTAATATGGGCAGCTCCATACTGCGCGCTGCAGGCGATTCGCGGACCGGACTGTACTGCCTGGCGGCTGGAGGGGTAGTCAATGTGATCCTGGATTTCTTATTTGTAGCCGGGTTTTCCCGGGGGGTACGAGGAGCGGCACTTGCCACGGCGGCAGCTCAGTGTGTCAGTGCGGTTCTCGTGCTGGCAAAGCTGACTGTCAGCGGGGCGCAATACCGGCTGATCCCGCGCAGGATACATCTGAACAGGGAGGAATGCATGAAGATGATCCGGGTCGGGGTACCGGCAGGTCTTCAGTCTGTACTGGTCAGCCTGTCTAATGTCATTGTGCAGAGCAGGGTGAATCTGTTTGGACTTGAAACGATGGCGGGGTTTGCCGCTTATCTGAAGCTGGAGGGTTTTTTGTATATGCCGATCGAGGCGTTTGGTCTCGCGGTGTCCAGTTTTGTGGGGCAGAACTACGGTGCCGGCAAGAGGGATCGGGTGGAAAAGGGAACAAGAATAACGCTGATTCTGAGTGTGACGGTGACAGTGGTACTCGGGGGTGTGCTTTTATATTTCGGCAGGGAGATGATCGGGATTTTTGATTCCAGCAGAGAGGTGGCTGACCATGGAATGCAGATCATGCAGATACTGATACCATTTTATTCGCTTTATGCCGTGAATCAGACACTGACAGGGACACTGAGGGGAATGGGAAACTCGGCTGCACCGATGCTGATTTCGCTCTTTACCATGTGTGGACTGCGGGTTGTGTACGTCATTGTGATGCTTCGGACTGCATCAGATCCGAGAACCATATATGTGAGCTATCCGCTCACATGGATCGTCACGACGGCAGCACTTATCATATGTTACAGACATACGAAAAAGAAGAAATGGAGTACATTCATATGCAGTTAAAACAGCTACAGTTTTTTGTGGTCAGCGTAGATATGGGTAGTTTTAAGGCGGCGGCCGATGTTCTGTATACATCGCAGCCGCATATCAGCAAGACGATCAAGGCATTGGAAGAAGAGCTTAATATGTCTTTACTGAACCGCCAGGCTACGGGCGTGGTTATGACGGAGGAGGGGCGAAAGGTTTATGAGTACGCCAACAGCATCCTGCGCAATGTCGAGATGATCGGCAATCTGCAGGAAGAGACCCGGATGGAAAAATTTTCAGTATCCGCCAATCCCAATTATAAGCTGACAAAGATTTATGCCGGTTTTTACCAGGAAAAGGAGACATTTCCGTTCAGGTTCCGGTATCTGGAAGGGACTGTTGAGGAGGTTATGCAGGACCTCCATAAGCACAGGTCGGAGATTGGTTTTGTTTTTATATCAGAACGGCAGTATTTTGCTTTTCAGGAAGTGCTTGGGCACAGGCGGCTGGAATTCCGGCTGCTGAAAAAGACAGAACCATATCTGTTTGTGGGACCGCAGCATCCGCTTTACAGAGCCCAGAGCGTCGATGAACAGCAGCTCAAAGAAATGAAACTCGTGCAGATGCGGGAGGAATTTTTCTCACTCACCAGCCATCTCGGACACCTGAAGAATGAGCTGGGAGCTTATGAAAAGCTGCCAAAGGCCGTCGTTACAGACAGCGATCATGTGCTGATGCAGTTTTTGATGAGCTCCAGGCTTGCCAATATAGGAAGTTCCCTGCTTCAGGGAAAATATGAATACAACAATATTCACGGAATTCCGATCACATCCGGGATAGACAGCATTTATTTCGGTTATATCAAGCGCAGAAGGGATGAATTAAGCCCGATAGCGGAGGAGTTTGTTGGGTATTTAAAGAATATTATACACTGAACACAGAAATATTCATGAATTTTTAAGAATTGTGAAGTTGTATCCTGAGGGTAATTGGTGATATACTATGGAGAAGGCGTCTGCCTGAAAAAGAGCCGGTGCCTGATACGTATTCAGAAAAAGAAAGAATGTGGGGGGAACTAAAAAACGGAATTAATGAAAGGGGTATGACTATGGCATTTAAATTAAAAGTAACACCTGAGATGGAAATGTTGACGGATATCTGTGTCCAGAACAGCAAAATGGATGTTTCACTGTACGGAAAGTATGATGTGAAGCGGGGGCTGAGGGATATTAACGGCAAAGGCGTATTGGCCGGCTTAACGCAGATTTCCAATATTGTTTCCTCGGAAGAAGTAGATGGAAAAATGCAGCCGTGCGACGGCAGACTGTATTACCGGGGGATTAATATTGAAGACCTGACCAATGGTTTCCTGACGGAACACCGTCAGGGTTTTGAGGAAGTTGCCTACCTTTTGCTGTTTGGCGTGTTGCCGAATGAACAGCAGCTGGCTGATTTTAATAAAATTCTCGCATCGCAGCGTTCGCTGCCGACGAACTTTGTAAGAGACGTCGTAATGAAAGCACCGAGTAAAGATATGATGAATACGCTGTCCCGCAGTGTATTGACATTGTATGCATATGACAACAACGCAGATGATATCACACTGCCGAACGTACTGCGCCAGTGTCTGACGTTGATCAGTGTATTCCCGATGCTTTCTGTCTATGGATATCATGCTTATAATCACTATATCAAAGGTAAGAGTCTGTATATTCATCATCCGTCAAGAAATCTTTCCACAGCGGAAAATATTCTGCGGATGCTGCGCCCGGATAAGCAGTATACACAGCTGGAGGCAACGATTCTGGACCTGGCACTTGTGCTCCATATGGAACACGGCGGAGGAAATAACTCAACATTTACAACGCACGTGGTCTCTTCTTCAGGAACAGATACGTATTCTGCGATTGCAGCAGCGCTCGGTTCCCTGAAAGGACCAAAACACGGCGGTGCAAATATTAAAGTCGTAAAAATGTTTGACGATATGAAGAAAAACATCAGGGACTGGGATGACGAAGAAGCCGTCGAAGATTACCTGGTGAAGCTTCTGAGAAAGGAAGCGTTTGATCAGCGCGGTCTGATCTACGGTATGGGGCATGCGGTATACTCCATTTCAGACCCGAGAGCGACGATATTTAAAAAGTTTGTGGAACAGCTGGCGAGAGAGAAGGGACGCGATAAAGATTTCCGCCTGTATTCTATGGTGGAGGAACTGGCGCCCAAGATCATCGCACGCGAGCGCCATATCTATAAAGGCGTCAGTGCAAATGTAGATTTTTACAGCGGTTTTGTATACAGCATGCTTGATCTTCCGCTGGAGCTTTATACTCCAATGTTTGCGATTGCCCGGATTGCCGGGTGGAGCGCACATCGGATGGAAGAACTGATCAACACAGACAAGATCATACGGCCGGCATATAAGAATGTGAAGGCGGATGAGCTGTACGTACCGCTGCACGAACGATAACAGGAGAGACAGCAGCATGTTTAAGCAGTTTTATCCCGATGAGTGTGTGGATTCCACTTATCAGATCGACTTTGAAAAGCTTTACCGGGACGGATACCGGGGACTGATCTTTGATATTGACAATACTCTGGTCCCGCACGGTGCACCGGCGGATGACCGTGCGGTTAAACTGTTTAGCCGTCTGAAAGAACTTGGATTTTCCAGCTGCCTGCTCTCGAATAACCAGCGGGAGCGTGTCGATTCTTTTAACAGAGAGATCGGGGCCTTTTATATTGAAGATGCACACAAGCCCTCCAGGAAGAATTATCAGAAGGCCATGCGCATGATGGGGACGGATACCAGTAATACCGTGTTTATAGGAGATCAGCTGTTTACGGATGTATATGGCGCAAAGAGGAGCGGTATACGCAATATTCTGGTAAAGCCAATACATCCCAAGGAAGAGATCCAGATTGTCTTTAAGCGGTATCTTGAAAAGATCGTCCTGTTTTTCTACAGACGTCACGGAGGAAGAGCGTGAGATGAATCATATCATTTTAATCGGGTTTATGGGAAGCGGCAAGACGAGTGTCGGCAAACAGCTCGCCAAAGTCATGCAGCTTCCGTTCGTTGACATGGACGAGCTGATCGTTCAAAAGTCCGGTATGGAAATTACAGAGATCTTTGAACGTTACGGGGAATCACATTTCCGGGAACTGGAAACAGAATGCCTGAAAGAGCTCAGCAAAGACAGAGAGCGCAAAGTGCTCTCGGTCGGAGGCGGACTTCCGGTTCAGTCCCGGAATCAGCCGTACCTTGAAAATATGGGAACGGTAATACTTCTCGAGGCTTCCGTACAGACGCTGCTGAGACGGCTGAAGTATGACAGTTCACGCCCGATGCTGAAGGGCGGAGATCTGCAGCAGAAGATCGAAACGCTGCAGGAACAGCGCAAGGCTGAGTATGAAAAGGTCAGCGATGTTCGAGTGGTAACCGACGATAAGGGATTCTCCCAGATTGTCGACGAAATCCGTAAAATCGTAGAATGCGTAAAAAATTAGTTGAAAAAAAGCCGCAGATAATATAGAATATAGCATAGTGAAGTAATGTGCGGATTTGACGCATACGATTAAGGAGGAATATCAGTATGATATCAGCAGGAGATTTTAAGAATGGTGTTACACTGGAAATAGATGGCAATATCGTTCAGATTATTGAGTTCCAGCACGTAAAACCTGGAAAAGGTGCAGCGTTTGTAAGAACGAAATTAAAAAATATCATCAGCGGCGGTGTGGTAGAAAAAACATTCCGTCCTACCGAGAAGTTCCCGGCAGCACGTATCGAACGTTCAGACATGCAGTACCTGTACAGCGACGGAGATCTGTATAATTTCATGAATATGGAGACATACGATCAGATCGCTCTGAACGCAGAAGCAATCGGCGATGCGCTGAAGTTCGTGAAAGAGAATGAGATGGTAAAGATCTGTTCCCATAACGGCAATGTATTTGCGGTTGAACCTCCGCTGTTTGTGGAGCTTGAGATCACAGAGACAGAACCGGGCTTTAAGGGAGATACCGCTCAGGGTGCAACAAAACCTGCAACAGTAGAGACTGGTGCAGTTGTATACGTTCCTCTGTTTGTGGAGCAGGGAGACAAGATTAAGATCGATACAAGAACGGGAGAGTATTTATCCCGCGTTTAATGTAACTATTTATGCGCCCGGACTTAAGTCCGGGCAGCAATTTCCAAATCTGATTTTTAAAGTATTTCTTTTTCGCACGTTCGTGCGGACATTCCAACATAGACAGGAACAACAGAAGAAAGCATGAAAACCACAGTCCGATTTTCCGTGGTCTTGTTTGCGTATCCAAAACAGGCACCACTGAAAAAATAAATAAGAAAGGGTGATTATTTGGATTACACGAGATTTAAAACAGCCATACAGACATGCGTGGAGGACCAGCTGGGAGAGGAGGCGGACATAAGACTGCAGAGGATTCCGAAAAACAACGGAGTCTATCAGGATGGCCTGGCGATTATGGGTGCCGGATCAAATCTGGAACCGGTTATTTATCTGGAACCGTACTATCAGGCGTATGAAGAGGGGAAATCCCTGAGGGAACTGGGACAGCTGCTGGTCGAGGAGTGGAGAGAGAACCGGATCGATGAGACAGGTTCCGTCGGGTGTTTTACAGATTTTCAGAAGGCATTGCCGAATATCTGTTATCAGCTTGTCAACTATGATAAGAACAGAGAAATGCTTCGTGGAATTCCACACCGAAAGATTCTGGACCTTGCGCTGATATATTATTACCGGACGGAGCAAATCTTCTGTAATTCGGCGCGGATACTGATTCGCAGCGAACACATGAAGAACTGGAAGGTGACGGATGAGATGCTGTATGAGGCAGCTGTGAAAAACACACGAAGGCATCTGCCGTTTCAGTTTATGAGCATCGGGCAGGTGATCGCCGGACTCTCGGACGATGAAGAGATCGGGAACATGGCGGATGAATGCCGGGATGATGAGGGGATGTATGTTCTGACGAATGAAGAAAAGTATCTGGGGGCGGTATGCGTCTGTTATCCGGGAGTCCTGGAGCGGATTGCCGATACATTCGGCAGAAGCTTCTTTGTGCTGCCGAGTAGTATTCATGAGTGTATTATTGTTCCTGAGACCGTGGAGGATTTTGAGGGGGATCTTCAGGAGATTGTCCGGGAGGTGAACCGCTTATATGTGTCGGAGGAGGAGTATCTGTCCGACAACGTTTATTATTACGACAGGAAAGAAAAGGTTCTTTGGCTGGGGAATTCTATTTGTGCAAAACCTCTGATTTAAAAGACTTTACAATTCCCTGTTTATATGGTACACTAGTGCAGTGTGGTATGAAATACCATGGCAGGCATCTGTAGCTCAGGGGATAGAGCAGTGGTTTCCGGTGCCACGTGCCGGGGGTTCGAATCCCTCCAGATGCGTCGGTATAGCTTAAGGCTAGTGTACCAATTGACAAAGGAGGTCAGATAAGTTGGATAATTTTAGAGAATGGCTTTCTGACAATCTCAGATATATCCTGCTTGGACTATCTATTATTCTTGTGCTGGCAGTACTGTTCCTGGGAATTAAATTTATTTCTTCCAAGGTGAGTGCTCAGGACGAGAGCAGCCAGACACAGCAGGAAAGCCAGAATGAATCTGACGAGGCCGCTGATGACAAAGAATCGGAAGGGACCGGAGACGATCCGGAACCTGCCGTAACACCGGAAGAAGAGACTCGGCTGGAGAAAGAGGCATATCCGGATGTAAACGCTGTCATTCAGACTTATTATACTGCGCTTGGAAGCAAAGATATTGCCGGAATTAAAAGCGTAGTCGACAGTCTTGATGCGACAGAGGAAGCTAAGATCACAAAGGATCAAAATATTGAGAGTTATGGTGATGTCGAGACATATACCATAAAGGGACCGGAAGAAGGTACCTATGTTGTATATGCCTGTTATTCGTATAAATTCAATGGGATTGATACGGCGGTGCCGGGACTTAGTCAGCTGTATGTATGTACCGGAGATGACGGCAGGCTATATATTGCGACACAGGAACAGAACGCCGAAACACAGGCCTATATCCAGGAGACGATGAAGGAAAGTGATGTTGAGACCTTGATATCGAAGGTTCAGGATGAATATGAGTCCGCTCTGGAAAGTGATGATTCTCTGAAAAGTTTTATCGATAGCCTGGGCATTGGAACTTCTGAAGCTGCATCGGCTGAAAATGGTTCGCTCATCACTGTCAGGAGCGACTGCAATGTGCGTGCACAGGCCAGTGAGGATGCGGAAGTGCTCGGTAAGCTGGGCGAAGGTCAGCAGGTCACAAAGACCGGCAGCCAGGGGGAATGGATTGAGATTTCCTTTGAAGACCAGACAGGTTATGTCAGAAGTGATTTATTTGAATAGGTATGAAAGAGAGCTGTTGCTGAAGACCCGCGGGGTTGGTGGCGAGAGCTCTTTTTTTCATGACAGTATGAACATTTTCAGGAGGGAATTCTATGATGCTGAAGAAAACCATTTGTCCATATGATTGTCCTGCATCCTGCGGACTGCTCGCGGAAACTGACGGAGACAGGATATACCGTATGATTGGAGACCCGGATCATCCGGCGACGCGCGGCGTAATCTGTGCGAAAGTGAGAGGATATGTGAAATCGCTTTATCACAGGGAGCGTCTTCTTCGGCCGATGAAAAGGAATGGAAGGAAAGGGAGCGGAGAATTCGTTCCGATATCCTGGGAGGAGGCGGCGGACCTCATCGCCCTGCGGTTTGGGTGTATCATTAAGAAAGAGGGTCCGCAGGCGATCCTTCCGGCTGTCTATTCCGGTGTCATGAGCGATATCCAGAGATTTTGCGGACACGCGTTTTTCAATTACATGGGGGCGTCCGAGCTGGTGATGAGTCTGTGTTCGTCGGCAAAAGGGGAGGGCTATGCACAGGTGATGGGAAAGACTCCGTCCCTTGATCCGGGGGAACTCAGAGACAGTGACTGTGTCCTCGTGTGGGGGTGTAATGCCGCAGCCACACGGATTCACAGCATGGCGGATCTTGTAAACGGTAAAAAACAGGGGAAGAAGATCATTCTGATCGACACGTACGAGAACCCGACGGCGCGGGTTGCTGACGAAGTGGTGCTGATCCGGCCTGGAACGGACGGAGCGCTTGCGCTGTCCCTGATGCAGGTGCTGGTGGAAGAAGGGCTGGCAGATATGCTGTTTCTGGAGGAGGAGACTGTGGGAGCCGGTGAACTGATCGGGACACTTGGAGATTATACGCCGGAGCGCACGGAAAAAATCACGGGGATTCCTGCCGGGCGGGTGAGAAAACTGGCAAGGGCATATGCCGCCGCACAGGCGCCGTCCGTTTTGCTGGGGAGCGGTCTTTCCAGACATCGAAACGGGGCGATGGCGGTACGGCTGATCACCATCCTTCCTGCATTTGTGGGCGCCTGGAAGTACAGAGGAGGAGGGATTTGCGGGTGCATGGTCTCGGGCGGCGAAGTGTTCCGGATGGACCTTATTCGGAGACCGGATTTTCGGGAAACGCCGGGAAGGAAGATCAATATCAATCAGCTGGCGTCTGCTCTGGCAGGGGATATTCAGGGGTCTCCGATTAAAGGGCTGTACGTATACGGTCTGAATCCGGCCAATACGGTTTCCAATCAAAAAAAACTTCTGGAGGGGCTTGCGAGAGAAGATCTGTTTACTGTCGTGCATGAACGTTTTATGACGGATACCGCCAGGTATGCGGATGTTTTGCTGCCCGCTGCATTTTCAGTGGAGCAATCGGATGTTTACCGGTCGTACGGCTATTTTACAGCGGGGTATGCAGAGAAAATCGTCGAACCTGCGGGTGAGTGTAAGAGCAATTGGGATACGTTTCGTCTGCTGGCAGGCGCCATGGGGTATCGGAATTCTTATTTTGAAAAGACTGAAGCGGAAATGGTTCAGAAAGTACTGAGAGAGGCGGGAAGTTTTCTGAGAGAGCGTCCGGCGGATGAATGGGAAAGGATACAGGGCGGAGGCAGCATCTCGTTTCCGGAGGCGGATCACCAGATATACCGCACGAAAAGCGGAAAAATAGAGATTGTAAACCGGGAAGCGGAAATTCCGGTTCCGATGTACCTGCAGGCGGAGGAGGATGGCTACCCACTGCATCTGGTATCGGGACCTTCGGTGCATACACTGAACAGCACGTTCGGGGAGCGCGCAGATCTCAGGGCGCGCAGAGGCGTAATGTCGCTTCTCGTTCACCCAGAGGACGCAGAAATGCGTAATATCAGGGATGGGGAACGTGTTTTGTGCTTTAATGACCTGGCGGAGGTGGAATTTCAGGCGGAAGTGACGGTGCGGGTAAAAAAAGGTACGGTGATAGCAGAGGGGGTATATGACATCGCTCATTCCCTCAATGGATTGACAGTCAATGCGCTGCATCATGAGCGTCTGTCGGACTGTGGAGCGGCTACAACCCTGAATGATAACACGGTGGATATCCGCCCGGCAGGAGCAGCCGTGGATATTCCAAACTGATATAGCCCTGGTGATAGAATACATGGACACAGAACCCGCATCTACTATATAATAGATGCAGTAAATAAGGGAGAGGCGGATTATGAACATGAAAGAACAACAGACGGAATACTTTGAGCTGCAGGAACTGCGTGTCAAAAGGGGAGAAAAGCAAAACGGCCGCCTGCATGTGGACGGAACCCCGTATGTACTTCATGCGACAGTGCTCTGTGGTGAGCGCCCCGGAAAGACACTGCTTTTGACGGCGGGTGTCCACAGCTGTGAATATGTAGGAATCCAGACTCTGATGGAAATGGCAGGAAAATTGGAACCTGCGCAGATCATCGGGAATGTTATCATTATTCCGGTCGTGAACAGAACCGGATTTGAGACGAGAAGACCCACAGTAGTCCCCGAGGACGAGAAGAATCTGAACCGGGCTTTTCCGGGGAATCCGGAAGGGACGGCGTCTCAGAAACTTGCCTGGTACATGGAACGGGAACTGTTTTCGAAGGCAGATTACTATGTAGATCTCCATTCCGGAGGGATATATGAGGAACTCCAGCCTTATGTATATTACGTGGGAAATTGTCCGGATGAAATTTCGATGGAGGCGCAGCGGGCTGCTGCTGCGGTAGATGTGCCGTTCATGGTCAGGTCGTCTGCATCGACGGGGGCCTATAATTATGCGGGGCTTCTGGGTGTTCCCAGCATCTTAATTGAGCGCGGAGACTCTGGACGATGGAGTGAGGAGGAGGTACGTGCAAATGTCCGGGATCTGCTTAACATCATGAGATGCTGGGGAGTCATGGATGGGGAGCCGCTGATGCCTCTGACGGAACCGTACCGGCTGGAAAATCCGGTGTACCATCAATGTTATGAATCCGGGTTTTGGTATCCGCGCGTGGAAGCCGGGCAGAGGATTCTCCGGGGACAGGTGCTCGGAGAGATTCACGGCTATCATGGAGAATTGCTGGAGACATGTGTGGCGGAACATGACGGCAATGTACTTTATCTGACGAAGACGCTGTGGGTTGATAAAAGTGTGGAAGTGGTAACGTATGCGAGAATCTGCAGCTGCTGCGGGCGTGAGCAGTGCATAAATGATAATTAATGAAGAAAACCAGGATGGCGGTTGTATATTATGTACAGCTGCCATCTTTTTGGTGCACAGCCTGCGGAAAGGAAACCACCTCCAATTGCAAGAATTATAAACTCCTCAAAAATAACGGAGAAAAGAAGTAGATTTCGATGGGTTTATCAAGCAGGATATCTGTAGTCGAAAAGCGCGTTTCATCCTATAATGTATTTAACAACAGGGGATAACACAAACGGCAGTCAGACAAAGGATGATTAAATGCTGTGTTATCTGACTTTGTAAGAATTATTAAGGAGGCAGTCAGGTGAAGAACTGGAAATATGCGATATCTTCCGCAGACGATGCACCTTCTACCGCTCCGATCCTTTTGAAGGGAAATGTGTGTGATAATCTTAAGAAAGCCGCAGAACTCGGCTATCAGGCAATTGAAGTACATACAAGACCGGATGAGGAATTTGATTACGAGGCCATCAAAAAGGCAGAAGAAACATATGGTGCCAAGGTCGGAATGATCATCACAGGGCGTCTGAACACAGAAGGAATGTGCAGTCTGATCGATGACAGACCATATGTGATGAACACCGCAGTGACAGAGATGCAGCGTTACATCGACATGGCGCAGAAGATGAAAGCAGATATCGTAATCGGATGGGTGAAGGGCAATGTTCCCGCCGGCGGAAACCGTAAAAAGTATATCGACCGCCTTGCAAGAAACTTAAGAGTGCTTGCGGCATATGCGAAAGAGCGGAACGTAAAACTGAATCTGGAAGTGATCAACCGGTATGAAGTGAACATTTTTACAACGGCCGATGAGACAATGAGATTTCTGGAAGAGTATCAGATTGATAATCTCTATGTTCACCTTGATACATTCCACATGGGAATCGATGAGTGTGACCCTGTAAAGGCGATAGAACGGTGCGCGGGACACATCGGATATTTTCATCTGGCGGATAATTCCAGAAGATATCCGGGAACGGGACAGTTTGATTTCGTGAAAATCCTGAAGGCACTGGAGACAGCAGGATACGACGGGTACCTGTCAGTGGAATGCCTGCCGTGGCCGGACGAACTGGAAGCGGCAAAACAGGCGATTGCCTATATGAAACAAGTGGAGCAAAATTAAAATTAACTATAAAACCTATCAATAAAGGAGGAAAAAGAATTATGTCTAAATGGCAAATCCCGGCAACTGGCGGCAACATGGAGGCCCCTAATGGTATTTACTACCAGAACATGACAAACAAAGAAGTGGCAGAACGCTTAAAAACAAACGATGTTATCCTGATTCCTGTTGGCTCTACAGAGAACCATGGACCATCTGCTCCTTACGGAGAAGATACATACCTTGACACACGTCTCTGTGAGCAGGTTGCAAAAGCGACTGGCTGTACAGTGGCACAGCCGATCTGGTATGGCTCTCATCCATATCATCACCTGGGACAGAAAGGTACGATCATGATTCCGGAAGAAATCCTTGCCGACTATCTGTGCTATGTATTCGCAGGATTCTGGAACACCGGTTTCCGCAAAATGATCGTTGTTAACGGACATGGACAGGATTATGTAATTCCGCTGGCTATCCATAAATTCGGTAAGAAATTCCAGGTTCCCGGCATTATCCTTTACACACACTTCTGGAATGCAGCAAAAGAGCAGCTGGATACCAAAGAAGGCGGCGGCCCATACGATACACCGTTTATCCATGCAGACGAAGTAGAACAGTCCTGGTGTCTGGGTCTGTTCCCGGAACTGATCAAGAGAGGCGAGGAAGTGGAGACCAAAGCATATCCGCTGCTGCCTCCGGGACATATCAACAACTCCGCAGAGCGCGGCGTAGGACCGATCAAATGGTACAACGCATTTGGCTCCTGTGCAATGGAATGTATCGTACAGCCGGAAGGCGTTATCGGAAATCCGAAGCTGGCTGATGCTGAAAAAGCACGTGAAGGAATTGAGAGAACATTGAACTACCTGGAAAAACTGGTGAATGATATTCTCGAAAAATATCCGGCAGGAGAGCTTCCGCCAATCGATATGATGACTCAGAGAAAGAGAGAAGACATCGAAGCCGTTATCAAAGGCCCGAACGAGCCAGGCGGACGTCATATCTATACACTGACATACTAATTGGAATCATATGGCCTGGACAGCTCGGGCTGTCCGGCCGAACATATAAATAATGAAAGTTAAAAATGGAGGATTAGAATTATGAAATGTAAACAGGCGTTTATGTATGGACCGCATGACCTTAGAATCGAAGAAGTTGAGCTTCCGCCGCTTCGCGATGACCAGATACTGATTAAACTTGTTGCCTGCGGCATCTGCCAGTCTGACGTAGAGTGCTTCGAAGGCGAGTCTGCAGAAGGACGTTATGACCTTGGTCCTTATACTCCAGGTCACGAGTGGGTAGGAAGAGCTGTTGAACTTGGTAAAAGTGTAACTTCTGTAAAGATCGGCGATAAAGTTGTCGGTGACTGTGTAATCCCATGCCATCAGTGTGCAAACTGTAAAGATGGAAAAATGTCATCAGCATGCCTGAATATGCGCGAGGTTGGTTTCCGTCCGGACTCTCCTGGAGGATTCGGCGAATACATGATTCTTGAAGAAGCTTATACTCATGTTATTCCGGAAGACTGGTCAAACGAAGTTGGTATCTTTGTAGAGAACTTCAACGTTGGTTACTGGGGCGTTTGGGGCAACGGATGTAATCCGGATGCTTCCGATACATGTGTTATCATCGGCGGAGGCCCGATCGGCTGTTCTGCATCCATGGTATGTGCAACATCAGGAGCTACCGTAATCGTTGTTGATCCGGTAGAATCCAGAAGAGAAAATGCAATGAAATATGGCGCAACTTATACGGTTGATCCGACTGCAGGAGATGTTGAGCAGATGATCAAAGACCTCACAAACGGCCGCGGAGCAGACGTAGTGATCGAGTGCTCAGGAAATGACATCGGTATTGCTTCTCTGTTTGATATCGCCGGACACAGCGCAAGAGTTGGTGTGGTTGGACACTCCATCGGAAGAAAAGTACCGGTTGAGATCGGTAAGACAATCTGGAAAACTCTGCATATCGCGGGCAGCGGCGGAACAACAAACTGGTTCCCGAGAACGATCCGCTTCATGTCCAAGATTAAAGATAAATATGATTTTGAAGAGCTTGTATCTCATTACTACAAATTCGAGGATCTTGCCGAAGCTATGGAAATGGCAAGAAACAAAGCTGTCGCTCGTAAGGTTATGTTAACCTTCGATGAATAAATCCTACTACCTTTTACCTTTTGCCGGGCACCCCGAAAGGGATGTCCGGCATAAAATCCAATAAGAAAAACGTAAAGGAGCAAGAATATGAGAGCGTTTTATGTAGAAGCAGATTTTCAGCCCAAGGAAGGCTATCGTTTATCAGAGCGTGAATCCAGCACAGGCCGTGCACTTCGCGGAAATCAGATCTGGAAAGATATCCGTGGCTCTGTAACAGATCGTCCGGAACCTGTCTGCGGCGAGAACCAGGTAAAGATTAAAGTCGGTGCAGCAGGAATCTGCGGTACAGATGCACATCTTCTGAGAAAAGATGATATGGGATATTCCATGTATGACGGACATTCCAAATATCCGATCATTACAGGACACGAGTTCGCCGGTGAGATCGTGGAAGTGGGCAAAAATGTTAAGAAACTGAAAGTCGGCGATCTGGTTTCTGTTGAATCCATGCACTGGTGCGGTGAGTGTGATGCATGCCGCCGCGGTATGTTCAATCAGTGTAAAGAGCTGGAAGAGCCGGGACTTACATATGATGGCGGATTTGCTGAGTATGCAACCGTACATGCAAAATACTGCTATAAATTAAATGATATTATGAATTACTATGGCGGCGATAAGATGACGGCATTTGAGCTGGGCGCTATGATCGAGCCGACAGGTGTTGCCTATAATGGTCTGTTTGTGCGCGGCGGCGGTATCCGTCCGGGCGGACACGTTGTAGTATTTGGTGCTGGTCCGATCGGACTTTCGGCGATTTCTCTGATGAAGACTGCCGGAGCAGCGAAACTGATCGCATTTGAAAGCATTCCTGAGCGTGTAGAACTGGCTAAGGCATGTGGAGCAGACTATGTCTTTGATCCGACATCCTTCAAGAGCGCAGAGGACCAGGCGGAAATGCTGATGGATCTCACAAACGGAGCGGGTGTCTCCATGTTTGCTGAGTGCGCAGGCGCTACTAAATTTACGTATCCTGTTATGGCAAAATCTCTGGCAATCGGCGGTAAGACTGTACAGATTGGTCACACGGTAGGTTTGACACCGGTAGATATCTACGGATGGCAGTGGAATGCAGCGAGCATCTCCGGATCCAACGGACAGTCCGGACAGGGCATCTACCCGGATGTTATCGCACTGATGGCATCAGGACGCATTGATATGCGTAAAATGGTAACAGGACGCTTTAACCTGGAAGACATTGAAGAAGGCATGAAGATCACTGCAGGTAAAGTTCTGGTATCAACAGAGTATCCAAGACTGAAATAAAATAATTGACGAAATATTCTATCCTTATCCTTAAATCCTTAAAATAAGATGTAAAAGAAGCGTTCCTGCGAAGCTGGTCTTCAGGGGCGCTTCTTTTCTGTATAAAGCGAATGACGGGACAAATGATGCGGAGCGTCACAAAGAGTACAGAAAATGAAAAAAACAATGGGAAAAGAACAGAAAGGCCGCAAAGGAATGAGGCGTTTTTGAGCGCGCTTCATAATGTACATAAAATCAAAAAAGTGCAAAGGTATTTACGAAAATCAAGGAAATACAAAGCAGAATATCCATAGCAAAAACATGATTCCCGGGATATAATACGGTTGTATCGATGCTTAAGGACGAAACGAAAAAATATAAGAGCAAAGAGGGAATATTATGACATCAAAAGAAAGAGTAAGAACGTCATTCGCGCATAAACAGCCGGACAAAATGGCGATGGATTTTGGGGGAATGGGTTGTTCCACAACTCATGTGACAAATGTAAAAAAACTGAGGGAATATTACGGGCTGGAAAAACGTCCGGTCAAAGTATTTGATATTTTCGGCATGACCGGAGCGATGGATGAAGATCTGAAAACAGCCATCGGAACCGATGTAGAGCAGATCACACCGTTTAATGCAAGCTTTGGGCTGCGGACGGACGGGGACTGGAAAGAGTGGGAATACATGGGCGTTGACCTGTTGGTTCCTAAGGAATGCCAGATCACCGATGACGGCAAAGGCGGTTATTTTATCTATCCGCAGGGCGATACGAGTGTTTCGCCGAGCGGCCATATGCCTGCGGGAGGATTCTATTTTGACAATGTAGAGCGTCAGCAGCCGATCGATGAGGACGATATGAACTTCATGGATAACTGTGAAGAATACTGTGACGTGACAGAGGATAACCTGAATTATCTGAGAAAAGTTGCGGAAGAATATAAGAACGGTAAGAGCGAACGTGCAGTTGTCTTTGATCCGGGCGGAGCGGCTCTGGGCGATGCTGCTTTTATCGCGGGGCCCCAGCTGAAACATCCGAAAGGAATCCGTACGGTATCCGACTGGTACATGGCGCCGATTCTCTATCCGGATTACGTGCATGAAGTATTTGAATACCAGACGGACATGATGATTAAGAACTGGACGAAGATGTATGATATTCTGGGCGATGTCGTAGATATTGCCTATATATGCGGAACGGATTTTGGAAATCAGCTTTCACTGATGTGTTCACTGGATACATTCGAGGAGTTCTATAAACCGTATTACTCGAAGATGAATCAATGGGTACATGAGCATGCAAAATGGCATACTCTGAAACACTCCTGCGGAGCTATCTTTGATGTGATTCCAAAACTGATCGAAAGCGGATTTGATTCTGTGAATCCGGTGCAGTGTTCCGCGGCAGGAATGGATCCCAGGCGCCTGAAAGATACATACGGTGATCAAATGGTATTCTGGGGTGGCTGCGTGGATACACAGAAAGTACTGCCGTTTGGAACTGTTCAGGAAGTCAAAGACCAGGTAAAACAGCGCTGTGAAATTTTCTCCAAAAACGGAGGTTATATCTGCGCTTCCATTCATATCATCCAGTGCAACGTACCACTGGAAAACATCGTTGGCATGATTGATGCAATTCATGAATTCAACGGTGATAAATAAGCTTCTCTTAATTTCCTATACCTTAAAAGCAAAAGGGCCTCATGGATTCCATGAGGTTCTTTTGCGCTGTGGTCTGCGGGGACCTTAATATTCATCTTCCTCTTCATCGGGATCGGGCAGAATGTTTCGCTTACGGTAAGCCAGCGGAGATAGTCCGACATATTTTTTGAACTGCACATTAAAATGACTTAAATTATCAAAACCCACTTCGGAGGCGATTTCCGTAATCGATTTCTTTGTGAATACCAGCAGCAGCTGTGCTTCGCCGATACGTCTCCTCACGATATAGTGCATGGGAGAATACCCCAGCTTCCGCTTGAACAGATGTGAGAGATAGGACTGGCTGATGAAGAACTGTTCGCTGATTTTGGGCAGTGACAGGTCCTCGGCAAAATTATCATCGATGTATTTTTTAATATCATGGAGCAGTGCTGAACTGTTTTTTCTGGGCGTAACGGGACTTGGTATGCCATATTCCCCAAATGAATGCAGTACAAGTGAAAGCAGCGCCTGCGTCAGATAAATGCAGGTCTCCTGTTTCTCCTCTGTTCCGAAAGCCAGGGACTCAAAAATTGACTGAAACATGGCGTCCATCAGTACGAATTCTTTTCCAACTTTTAAAACGGGTTTCACGGTATCAGGAATCAGATGGTTCTTTGGAAGGCCTTTGATGTATACATCATCGATGGCGATGGCGATCATGGACAACTGCCGGTTGTATTCCGGCACTTCGTCGTGGAGCGATCCTTCATTGCAGACGACGATATTGCCTGCTTTTATCTCGAATTTCTCATCGTCAACGATGTAATAGCCGGATCCTGTACGGACTAACAGAAGCTCCAGGCGGTCATTGTGGCTGTGCAGTACACGTGCGTACTGGCTGGAGGCGCGGGTAATGTTGCTGGCAGTTAAAAGCCTTGGTGTCGTTCCCTCCGCGAACGATACAGGAACAGAATCTTTTGCAAAACTGAGTATCATGGTAAACGCTCCTTTTTCTATGTTGTGTTTTCCTCCAGCTTCTATTATATAGCATCAAATTTATAAAATCCATAAATCAGAGTAAAAAAGTGCAGAAAAATAAAACCAGTGATAGAGAAAGGCGGCAGTGCGGCAAAAATAAAAATGATACAGTGCAGAAAACCAAAAGTCCTGTGGCTGATGACAGTGAAAAATGGTGTAAAACGCATAAATACCGTGAAACTGCACAAAATATAAGAAGATTATGGTGCAAAATTCGTTAAAATAAAGAAAGCAGAAAATCAAAAAAAGTAAAAGTAACGATAAAAAAAACGCAAAATTAACAACAGATTAACAAAAGCCATAAAACAGGGAATGCGTTATAATAATACCAGTATCGATACAGAAATTGTGCAAAACCAAAAAAATTGAAAATCCAGTTTTGGGAGGACAAAACATGAGAAAGAGAGTATTAGCAACCTTATTGGCGGCAGGCATGGTAATGGGCAGCCTGGCAGGATGTGGAGGTTCTGACGGAGAGAGTAAGGACAGCGGAAGTAAGGAAGCAGAAACAACAGAAGAGGCAGAGGCAAAAGACGACGCAGCAACTGATGGTGAAGATGCAGCTTCCGGAGATATGGCAGAAGTTCTTGGAGACATCACAATGGTCATCGCTAACAGAGATGAGTTCCTTTCCGAGATGGAATCAGGTGCTATTAAGGCAGCTGAGGCACTGGGAGTAAAGATGACGACTGTTGATGCACAGAATGACCAGAGTAAACTTCTTCAGTTTGTTGAGACGGCAAAGAATAATGATCAGAAAGTCATCATTGTTAACCCGGTTGACGCAGCAGCGGATGCATGCCAGCAGATCGTTGATGCAGCAGGCGACATGAAAGTGGTATTTGTTAACAGACCGCCAGATGACATTGACGCTGGAAGTAAAGTTCTGAATGAGAACGTAGTATATGTAGGATCCAACGAAATGACTTCCGGTTATTTCCAGGGTGAGGCACTCGCTAAATACTTTAAAGAGCAGGGTAAGACAGACATCAAATATATCCTGATCCAGGGTACTCTGGGACAGGTTGCTACGACAAACCGTACAACCTCTCTGCTGAAAGCTTTTGAAGACAACGGTATTAACGCAGAAGAAGCAACAGCACCTCTTGTAGCTGACTGGGATCGTGCGACAGCACAGGATATGATCACACCGCTGCTGACAACCATCGAGTATGACTGTATCGTAGGTAACTGTGATGCGCTGTCTCTTGGAGCTGTTGAGGCTATGAAATCACAGGGCCTTGATCCATCTTCTGTTCCGATCGTCGGCATCGACGCTACGACAGACGGACGTCAGGCTATCCATGACGGCGACATGTACATGACAGTGTTCCAGAATGCAGCAGGACAGGGATACGGAGCTATGAAAGCGGCCGCAAACCTTGTACAGGGAAAACCTGCTAATGAAGGAACAGAGTGGGAACTGGATGAGACAGGAAGCATCGTATGGATTCCATTTGAGCCGGTTAATATCGACAATGTAGACGAATATGACAATTACACTCTGAATATCGAATGATAATTGTTGGCATTGATACGGGTGTCGGCCGCTGGTCGGCACCCATTGTCGTAAAATAAGAGATATGAGAGGTGAATGGTTTGAGTGAAACATACGTTCTGGAGATGCATGATATTGTAAAAGAATTTCCTGGAGTAAGGGCATTGAAGGGCGTTCAGTTAAAAGTACGCCCCGGAACCGTACATACGCTGATGGGTGAGAATGGTGCCGGAAAATCCACATTGATGAAATGCCTGATCGGTATTCATCCCGCAACCTCGGGAAAAATCATCTATAAAGGAAAAGAAGTCAGCTTTAAGAGTACACAGGAAGCACTGGATGCGGGAATTTCGATGATCCATCAGGAGCTCTCCCCGGTATATGAACGCTCCGTGTGTGACAACGTATGGCTGGGAAGGGAACCGAAGAAAGGGATCCTGACCGACCACAAGAAGATGTATGATGACTGCGTGGAACTGTTTCAGCGCATGGGGCTGGACATAGACCCGCATGAGAAGATGAAAGACCTGACCGTCGCAAAAATGCAGATGGTCGAGATTGTAAAGGCGGTGTCCTATGATTCGTCGATCGTAATCATGGATGAGCCGACCTCCGCCCTGACGGAGTCAGAGGTTGAGGACCTGTTTAAGATTATTGCAGATTTGAAAGAAAAAGGCGTAGCCATTGTTTATATTTCGCATAAGATGGACGAGATCTTCCGGATCAGTGATGACATCACGGTATACCGGGACGGCGAGTACATCGCGACGGACCGCGCGGAGAACCTGACGCAGGACAAGCTGATCCAGCTGATGGTAGGGCGCGAGATCACGGATATGTTCCCGAAGACGGAATGCCCGATCGGGGAAGTGGTGCTGAAGGTGGAGGACCTGTGCGCAGGGCGGCTGGTGCAGCACGTGTCGTTTGAGCTGAGGAAGGGAGAGATCCTGGGATTCGCAGGGCTTGTGGGAGCAGGCCGGACGGAGACGATGGAGACGATCTTCGGGATGCGGCACAAGACGTCCGGGAAGATCATCAAGGACGGGAAAGAGCTGGAGATCAAAAGCCCGAAGGATGCGATCGAGAACCACATCAGCCTGCTGACGGAAGACCGGCGCGGGAACGGGATCGTGGGGCTGTTGAGCGTGCGTGAGAACATGGTGATGGCAAACCTGAACCTGAAGGCGTACGGGATGCCGCTGAATGCGAAGAAGATGCGTGAGGACGCGCAGACGTACATAGATAAGATCCGGGTGAAGACCCCGACAATGGAAACCCCTATCCAGAACCTGTCCGGAGGGAACCAGCAGAAGGTGCTGGTCGGAAGATGGCTGCTGACCAACCCGGACGTGCTGATCGTGGACGAGCCGACGCGAGGAATCGACGTCGGGGCGAAGTCCGAGATCCATGCCCTGCTGTCGGAACTGGCAGGCCAGGGGAAAGCGATCATCGTGGTATCATCGGAGATGCCGGAAGTCATGGGAGTGGCGGACCGCATGGTGGTGATGCACGAAGGGCATGTGAGCGGAATCCTGGACCGTTCGGAATTCTCACAGGAATTGATCATGAAATATGCGACTTCCCATGAAGTGGAAGCCAAAGCGAATTAGAAGGGGGCAACCAAATGAACGCGAAAACAAAGAAACGCTTATCTGATAATATGATCTGGATCGTGCTGATCGTCCTGGTCATCCTTGTAAGTATCATCAACCCGAAATTCTTAACGATCGCCAACCTGCGGACCCTGCTGACGGGCGAGTCCATCAAGGGAATCATGGCCTTCGGTGTGGCATTTGCGATCCTGACGCGGGGGATTGACCTGTCGATCGGTGCATCCGCGGCGCTGATCGCGTGTGTGACCGGTGCACTGGTACAGCCGGTGGACCTGGCGACAAAGGCGCTGGCAAACTTCGGCGTGCAGGTACCGGCGATTGTGGCAATCCTGCTCGGCATGGTGATGGGTATCGCCATCGGGGCGATCCAGGGTGCGCTGATCGCATACACGAAGATGCCGGCATTCATCGCGACACTGGGCGGCCAGCTGATCTGCCGTGCGGCAGCGAAGATCTTCACGACGCGCCCGGTATCGAACCTGTCAGACGGCTACCGCTGGCTGGGAAGCGGCAAGATTGGCCCGATCCCGATCATCATCGTGGTATTTTTGATTGTCTTCGGAATCGCAGCCTTTATCCTGGGGCAGACCCGTTTCGGAAAGAGCTTATATGCGATCGGAGGAAATGACCAGGCAGCGCGTGTGGCTGGTATCAACGTAGAGAGAAACCTGGTGCTGACATACGTATGGTGCGGCGCCTGTGCAGCCCTCGGCGGAATCCTGCTGGCAGGCCGTGCGGGATCTGCGGACCCTGCAAACTCCGGTTTGAACTACGAGCTGGATGCGATCGCGGCGGCAACCGTCGGCGGGACATCCCATACGGGAGGTATCTGCCGCGTGACAGGAGTCCTCTGCGGTATCCTGATCCTGGGTGTCATCAACAACGGCCTGGTACTGATCGGCGTGAATGATAACTTCAGTAATATCATCAAGGGCCTGATCATCGTCGGAGCCGTAGCGATGGATATGAGAAAGAACGCAAGAAAAGCGTGACAATGCAGGATTTCGTACATAAGGAGCTTGAGGGTCCCCTCAAGCTCCTTTTTTGTGGCGTATCATTAAGCATCTGCCTGCACCTTTGCTCTTATTTTCATTCTGGACTTGATATCTGCGTTACCACGGACTACGTCAACGAATACTGCGGCTATGATCACGATACCGATGACAATGTACTGTACATCCGTCTGTGCACCCATCAGGTTTAAGCCGTTTCTGATAATGGCGATGAGTAATGCACCGATCAGAGTTCCGCTTACGGTTCCCTTGCCGCCGCTGAAGGATGCGCCGCCGATGACGCAGGAGGCAATCGCGTCCATATCAAAGGTCTCGCCCGCAAGAGGCGTTGCACTTCCGACGCGTCCCATCATGATAATTCCGGCAACTGCACACATTAATCCGGACATAACGTAGACGAAATTCAGTGTGTGCGGTACGTTGATGCCTGCCAGCCTTGAGGCTTCCTTATTGCCGCCGACAGAATATATGTTCCGTCCCAGGGCGGTTTTGGATAAGAAAATACCGACGATTGCGAAGATTACGATGACAACCACGAAACAGACGGGGAATACACCGATGTTAGCGGAACCGATAAATGTGACAGAATCCGGGAAACCTCCGATCGGAGCTGCAGCTGTGATCAGCAGCGCCAAACCACGGAATACCTGTCTGGAACCCATTGTTGATACGAACGGATGCGGCAGTTTCAGTTTGGTAAAAATAAAACCATTGATCTCACCGCAGAGTGCGCCTGTCAGCAGACAGGAAAGAATCAAAATAAAAGGATTGGTAATACCATTTTTCAGCAATACGCCCATGACACAGGATGATAAGGCCACCATCGGGCCTACGGAAATATCAATTCCTCCGGTTAACAGTACCAGCAGCATACCCAGGGATACCATTGCGTTAATGGAGGCCTGCCTGAGAATGTTCATCAGGTTATTGATTGTCAAAAAAGTGGATGAGATGATTGCCAAAACAATTGACAGTAATACAGCTGCGATAAGCGGTCCCATAAAGGACGGCATTTTTTTCTTAGTCATCTAGTTTTCCTCCCCATGCCAGTTTCATAATGTCTTCCTGATTGAAATGATCATCCGTTGCTGACAATTCTCCTCTGACTTTTCCTTCTCTCATGATAATGATACGGTCGCACATTCCAAGGACTTCCTGGAGGTCGGATGATACCATAATCACACATTTGCCTGCTGTGAGGAGTTCATTCATCAGGTTGTAAACTTCAATTTTTGCGCCGACGTCAATGCCTCTGGTCGGTTCGTCAAAGATATAGATGTCAGCATCCTGATTCATCCATTTTCCGATGACGACTTTCTGTTGGTTTCCTCCTGATAGCTCGCCGGCATTTTTTTGGATTGACGGGGTTGCGATTTTCAATTTTGCAACACAGGCATCTGCCTGCTTATTTACTTTTGAAAAATCAATAAACATACCTTTGCGTATTTTTTTGAGATTTACCAAAGACAGGTTCCTTGCGATGGATTCAGTCAGGACCAGACCCTCCTGCTTTCGGTCTTCTGTCAGGAAAGCGATTCCCTTTCTGATGGCATCCTGCGGCGATTTGATGACCGCCTTGCTGCCGTTGATTTTTATTTCCCCGGAGTCCGGTACGGTAGAACCAAAGATCCCATGCATTAGCTCTGTCCTGCCTGCTCCGACCAGACCGGAAAAGCCGAGGATTTCACTGCGCTTTGCCTGGAAACTGACGTTGTAGTACTGTCCTATTTTAGTGAGTTCTGATACCTCCAGAGCCGCTTCGCCGGGATTGTGCTCGAGTCGGGGATACAGATTCTCCAGGGTACGTCCTACCATATCGGCGATCAGGGAATCCTTTGTCATATCTTTGGACGGTTTTGTTGAGATGTGTTTTCCGTCACGCATTACGGTGACAATGTCACAGATCTCAAATATTTCTTCTAACTTATGTGAGATAAATAAAACGGCAATATTTTTCTCTTTTAAAATGCGGACAGCTTTGAATAATTCCTCAGATTCCCGCTCTCCCAGACTGGAGGTGGGTTCGTCCAGGATAATGACCCGGGCATCCTGAAGGATCGCCCGTCCGATTTCCACCATCTGCTGCTGCCCCATACCGAGTCTGCCGCAGATTTCACCCGCTGAGATTTTCTGTCCCATGGATGCCATGACTTCTTCGGTTTTTTTGTTCATATAGGCATAATCCAGGAAACCTGATTTGTTTTTTACATGACTCCCCAGAAACAGGTTGTCGACGATGGGCAGTTCTTTGACGATATTCAGTTCCTGATACACGCAGGCGATTCCTTTTGCCTTGGATTCTGCGGGTCCGTGAAACACCGTTTTCTTACCGTCTACAAAAATGTCCCCCTGCTCCGGAATATTTACACCGGTGATGGTTTTGATCAAAGTGGATTTACCGGCCCCATTTTCTCCTATCAGGCCATGAACTTCCCCTTTTCTTAACTGAAGTGACATATCATCCAGAGCTACGACGCCGGGGAATTCCTTTCGGATGTGTTTTAATTCAACTACGACGTTGTCCAATTAAGTCCCTCCTCCCTTTTGACGGAGACCGGGTATCCTGATTCTGACAGAATACCCGGCTCGTTATTAACTGAGAAAATCCTTATAATTCTCGCTGTCGATGACCTGGATACCGGGATTGATGTACGTATCATATGTTTTACCGTCGAGTGAGCCCAGTCCACACGCAAATCCTTCACTGCCCATCTCATACGGTTTCTGCCCGATGATCATTTCGATTTCACCTGTTTCTACCAATTCAATCGCTGATTGGAATCCATCAAAACCACAGATTTTTATTCCATCAGCACCTGCGCTCTCGATTGCCTGAGCGGCTCCGACTGCCATAGAATCAGAGGTAACCATTACGGCGTTTATCTGACCGGGATATTTTGAGAGAAATGATTCCATGGTATTGGCTGCCTTATCAGTTTCGCAGTTCGCATCCTGAACTTCCAGAACGTTCATGCCGGATTCTTCCAGGGCAGTTTTAAGACCGTCGGTCCTGCTTTCGTGGTTCACATCACCGAGTTTACCGCGAAGTATGACAACATTTGATCCTTCTTCCAGCCTTTTGGAAAATTCTAATGCCCCATCATACGCTGCCTGATAATTATCGGTGCCAATAAAGGTCACCTTATTTTCAAAGGAAGGGCAATCAGTATCGACCATCACGACTTTGATTCCGGCATCGGCTGCCTGTCCCAGAACGCCTTTCAGGGCATTTTCTTCCTGGCATGCACACAACAGAATGTTGGTTCCGTTCGAGATCATATCTTCGATCGCTGTAACCTGCTGCATGGAATCGGATTCGCTTGTTGAGGCTACTGCCTTAATATTGGCTTCCGGAACACCCGCTTTAATAGCGGCTTCTGTGGCGCCCTTGACTACTGAATTCTGAAACTCGTCCGAAGATTTCATGACAATTCCGACTTTTAAGTCAGAAACTGCGGTATCCGAATCATCAGAAGCTGAGGTGTCTTCAGTTGTCGATGAACTGTCGGCAGTTTTGGCATTTTTATCGCTGGAACCGCAGGCAATTAACGAGAATGCCATTGTAATCGCTAACATTGTACTAATCATTTTTCTTTTCATAGTGAGTTCTCCTTCGCATTGAATATAGTTTTTGCAGCCGTCCCTGAATGTTACAGTTATATTTTAATCATAATTACTATGTGATAGTTATAGTTTTCTTGTTAAAGATTTCAGTATTTTTGCAATGATTTCGGCTGTTCTTCCGGCGTTTTGTACTGTTTTTTGTGCATTCTTGCTTAAAAAACAAATTGAGTAATTTAAAAACAGTGAAAACTGATATATAATAAACTCATAGATGCTGTCCCTGTATTGACTGCTTATTCTGCGGGAATAAGATTTTTATCCAAGACAAGGGCGGCACGGGAGGGAATTATGGATAAAAAAGAATTGTCGATTCATGCGCGGTTTTCCAGGCTTCATTATGTTGACCGGGATTACCATTTTAACCACTCTCAGCTTCTTCACAGCCATGAAGACTGCCTGGAGCTGCTGTATATCATGACTGGCGAGGGACAGTATATCGTTGGGGGAAGGCAGTGGCCTGTACATAATGGTAATCTGGTGATTTGCAATGCAGGGGTCCTTCATGGGGAAACGTATTTCTCTGCAAATAATATGGAGACTTACTGCTGTGTTCTCGAAAATGTATCCGTTGAGGGGCTGTTGGGCGATGATTTTCTGAGCATGACACAAAATCCGATTTTGAATTTCGTGGAAGAGCGTCAGTGTGTGGAACACCTGATTCTTGCGCTGGCATCTCTGAATCCGGAGGCGGCGGCCTTTTCGAAAACGCGCGATCTGCTCGCGGAAACGATACTTAACATTGTCTGTGAAAAGCTTCTGCAGCGGCACCAGGAGGATACGGTTCTTCATAAGAATGTTGATGATTTTATTGATATGGTAATAAAGTATCTGGAAACCTACTATAAAGAGGCGATCACACTGAGCGATCTTGGGAATAAGTTTCATGTCAGCCATTATTATCTGTCGCATATTTTTAAGGAGCAGACAGGATACTCTCCCATGAAATATGTGGCTCAGCTCAAAATTGGGGAGGCACAGAAGCTGCTGATGAATACGGATAAGTCTATCGGGTCTATCAGCGAAGAACTGGGATTTAATGACAACAGCCATTTTAATGTGATGTTTAAAAAATATACCGGGCTGTCGCCGACAGAATACCGTCAGTACTTTAAGAACACGACAGTATAACGGACTGTCGCCGCCTGTGTGGAATACTCCAGGAGCAAGAAAATACATATTTAGAAAAAACACAGTTGGAGATCGCTGATATGTCTGTAAAAATATGACACGATTTAGCTAACTGATCTGTTAATTTTTGGTTAAAATAGAATCAGCAGCCATTCCGAATGATTAATGCAGTGAATAATATGACAATTTATGCCGCCGGAGATGGCGGCGGAGCGGAGATGATATGATGAAACAGATTAAAATTGGAGCATGTGACTGGGGGCTTCCGGGTGCAGGACTGTATGCTGCTGCGATTGCCGCCTCCGTTGGACTGGATGCATTGTCTTTGCGGATCGGATTATATGAGAATGATTATCCGCTGACACATCCGGACATGCAGAAAATCTACCTGGAAGAACAGCAGAGATACGGGATCGAATACTGTGCGATTGCGTTGAATGATTTTGATAATATTCCTATGCATGCGAGTAAGAGTACCAGAGAGTATGAGATTGTATGGGATTTGCTGAAGCGCGCGGTTGTTACAGCGAGAGTGTTAGGGGTTTCGGTGATTCAGGTGCCGGGATTTGGAAAAAGTGAAGTGAAGACAGAAGAGGATATGGAGAACAGTGCGGCAGCTTTTCAGTACTTATGTGATGCTGCGGGCGAATATGGCATAAATGTCGCCAGCGAGAATCTGATGAGTCCCCGGGAATTCAAAGCGTTTTATGAGTGCGTGGGCCGGAAGAACTTTTCCCTTTATTATGACAGCCAGAATTACCATCTGTTTCGCGGCTATGATCAGATCGAGATCCTGAATGAGCTGTATCCGTATATGTGTGATCAGCTGCATGTGAAAGACGGACAGGATGCCATGAGCGGTGCGGTTCTGGGGAAAGGTGACTCAGGATTCCATGAAGCGATGAAGTGGCTGGGGCGGAATGGGTATACGGGATATATTCTTCTGGAAAATTACTATGATCAGCTTCCTCTGCGATTAAATGCCCGGAATCCGTTTGATTTACTGCGTGAAGATGCCGGGGTTCTGAAAAAAGCAATCGAAAACAACTGGCAGGGAGAAAGAAACTGATATAAGGCTTCTGGGATGAGATGATTCTTCATCGCAGAAGCCTTATTTATAATCTGAATTTTGCTTTTATCTTTGGAAGAAGCTAAATAATATCCGTCAGGAGGATATGTAACACGGCATTTTAAAGGTAAGCATGTAGAGGTAGATACTTTTTGTACGGGTTTAATCCGTTAACTCGTCTGAAGGGTCCCGCAAGGTGTATTTTTTTCGGTAGGACAGCGGGGAGAGTCCTACGTATTTTTTGAACTGGACGTTAAAGTGGCTTAAGTTGTCAAAACCGACCATGGACGCGATTTCCGTAATGGATTTCTGCGACATGATCAGCAGCGACTGTGCCTCTCCGATCCGGCGCCTTACGATATAATGGATCGGGGAGTAGCCCAGTTTCCGCTTGAACAGGTGTGACAGATAGGACGGGCTGATAAAAAACTGGTCGCTGATCTTCTGGAGGGTCAGGTCTTCGGAATAATTCTCATCAATATATTGCTTGATGTCCTTTAACAGAGGATCTTCCTTTGAGTGTTCAGTGTTTGGCTGTCCGTACTGTTTGAATGCATGGATCAGCAGGGACAAAAGAGCCTGCGTCAGATACTGATTGGTTTCCTGCTGCTCCTCACTGTCGAAAGCGACGGAATCGAAAATGGTCTGGAAGATCGCATCCATGAGGACAAAATGTTTCTCGACTTTCAGAACCGGTTTGATATCAGCTGAGATCAGATGATTTTCGGGGAGTCCCTCCAGCTGAAGGTTGTCAATGGCGATAGAGAGCATGGAAAGTTCACGATTATACTGAGGGACTTCATCGTGCAGGACGCCCGCATTACAAATGATAATATTGCCGGCTTTCACGTCATAATATTCATCGTCCACAACGTAAGACCCCGATCCTGTCCGAATGAACAGAAGTTCCAGCCTGTCTTTGTGATTGTGCAGAATCCGGGAGTGCTGGCTGAAACCGATGGTAATATGGCTGGCCGACAGAAGGCGCGGCATTTTCCCGTCTTTGAATGAAGGTGTAAAAGAATTTTTCGCAAAACATTGTATCATGACGTTCCATCCTTTCTGTGTCTTATATGGTCATTATATAGTATTGGTTTTGTAAAATCCAGAAAAAATATCATAATTTTATGTTGCATGTCGAAACCGTTTGATTTAGAATAGTGTCGTATGATGTAAAAAAAGGAGGAACTTATTTCATATTCTGAACTTTTAAAACTGAATAGCGTAAATCATATGGCGTTTGTAGGAAAGAGGGCATATCCCTCAAAAGGGTTGAGGAGAATTATTATGAAGAGAGATATGATAAAAGTGGGTTTTGGAAAAAAACACTTTGCAAATGAGGATGATGAATACGCAGAGGTGTCCTGGAAAGAAAAACTTTCTTTCTGTTTTGGGGACCCTGCATTAACGATAGTATACACGTTGACTACAACGTTATTGATTTATTATTATACAAATGTCATTGGGATTTCTGCGGGGATTGTCGGTATTATCATGCTGATATCGCGTATCTTTGATGGCTTTTCGGATTTTATCATGGGTATGATCATCGACCGTACGCATTCTGAATATGGGAAAGCCAGGATCTGGATTCTCAGGCTTGCTATTCCGTATGCGGTGATGGCGGTTCTGCTGTTTACTGTGCCGCCGGTGGGAGTTACCGGTCAGACGATCTATATTTTTCTGACGTATAACCTGATGAACACCGTGATATACACGGGAATCAGCCAGCCGTTCCATACGCTCGGCTCCAACATGACCAGAAACCGGAATGAACGCGAGACCATCTGCAACATCCGTATGGCACTGTCCATTACGGGAAGTATGATCATCACGGCATTGACGCTGCCGCTGATCAACAAAGTGGCTGCTCTGACCGGGAATGAACAGATGGCATGGATTCTGGTGACGGCAGCTTATGCATTGTTATCTGTGTTGATCCTGTTTAATACATTTTCGAGCACGCGTGAGCGTGTACGCATTTCTGAAAAGGCGGAAGATAAGATATCTGCGGGCAAGGCGCTGAAGCTTCTGGTTAAGAACCGCTATTTCCTGATTTCACTGGGACTGATGCTGTTCTACACGGTTTATCAGATCATAATAGGAACGGATCTGACCTATTACTGCCAGTATATTCTGGGGAATGTTGATCTGGTGATGCCGATTTCGCTTGCAGAAAAGATTCCGATGGTTATCGTGATCCTGTGTCTGCCGGTCCTGCTTCCGCGATTTGGAAAGAGAAATCTGATCGTCGGGGGCTGTATCCTGGGTATTATCGGACAGATTATCTTTATCGGAAATTATACAAGTGTGCCGCTTGCTATTATCACTGCGGCAATGCGCGGAGTTGGGATGTCGTTCTTTTACGGCGTGAGCTTTTCGCTGCCGAGTGACGCGATCGAATACGGTCAATGGAAACTGGGAGCCAGGGTGGAAGGTCTTATGTTTGCATCTATGTCTGTGGGTCAGAAGTTTGGCTCGGGAATTACGAGTGCCGTGCTCGGCATGTATTTTGCGAAAGCGGGGTATGATGGGACAATGGCAGTGCAGAATGCCGCAGCCAATGCGGCAATATCGAATGCTTATCTGTATGTGCCGATCGCCGTTTGGGTGATTATGCTGGTGATCGCATGTTTTTACGGCCTCGATAAGAATTATAACCGCATGATGAGTGAACTCGCAGAGCGGGAGGCTCAGGGGAGGATTTAAAAGCAAAAGAACATTAAATACATTATACATAAGCCGTTATATGAAACCATTCAGTTTAAGATATTGAAATTTAAGATGTCGAAATAAGTAGAATAAGGTCTGCCAAGGTCAGTTCTGACCGGGCAGGCCTTTCCCTGTGTAAAACAAAACCAAAAAAGGGCAAAAAAAATCAAAAAAAGTCACAAACAACTATAAGTGATTAACACGGACGCGTTGTAAAACATGCAGTAAAATTCACCATTTTTCGGCATGGCTGCTTGTGGAATTCAGCCAAATAAACTGTTGACATGGAAAGGGGGACAGAATATAATATTAATAGCGTACAACGATTGAAAATCGGAGTATTATCAGATAAAGGACAGGCGTAAAGCGCTAGGATTTGCGCCGGATATAGATGATAATACAGTACGGATATTGTTGTAAATTATTTTAAGGAGGAAGTTTTTAAAATGGGAAAAGTTAAAGTTGGAGTAGCAGGTTATGGTACCATCGGACAGCGTCTCGCTGACGGTGTTGCACTTCAGGGCGATATGGAGCTGGTAGGTGTTGCGGATTTTGCGCCGACATTAGCTGTACGGGCACTGAAAGAAAAAGGCATGCCTTATGATTTATATCTGGTTGATGGTGCTGACAAAGCAGCTTTCGACAAATATAATATCCCGGTAGCCGGAAGCTTTAATGATTTGGTAGACAAAGTAGATATTATGCTTGACTCTTCACCGGCAGGTGTAGGAGCAAAAAACAAAGAAATCTATGCTGCAAAAGGTGTAAAAGCTATTTTCCAGGGCGGCGAGAAAAATGACGTTGCTGACGTTTTCTTCCATGGTTATGCTAACTTTGAAAAAGGTGTTAATAAAGATTACCTGAAACTGACATCCTGTAATACAACTGGTCTGATCCGTACTGTAGACTGTCTGGACCGTGCATACGGCATTGAAAAAGTTGCGATCACTATCGTACGCCGTGTTGCTGACCCGGGCGATTACAACCGCGGACTGACAAATGCACTTCAGGTAGAGAAAGCTCCTACTCATCAGGCAGTTGACCTTATGACGATCATGCCGCATGTTGATGCGACAGGTATCCTCGTACATACACCGGTAACACACGGACACTTCATTACTGTAGTAGCAACAGGAAAAGAAAAGATCACAAAAGAAATGGCTCTGGAAGCATTCGAGAAACATCCTCGTATCCGTGTCGTAACACTGGAAGAAGGCTTTATGGGCAACGCATCCTTCTTCAAATATGCGCGTGATCTCGGACACACAAGAGGCGATATGTACGAAATCGGTCTGTGGGCTGACAGTATCGTAGAGACTGGAAACGATATCATGTTCGGAATTCATATCCCACAGGAATCCGTAACGATTCCGGAGACAATGGATGGTATCCGTGCAGCTTGCGGAATGCAGATGACACGCGAAGAAGGTACCGCAGAAACAAACAAATACCTGAACATCGGTGCTTTTAAAAACCTTTAATCAGAATAGTTTGAATTTGCGGGGGAAAATTAAATGCGTTTCGGAATAAAAACATTAGATGAATATGATTTAAAAGGAAAAACAGTGCTCTGCCGTGTAGATATGAACCAGCCGGTCGATAAAGCGACCAATACGCTGAAGAGTATCAACCGTATTCAGGCCTGTGTTCCTACTATTAAAGAGATGGTGGACAAGGGTGCGAAAGTCGTACTGATGGCCCATCAGGGAAGTGATATCGAGTATAAAAACTTTTATACCACGGAACCTCATGCAAAGGTTTTGACCGAACTTTTAGGTCAGCAGGTCAAATTTATTGATGACGTATGCGGACCGGCTGCCCGCAAAGCAATTGCCGATTTGCAGGAAGGGGAGATCCTTCTGCTGGACAACGTCCGTTTTGTATCGGAAGAGCAGACGTTGTTTGAATTGAAACTGAATCTGTCCCATGAGGAGCAGGCGCAGACCCTTATGGTGCGCAAGCTTGCCCCTCTGGGTGATCTTTATGTGTGCGATGCGTTTGCCGCCGCACACCGTGATCAGCCGTCGCTGTGCGGTTTTGAACAGGTAATGCCATCAGCAATGGGAAGGCTGTTCGAGGAAGAATACTGCGCGGTTTCCCAGGTCATGGAAACTCCGGAGCGCCCATGCGTGTTTGTGCTGGGCGGTGCTAAGATTTCAGACGCTTTTATGATGATGGAGACTGTTCTCAGCCGCGGTATTGCAGACAAAGTGCTGACAGGCGGACTCGTGGCGAATATCCTGCTGGCAGCGGCAGGTGAAGAAATCGGTAAAGGCAGTATGGACTTTATCGTGAAGTCCAACTACGCAGACTGGATCGAGAAAGCAAAACCTCTTTATGAACAGTATAAAGATAAGATTGTGCTTCCGTGTGATCTCGCTTACGTAGAAGGCGGAGAAAGAAAAGAAGCAGGTGTTGGTTCGATACCGGCCCATGCAGGGCTTGTGGATATCGGGCACAAAGCATCCGATGAATATCAGAAGATTATTCTTGGTGCGAAGACCGTATGCGTAAACGGACCAATGGGGATCTTTGAAGAAGAGATCACCGAGTACGGTACGAAGATGGTTTGGGAAGCTCTGGCAAAAACAGAGGGATATACTCTGATCGGCGGCGGCGACAGTGTGACCGCTACGGAAAAATATGATCTGAAAGATCAGATGTCCTATATCTGTACGGCGGGAGGCGCGCTCATCAGATTCCTTTCGGGAGAAGAACTTCCGGTTGTAAAGGCGCTGCGCCATGCTGCAAAAACGTTTGCTTAGGAGAATAATATGAAATTAGAATTTGGTTTTGGAACTACGGTTCAGACAGTGGAGCTTCCGGACGAAAACGTCATGGATGTGCTGCACGCAAACCAGGTTGAACATGAACTGATGGGTGAAGAGGAAGTGCGTCGGGCACTTTCTCAGCCTGTTGGCGCACCACTTCTTTCTGAGGTGGTAAAACCGGGTGAGAAAATTGCAATCGTTACCAGTGATATCACTCGACCGATGCCTACGTATGTTGTGATGCCTCCGCTTCTGGATGCATTGTATGATGCGGGGATTAAAAAAGAGGATATTACGCTGGTATTTGCGCTTGGAAGCCACAGAATGCATACTCCGGAGGAGATGAAGAAGCTGGCTGGAGAGCGTGCATATGAAGAAATCACCTGTATGGACGGTGATGCTTCGGACTGCGTACATATGGGTACTACTTCACATGGAACTCCGGTCGATGTCGTGCGTGTTGTTGCGGAGGCGGACAGGAGAATCTGCCTGGGCAATATCGAATACCATTACTTTGCCGGATACAGCGGGGGAGCCAAGGCCATCATGCCGGGCGTATCCACTCGGGACGCGATTCAGTCCAATCACAGTCAGATGGTGAAACCGGAAGCATGTGCCGGAAGGCTGGAGGGCAATCCGGTTCGTGAAGATATAGAGGAGGCCGGACAGATCTGCGGTATTGATTATATCGTGAATGTTGTACTGGACGAACATAAAAAAGTGATTATGGCTGCTGCCGGCGATGCTGTGAAAGCACACAGAGAAGCCTGCAGGTTCCTGGACAGGATCTACAGAAAAGAGATTCCCGAGAGGGCTGATATCGTGCTGGTGTCACAGGGCGGAGCTCCGAAGGATCTGAATCTGTATCAGACACAGAAAGCGCTGGATAATGCAAAACATGCCGTCAAAAAGGGCGGAATTATTATATTGATCGGATCCTGTAAAGAGGGGCTTGGTGAGCATGTATTTGAGGAGTGGATGACAAAGTCACCATCAGCCGAGTCCATGATCCCACGGATCCAGGAGGACTTCCAGCTGGGAGGACACAAGGCCGCTGCGATTGCCATGGTATTGGAAAATGCAGAGATTTATCTTGTATCTGATCTGGAAGATGATTTTGTGCGCGGGATTTTCCTGGAGCCGAAAGCATCCGCACAGGAAGCGCTGGACTGTGCCTTCGAAAAGCTTGGAAAAGATGCCAAAGTACTGGCAATGCCGTACGGAGGATCCACACTCCCTTTTGCAGCGGAGTAGAATAAACAATAAAAATAGGAGCGTATACAATTATGGATTATGCAAAAGAGTCCCTGAGACTTCATGATGAGTGGAAGGGAAAAATTGAAGTGGTTTCAAGAGTACCGGTAGCTACCAAAGACGATCTGTCTCTGGCATACACACCGGGTGTTGCACAGCCGTGTCTGGAAATCCAGAAGGATGTGGATAAGAGCTACGACTACACAAGACGTCATAATATGTGCCTTGTTGTAACTGACGGTACAGCCGTTCTGGGACTGGGAGATATCGGACCGGAAGCAGGTATGCCGGTTATGGAAGGCAAATGCGTGCTGTTCAAGGCGTTTGGTGATGTAGATGCGTTCCCGCTGTGTGTTAAGAGCAAAGATGTAGATGAGATTGTTAATACAATCTATATGATCTCAGGAAGCTTCGGCGGCGTTAACCTGGAAGACATTGCAGCTCCGAGATGTTTTGAGATCGAGAAAAAACTGAAAGAAAAATGTGATATTCCGATTTTCCATGATGATCAGCACGGTACTGCCGTCATCACACTTGCTGGCGTTAAAAATGCACTGAAACTGGTTGGCAAAAAGATCGATGAGATCAAGGTTGTTGTCAACGGTGCGGGTGCTGCTGCAATTTCCATCACAAAACTGCTGCTTTCCGCAGGGGTGAAACATGCGGTTCTGTGCGACAGAAAAGGTGCGATCTATGAAGGAAGAGCGGAAGGCATGAATCCGGTTAAAGAAGAGATGGCGAAAATCACAAATGCCGAGAAGAAAGCAGGCACGCTGGCGGAAATGCTGGTTGGTGCGGACCTGTTCATCGGTGTAAGTGCACCGGGCATGGTTACAACGGATATGGTTAAGACCATGAATAAAGATGCGATCATTTTTGCATGTGCAAACCCGACTCCGGAAATCTTCCCGGACGATGCAAAAGCAGGCGGTGCAAGAGTTATCGCGACAGGAAGAAGTGATTTCCCGAACCAGTGCAATAACGTACTCGCATTCCCGGGTATTTTCCGCGGAACATTCGACGTGCGCGCAAGAGATATCAATGACGAGATGAAGATTGCTGCAGCTGATGCGATCGCCGGACTGATCAGCGACGAAGAGCTGAATGAAGAATATATTCTTCCGGCACCGTTTGATCCGCGTGTTGGTAAAGCGGTAGCAGCAGCAGTAGCAGAAGCAGCTAGAAAATCTGGTGTAGCCAGGATATAGAAATTATGAGCGCGTAGCAGCGAATAATTTCGCTACGGATTGTCCTTCTGGACAAACCGGTTCCATCAGGTACAAGCGCGTAGCAGCGAATACAAATAAATATAATAGTTGAGGAGAAAAGAACATGGATGCTGAATTAAAGAAAAGCTTACAGAAGTTTGCAACCGAGATTCGTATCGGCACCGTTGAGTCCATTAAATCCCGTGGATTTGGTCATATCGGCGGAGCTTTGAGCGTATGTGACGCATTGTCTGTACTTTACGGATCACAGATGACTGTAGACCCGAAAAACCCGAAAATGCCGGAGAGAGACAAACTGGTTTGCTCTAAGGGACATGCAGGTCCGGCTATCTATGCAACACTGGCGTTAAAAGGATTTTATCCATATGATGAGATCAAAACGCTGAATCAGCCCGGAACAAATTTCCCAAGCCACTGCGACTGCAAGAAGACGCCTGGTATCGATATTACAACAGGTTCTCTCGGACAGGGCACTTCACTGGCTGACGGTATCGCACTTGCAGACAAATTAAAAGGCAGGGACTGCCGTACCTTCCTGATCGTTGGTGACGGTGAAATCAATGAAGGACAGTGCTGGGAAGCATTTATGTTTGCGGCAGCTAAAAAACTGTCTAATCTGGTTGTTCTGGTTGACAACAACAAGAAGCAGCTGGACGGCTATGTGGCAGACGTACTTCCGACAGGTGATCTGGGCGCCAAAATGGCTGCTTTCGGATTCGAGACTGTAACAGTCAACGGAAACGACGTTGAAGCTCTTTATGATGCACTGGAAAATACGAAAAAGGGCGGGGATAAACCGTACGCGATCGTTATGGACACTGTAAAAGGTGCAGGTGTAAAAGAGATCGAAGAGACTATGGGCAATCATAGTATGGCTGTAGGCGCTGATAAGTTTGACGAATGGTTAAGCGAGTTGAATGAAAAACTTGCTGCTATGGCATAAGCGGAGGGAAAGAGATGAAGATAGTATATAATGGTGAAATGGAATCCCGCGCATTCAAGGATATTCTTGGAAAAGAGATTCCTGCATTAGCAGAAAAGGATCCTGACGTTATTTATCTGGATGCAGACCTTATGAGCTGTATCGGAACTGCAAAATGGGGCGCTGCCAATCCTGACAGAGCGATCAACTGCGGTATCGCAGAGGGCAACATGATGGGAGTCGCAGCTGGACTGGCTTCTCAGGGATTTAAACCGATTGCACACACATTCGGACCGTTTGCATCCCGCCGCTGCTTTGACCAGGTGTTCTTGTCTGCAGGATACACAGGAAATGATATCACTGTAATCGGAACTGATGCAGGTATCTGCGCAGCTTTCAACGGCGGAACACACATGCCGTTTGAAGATATGGCACTGTACCGTGCAATCCCGACAGCCACTGTTATCGATATCGCTGATGCAAATCAGCTGACTAGCGTTCTGCATCAGGTAAACGATATCGAGGGTGTAAAATATATCCGCTGCGGACGTAAAATGGCTGCAAAAGTTTACGGCGACGGCGAAGAGATGCCGATCGGCAAGGGTATTACTCTGCGCGAAGGCAAAGATGCCGTTGTATTTGCAACAGGCATTATGATCCACGAAGCATTCATGGCAGCTGAAGAGCTGGCAAAAGAAGGCATCGAGATCGCGATCGTAGATATGTTTACGGTAAAACCTCTTGACAAAGAGTGTGCACTGAAATATGCAAAAGAGACCGGTGCTGTCGTGACAGCAGAGAACCACAACAAAATCGGCGGTCTGTTCAGCGCGGTGACGGAAGCTCTGGCAACGGAAATCGAGGTTCCGGTTGAATATGTTGCTGTAGAAGATGTATATGGTGAAGTTGGTCCTCAGGATTACCTGAGAGAGAGATTTGATCTGACTTCTGATCATATCGTTAGAAAAGTGAAAAAAGCAATTTCTCGCAAAGCTAAATAAGAAAATACTTTTAGGAGGGTTTACCCGGCATGATTATTATTGGTGAAAAGATCAATGGTTCCATTCCATCCATGGCGAAAGCAATCGCGGCACGTGATGAAGAATGGATCAAAGATATCGCAAAAAAAGAGGCAGAGGCAGGCGCAACATTTATCGATGTGTGTGCATCTGTTGACGAAGCAGTAGAAGTTGAGACGCTGAAGTGGATGATCGGTCTCGTGGAGAGCGTAACAGATCTTCCGATCGCAGTGGACAGCCCGAGTGCAAAAGTGCTGAGCGAAGCATATAAATGCTGCAGCAGACCTGGTATCATCAATTCCGTATCCATGGAAGGTGATAAAATTGATGAGCTGTTCCCGATCGTGGCAGCTAATCCGGGCTGGGAAGTAGTTGCACTGCTGTGTGATGACACCGGAATCCCGCGTACGGCTGAGAAGAGGCTGGAAGTATTCGGTAAGATTATGGAGAAGGCGAAAGAGTACAATATCGATCCGAGCAGGATCCATATTGATCCGCTGATCGAAATGCTTTGTACATCGGAAGATGGCATCGCAATGATCACAGAGGTGATCAGCACGATCCGTGCGCAGTATCCGACCATACATATCACAGCGGCAGTCAGCAACATCTCCTTTAACCTGCCGGCAAGAAAACTGGTGAACCTTGGATTTACCGTACTTGCGATGAACGCAGGACTCGACAGCGCGATCCTTGATCCGCTGAACAGGGATATGATGGGACTCATCTATGCGACAGAGGCGCTTCTGGGACTGGATGATTACTGCATGGAATACATCGGAGCTTACAGGGAAGGCCTGATCGGACCGGTACAGAAAGCATAATAAAAAGCATCAGTGGTGATGTAATCGGAGGATAAGTTTTGAGGAAGACTTATCCTTCGGTTTAAATATCAAAACATTATTTAAAGAAGCGGAGGAATTTAACATGTCACCAAAAATTCAGGAAGTTGCAGATTTAGTAGCAAAGGGAAAAGCAAAATTAGTTGGACCGGCTGTACAGGCAGCATTGGATGATGGATGTGATCCTACAGAGATCCTGAACGGCGGAATGATCGACGCAATGGCAGTTGTCGGAGAGAAATTCAAAAACAACGAGATCTTCGTACCGGAGATGCTGGTAGCAGCAAGAGCAATGAAAAAAGGTGTAGAAGTACTGAAACCACATCTTTCAGCAGGAAGCACAGGAGCAATGGGAAAACTGATCATCGCAACAGTAGCAGGCGACCTTCATGATATCGGAAAGAACCTGGTAGCGATGATGATCGAAAGTGCAGGATTCGAAGTGATCGACCTCGGAGTAGACGTTCCGATCGAGAAAATCATCGAGTGCTACAAAGCAAACCCGGATACAAAGATTGTATGCCTGTCCGCACTGCTGACAACAACAATGCCGTCCATGAGAGACACCGTAGCAGCGCTGAACGAATCAGACTTCAGAAGCAACATCAAGATCATGGTAGGCGGAGCACCTATCACACAGGAATTTGCTGATGAAATCGGAGCTGACGGATATTCAGAGGATGCAGCTTCAGCAGCTACTCTTGCAAAAGAATTGGTAAAATAATAACTGAAAAGATAATCATCAAACCCTTAATGCCGCGACTTCATAAAAGTCGCGGCGTTTTAATTGTATAGATATTAGAAAAGAACCTCTCTGCCTATTTAAGGAAAAACCAGATTCTGCGATTATGTTAAACGGGAACTACTTGACAGTTTTTGTCATAATCTTATATTAGGGTGGCCGTGAACATCAGCGGCGAGACTGACTGTACATGGGCATTCCTGATATTTAACGCGCATATGAGTTTTGAATATGTGTGCAGGAGGATTCTAATATGAATATAAATAATAACAATTGCAAGAATGAAAGACTGAATAGTAATAGTTGTGAGTGCTGTAAATGTGGATGCTGCCGGGGCCCGCAGGGTATACCGGGCCCACAGGGAGAAGCTGGTCCGCAGGGAGAACCTGGCCCACAGGGAGAAGCCGGTCCGCAGGGAGAAGCTGGTCCGCAGGGAGAAGCTGGTCCTCAGGGAGAACCTGGCCCACAGGGAGAAGCTGGTCCGCAGGGAGAACCTGGCTCACAGGGAGAAGCTGGTCCGCAGGGAGAACCTGGTCCGCAGGGAGACCCCGGCCCACAGGGAGAAGCTGGCCCACAGGGAGAACCTGGTCCACAGGGTGAGCAGGGACCGGTCGGAACCTTTAATCCAGGAGATGTTTTATTTTATATCAATGGCAACGGCGGCCCAATACCTATCAGGTTCGGAGAAGACTTAAATTTTATATCGCCGAATTTAGGTATGTTCTTATCCGATTATCCGGCAACTGTTGAAATCGCTGGAAGAGAAATGGAAGCAGCGTTCGGAGGCCTTTATTCCAACACTGTTCAGTCGTTTGATTTTTCTGCCAGCGATCAGGTGGAACAGGTACAGCTCAGTAATTATATGCCCTTTTTCAATGTTGGAGCAAACCAGAATGAGATGCAAATTTATATACCGGGTGAATATGAAATCAATTATATGATCCGCATCGCCCCAGTTGAGGGAACCGATCAGACAATTTCTGCGGGGGTACGGCAAAACGGAACTTTTATTGACTCCACATTGCAATACAGCACACTTTCTACAACTGACACTACGATCCTGCAGGGCAGCGTCATTGAATTTCTGAGCGGTCAGGTTGATCTGGCATTTTATTCTACCAGCGCTGCAGTCTTTGACTTGGCTTCATTTACAAATGCCACGCTTACAGTAAAACGTATTTCACCATTTTCATAAAGAACCGGTTGCATGAAGGTTTTCTTTAAGAACAGAAGGCCTGAGACTTCATTGAACATTTGAGAGTACAAACCGACAGTAGTTTTGAAAGAAGTCGATTGCCATACAGCGATCGATTTCTTTCGAAATTCATGATTCATATGCCATATATGAATAAATGTTCTTGACTCTTGAAATTTTAAGATAATATGGTATAATCTAGTATATATTCTTATAATAAAACTAATTTTTGCGGGGGGGGTATATTTGGACAAGTTTCAGATAAATGTACCGCTACAGGAGTTTGATGAAGAGCGCTGGGTGATGTCAGAGCGCGATGGCTATATGAGATTTATGACACAAGATTCCAGCAATATTTCAGTAACAACCTGGAATCACCTGGGAATCGGCATGCACAGCCATGCATTTTACGAATTTGCGCTGCTGACACAGGGAAGCTGTGTGCACAGTTATCGGGGGATTGACGTGCCTCTGATTCCAGGAGATGTTTTCCTGATAGCGCCACATGAATTTCATGGATATGCAACTCAGATGCCGATTGAAATCATCAACTGTCAGTTTTATGGGGAAAGCTTGAATGACGAATGCAGTCAGATGCTGGAGAAGGTCAGCGGCGAACAGGAAATCCTGTATGATGAGTTTGAACTGAAAAAGCGTTGGAATGAACTGCTCCAAAATGTTTCCGCCTATGCCGAAATTGCATGTGAGGGACATGAGCAGAACCGTCAGAATAGTCTGAACAGACAGGGGGTCATACACCTTGAGTCGGAGGAACGGCGGGATGCAGAGTATCTCCTGCAAAGAATGATGCGTGAACAGAGAAGAAAGGAACAGGGATTTGCAAATGTGAAATCGGCTTGTCTTCAGATGATTCTGGTGATGCTTCAGCGAATTCAGAACAGACGTTTTCAGAAACTGACACAGCATCAGGATGACAGGCGGGAACAGATTTATCGGGCAATCAATTACATGGAAGAACATCTTGCTGAAAAGATCGACCTGACAGAACTGGCTAAAAAAAGCTATTGGAGTGAAGGATATTTCCGGTCTATATTTAAAGATGTGACAGGGCTGCCGCCTGTAGAATATCTTAACCGTCTCAGAATCGTAAAATCACTTGAGTACATGGAAAAGGATCATCTGATGATTTCGGAGGCGGCGGAAAAGGTAGGAATCTATGATCCAAGTTATTACAGCAGGCTGTTTAAAAAGGTGATAGGATATTCGCCACGTTATTTTAAAAGGATATGAGATGAAGGATGGAAGCTGATGCGGACGAAGCACAGCTTCTATTTTTTTGCGCTGTATTACCGCATGATGCAAACATCTGCAAAAAGTCCAAGTTAATCTTTGAAAAGTCCTAAAAAAACAAAAATTCACATGATATACTGCTTTTATAAGAAAAATATACATATTTTAAATGAAAGACAAAATATTCAGGGAGGAAATTTGAAGTTGAAGAGAACAATTGCTTACTTAGTTGAACCAAAAAGATTTGAACTGTTTAATGAAGAGCTGCGGCCGATAGCAGATGATGAGATGCTGATTCAGACGATCTCTTCCGGACTGTGTCATTCGGATGTGAACGTGTATATGGGAAAAGCCAATATCGTATACAATAAATACGGCAATATGTGTATGGGAGATATGGAATATCCGGTTGCATTTGGTCACGAACCGATAGGTATTGTCGTTGAGACGGGAAAGGATATTAAAAAGTTTAAAAAGGGTGATTATGTCTCAGGTCCGACGCTTCTGCAGGGGGCATTTGCAACCTACATTATCGTGAAAGAAATACAGATGGCAGGGATTCCGGAAGGAACCAGGAACATCGAGAAATGCCTGGTTGAGCCGATGCAGTGCTGTGTGAATATCGTCCGTGCGGCGAACCCACAGTTTTATGATACCTGCGCCGTCATCGGATGCGGAATTATGGGACTGATGACGATCGGCGGCCTGAAAAACAGCGGGGCAAAGGAAATCATTGCAATCGATTTTGATGATGGCAGACTGGAGCATGCAAAAAAACTCGGAGCGACATTGCTGATCAATCCGGACAGGCAGGATCTGGATGAAATCATTTATGAAACCACAGGAAATCGCGGTGTGGATGTTGTGATTGAAATTACCGGAAGTCTCGGGGGACTGAAGACTGCATCCCAAATTGTTCGAAACGCAGAATTCTTCGGAGCGCTGTCAGGCGGAAAAATTTTAATACCTTCCATGTATGGAAAGACAGAGATGTGGGATGCAGAGACGGGTTATAACCTGATGATCAAATCCGCACAGCTGCATTCTGTTCATCCCTGGTATTCTTCAGATCTGGAAAGAGATCGGGAGATAGCGGTTCAGGCGTATATTGATAAAGTGATGCCGATCGATGAATATGTAACGCACGAGTTTAAACTGGAGGATATCAACGAGGCATTTGAGGTTATGACTGGAAAAGACCCCGCTTATATCAAAGGTGCCATTCGATTCTAATTGTTGAGGAGGGATAAGGTGGAGAAGAAAAAAATAGCGTTGGAGCTAAAGCATATTTCCAAGTCATTCCCGGGTGTAAAGGCGCTTGACGATGTCAGCTTTGCCGTGGAGGAGGGCAGTGTTCACATTCTGGTAGGGGAGAATGGTGCGGGAAAATCTACGCTTATCAAGATCATTAATGGCATGTATACTGCGGACCAGGGAGAGCTCTGTGTATTTGGTGAAAAAATCACAACACATAATCCCAGATATATGAAGGAAATCGGTATTGCGACGATACATCAGGAATTGAATCCTGTTCCTGACCTGACGATTGCAGAGAATATTTTTCTCGGCCGTGTGCCGACTCGAGGACCTAAAATTGTCGATAAAAAGCGTATGGTAAAAGACGCACAAAAGCTGATTGATGATCTGGGATTCCACTATGACGCCAGACGGATCATGAGGTCGCTCACGGTTTCCGACATGCAGATCATTGAGATCATTAAGGCGATTTCCGTGAACGCCAAAGTGATTATCATGGATGAGCCGACATCCTCCATTACGGAGTCGGAGGTAGCAGTTCTGCATGAGCAGATACATAAGCTGAGAAAAATGGGAATCAGCATTATCTATATCTCACACAAGCTGGAAGAGATCAGACAGGTGGGCGACAGAGTTACAGTCATACGTGACGGCAGGGTGATATCCTCACACGGTGTTGATGAGCTGACGACAGAAGAGATTATCACGAAAATGGTTGGACGCAGGATGGATCATGTTTATCCCATCAAAGAATCCGGTATAGGGAAAGCACTCTTCGAAGTTAAAAATTTTACACAGCCGAAAATTTTTCATAATGTGACGTTTACCCTTCACAAAGGCGAGATCCTCGGGATGGCGGGACTTGTAGGAGCGGGACGTACAGAGGTAGTGAGAGCGATATTCGGACTCGATCCGCATGAGACCGGAGAACTCTATATCAACGGGAGACAAATCGAGATCAGAAAAGTATCCGATGCTATAAAAGAAGGGATCATTATGCTGTCTGAAGACAGGAAGCTGGAAGGGCTGGTATTGATCCGCTCCATTGCTGAGAACATCGGACTGCCCAACCTTAAGAGGTACAGAGGATTTCTGCTCAACAAGAAGCTGGAGAGGCAGGATGCCGAGGAGATGAAGAAAAAACTGGCGATCAAGACACCTACGATCCACACGGAGGCGCAGAGTCTCTCCGGGGGAAACCAGCAGAAGGTAGTCATCGCAAAATGGCTTCTTCAGGATCCGCTGGTATTTATCATGGATGAACCGACCAGGGGAATTGACGTCGGCGCCAAATATGAAATTTATAAGATTATGTGTGATCTGGCCGCACAGGGTGCCGGAGTTATCATGATCTCATCGGAACTTCCCGAGATTATCGGCGTCTGTGACCGGACGCTTGTCATGGCGGAAGGCAGGATAACCGGAGAGGTTGCACGAAAAGATTTCTCACAGGAGAGAATTATGAGTTTTGCGTTAGGAGGGGCGGCTGTCAATGGAAAAGATTAGAGAAAAAAAGCAATTCAGTATTGGTGAGTTTTATAACAGATTTGGTATATTCCTGGTATTTTTGCTCATGTTTATCGTGTTTTCGATATGGAACCGGTCGTTTCTTTCCGGGATGAATGTCAGGAATATTCTGAGGCAGATTGTGGTTATCACGATCATGGCGTGTGGTGAGCAGCTGATGATCATCTGCGGAATGATCGATCTCTCGGCTTCGCGTGTTCTCGCCTGTGCCGGTACACTCGCCGCATACGTGGTTCTTGTAACCGGCAATCTGTTTCTGGCAATTGGTGTAGGAGTCCTGGTAGGTCTGTTATTCGGTGCTTTCAACGGATTTGTTATCACATTTTTTGACATTCCGCCGTTTATCGGCACCCTGGCATCGATGATGGTTGCAGAAGGTGCGATCATGGCGTTTACAGGAGGTCAGAACTACTCGAATCTGGGAGCTGCGTTCCAGTTTATCGGACAGGGATATGTCGGACCGATTCCATTTCCGGTCTTCATCATGGCATTTATACTTTTGATCACATATTACATCCTCTCATGGACGCCTATCGGGCGTGCCATGTATGCCGTCGGCGGCAATACGGCTGCAGCAAGGGCATCCGGCATCAACGTGCGTTTTACAAAGTTTTTTGCTGCTGCGTTTGCCGGAGTGATGTCAGGTATCGCAGGTATCGTGCTGATGTCACGCATGAACTCCGGTCAGCCGGCTGCTGCTGAGAGTTATGAGATGGATGCCATCACGGCTGTTATCATCGGCGGGACCAGCATGTCAGGCGGTACGGGAACTATCGTAAACACGATTGTCGGTTCGCTGATCATCGGCATCATCAAAAACTTTATGAATCTGCAGAACATCAATGCCTCTTATCAGAAAATCGTGCTGGGCCTGCTGGTTATGATTGCAGTTATCATCGATATTCAGGTACGCAAATCCAGATCAAAGGGTTAAAGAAAGTGATGAAATAAACCCAACATCATATGATTTCATTTATAAAGTAAACAAAAAAAGGAGGAAAACCAAAATGAAGAAACTTTTAGCAGTGCTTTTGACGATGGGACTGGTGCTGGGCATGACGGGATGTTCTGGCGGATCGGGAGGAACAGCCGGCGGTGCGGCGGGTGATGATCCCGCGTTAAGTGAAGGAATGGAAACAACAGAGAGCTCGGGCAAGGTGGAAACAGATATTAAGGTTTCGGAAGACAAGATCCAGGCAGCGTCAGAAGAAACACTCGGAGACTGGGAGGTTGCTTATACGGAAAAATACGCACCCAGCGGAGAAGAGGAGTACACATGGGGATTCATTGACATGGGTTTTGAAGATACCTTTACGACGAAGATCCGAAATACCTTCGTGAGCTATTGTGAGAAGAATTTTCCGAATGTGAAGGTTCTCGAGGCGGATGGTGAACTGGACCCCAATGTTCAGCTCCAGCTTGCCGAAAACTTTATCGCCCAGGGCGTAGACTGTATCATCATCATACCACAGGATGCAGACGGCTGTGTGGGGGTAGTGGACACCTGTATGGCGGAGGGGATGCCGCTTGTCTGTCTGAACTCCGTCATTCACAGCGACCACCTGGAAAAGGAAATCGGTTATGTCGGATCCTCCAACTATGAGGCGGGCAAGCTTCAGGCTGAATGGCTGATTGAAAACGTGGATGATACAGATCCGGTTGTCATGTGCTATCAGAAAGGCTCTGACGGATATGATCATTCTGCACAGCGCCACAACGGTCTCTTTGAAACTCTTGATGCCGCAGGGTATAACTATGACCTCAAGGCGGTGCTGATCTCTGAATATATGAGGGATATTGCCATGACAAACGCGGAGGACTGGATCACTTCATTTAGTGATGAAGTACAGGTGATCCCGTGCTGTAATGACGAGAGTGCGATGGGTACACTCCAGGCTTATCAGGCGGCAGGTCTTGCCGATAAGGTTAAGATTTTAGGTATCGATGCAAATCAGGACTGTCTGAAAGAGGTGAAAGCGGGTAATATTGCCTGCACAGTATTCCAGAACGCGATGGGGCAGGCAAAGTGGGGGGCTGTCTCTGCATACGATGCATGTGTGAACGGAAAGAAAGAGACCGTCAGCTTCTCGATTCCGTTTGAAACAGTAGATGCAAAAAATGTTGAAGAGTATCTGGATTAATTGCTGGCGGTTAATCAGTTGATTTGGTAAAATAATAGACACAGCTTCCCGTGAGGGGAGTTGTGTCTTTTGAATGCTGTACACGGATGAATAAATGACAAAGCGGAGTGATGAAAAATGGATATATGGGACGAAAACGGCTGGATGGTGCCCTGTCATGACGGCTACCTGGAATTTCCAAGGCAGGACAGCAGCGGAATCGCTGTGACAGTGTGGAATCACATGGTTTCCGTGAAACCGCACCGACATAACTTTCTGGAATTTGCACTGATTACCAAGGGGTGCTGCATCCATGTATACAAGGGGGTTCAGGTGCCCCTGATCCCGGGGGACGTATTTCTGATTGAACCCGGTGAAGAGCACAGTTATGAGATTCAGGCTCCGATTGAACTGATCAACTGTCAGTTTTTTTCGGAGGAACTGAGCCGGGAATGCAATGAGATGCTGGAAGGTGTGAAACAAAGGAATGATATCGTATATGAGAAGAGAGAAATACAGAACAGGTGGAATGAGCTGATCCGGGGATTGTCAGATTCGGAGGAGGACTGGATCTACCAGTCGCGGCAGAGTAATCTGAACCGGCAGGGGATCATTCATTTGAACATGAAGGAGCGAAGCGTGATCGAGTACCTTATGAACAGCATGATGGAGGAGCAGGAAAACCGCGAGGAGGGCATGGAGCAGATCAAGATGGCCTGCCTTCAGATGATACTTGTGAAATTCAGGCGGATTCAAAGGCGCCAGTTTGAGCAGAGCAGCCACCACAAGGACTGCCGAAAAGAAAAGATTTATGAAATACTGGCTTACATGGAGACGCATATTGCGGAAGAGCTGGATTTTAATCAGATGGCAGACAGCGCATACTGGAGTGTCGGATACTTCCGGTCAGTATTCAAGGATGTGACGGGGCTCACGCCGACAGAATACCTGAACAGGCTGAGAATCCTGAAGTCGCTGGAGTATATGCAGAAAGAAAACTTAAATGTGTCGGAGGCAGCGGAGCGAGTCGGGTATTACGATCCCGCATATTTCAGCCGGCTGTTTAAAAAGATCATGGGATATTCACCCAGATATTTTAAAAAGATACAGGATTGATCAACAGAAAAATCTGTGTTTTGTCCAAGTTTTAATCCGCAGCGTCCTAACATGTTCCTGGCTGACTGTGCTATGCTTGATGCATAAGAGATGTGGTGCAATCAGCATACAGTGTAAGGAGGAAATGCAATATGTTGAAAAACGATATTCAGGTACTGAGGAACCTGGCAAATGAACTGGCAGAACTGTCGACGCTGCCCATTATGAAAGAAAGAAAACAGCAGTGGTATCATCTGAATGCCCGCAAGGTGGACAAACCAATGTTTCTGATGGGAGAATTTCCATGGAATGAGATGAATGTCAATGATGAGCTGACACTCAGGTGTGAGGATCCATTCTATCAGGAAATGGAGACCACGCTGAGACAGCTTCTGTACCGTCATAAACACATTCAGGATGACTGGGTATATGAACCCTATATCTACATACCGAAAGTGATACGCGGGTTGAATTTCGGACTGGATATCATAGAAGAAAAGCTGACCAGGGATGACGGCAACGTGGTAGAGGCGCATTCCTATGTAAGCCAGCTGCAGGACTGGGATGACATTGAAAAGATCAAAGTTCCGGATTTCTATCTGGATGAGGAGGAGACAAAACGCAGGGAAGAGATGGCAAATGAAGCCGTCGGAGATATCCTGAAAGTCATCATGGACGGTCCGGAATATGAATACCGCCCGTGGGATCATTTTATGGAGTGGTCGGATATCGATACGCTGTACGATAAGATGCTGTTTGATGAGGACTGGGTACATGCGCTGATGCGCAAAACAATCGATGTTCATCTGGCGACCATCAATAAGCTGAAAGACATGGATTGCCTGATGCGTCAGCAGCAGGTGGTTCACTGCACCGGCGCCTGGACGGATCTGCTGCCGGAGAATCCGGAGAAACCTGAACTGAAAGATGTGTGGACGTACGGTATGGCGCAGATCCTTTATACAGTATCACCGGAAATGCACAATGAGTTTGAATTCCAGTATGCCGGCGAGTGGTACGATAAGTTTGGACTCGGCTATTACGGATGCTGTGAACCCCTGGATGATCGTATGGAATACGTGAAGCAGATCAAAGGAATCCATAAGATTTCTGTCAGCGCCTGGGTCAAAGATTTTGAGCGGATCGCTGAGGAAATGGAAGGAAGGTATGTATATTCCAATAAACCGGCTCCGGCTCTTGTTGCTGCACCGAACTGGAACCCTGAGACGGTCGAGGAGGATCTTCGTACGCGCCTGAATGCTGCACAGAAATATAACTGCCCGGTTGAGTTCACTCTGAAGGATATCTCTACTATCTGTTATGAACCTCAGCGTCTTACAAAATGGTCCGAGATCATGAGAAAAGTGATCGGATAGTCTTCGTCAGATTTTATAAAAAAGCAGGTCAGAACTTATGCATAATTCTGACCTGCTTTTTTTATGTGTATGACAGGTGGGTAAAACCTAAAAAAAATGATAGAATTCACAAAAAGGCTGTAGTGCATTGGAAGTTGGTTTGTGCTATAAATATTATTAAGAACTGAAATCGATTTCGTTAACCTGACAAAAAGAACTGAAAGGAGACATTTTTTCATGAGTGTAGATACAGAAATATCCGTAAGCGGAGGGGAATTATTCAGAGAGCAGTATATGTACAAACATCCACCGGTAGCACAGATTAATACGGCACTGAAATTTTCTGATGAAGATAAGGCGGTGCTGCGAAGACTGGCGGAGAAAGTTGCAGCCATCGCTGAGACAGACAGTATGAAAATCAAAAGAAAGTTATGGACAGAGAATCATGACCTGAAGAGCACATATCCGGTTATATTTGTGGATCCGGAAAACGGCTGGAATGAGATTATGACGGACGATGTGTTTGAATGCAAAGATCCGCTGGCAAGAACATGGGAGAATACACTCCGCAAAGATATCTATTCTGCGGAGATGATCAGGGATGACCGGGTGATCACAAAAGATTTCAACGTGCCGTGGTATTATACAGATAATGGATTTGGCATTACGCCCAAAATAGAGTATACTGGACAAAAGGGCGGATCTTACCATGTGCTGCCGGCCATTGAGGATTACGAGGAAGATTTTCCCAAGATGCATTTCCCGCAGATAACAGTGGACTGGGATAAGAGCAATCAGGTTATGGACCTTGCCAAAGATACCTTTGGGGATATCCTGAACTGCCGCTTCTCCATGAAATGGCACTGGGCAGACGACTTTTTAAACGAGTTTGTCGCATTCCGGGGAATGGAAGATTTCATGTGTGATTTTGTAACGGATCCGGAATGGATTGAACGTCTGATGACCTTTATGACGGACGGTATCATGGAACGGTTTGATTATCTGGAAGAACAGGGCCTTCTTTCACTGAATAATGACAATACGTATCTCGGAACCGGCGGTCAGGGATATACGACGGCACTTCCGGCTTCTGACTTTGACGGGAAAGTGCGTACGAAGGATATGTGGGTCACGCTGCAGGCTCAGGAGACGGTGTCCTGCAATCCCGACATGTTCGGTGAGTTTATCCTGCCGCATTTTAAACGCCTGGCTGAGAGGTTTGGGCTGGCTCATTACGGATGCTGCGAGCCGTACGATGTACGCTGGAAATATCTGAAACAGATTCCGCACCTTCGTCACGTTTCGGTATCACCGTGGGCTGATTACAAGACTGTTCCGGATTATCTGGGCAAAGACTATATTGCAAGTGTCAAACTGAAACCGACACCTCTTGCAATGCCTGAGATGAACGAAGAGCATGTGCGTAAAGAATGCCGCAGAGCGGTAGAGGAAACATACGGCGGTATCTGTGAATTCGTTATGAAAGATAACCACACCATTGGCAACAATCCAGATAATCTGATTCGTTGGACTCAGATTATGAGAGAAGAAATTGAAAGAAAATACTAAACAAACGTATTGATAAGAACGCGGTGAGAACTGGTGAGGCAGTGTTCACCGCGTTTGCTGCAAAAGGGGTTTTTACAGATGAAAATGCGGGTTGTAGACAAAGACAATGGATGGGGAATCAGTCATAATGGCGAATTTCTGGATTTTCCGAAACAGGATGAGACCGGGATAGCTGTGACTATGTGGGCGCATAAGGTTTCGGTAAAGCCGCACCGTCATCACTTTCATGAATTTGCGCTGATAACGAAAGGGTCCTGTCTCCACGAGTACAGAGGAGTCAAAGTATCGCTTGCGCCGGGAGATATCTTTTTTATTGAGCCGGGAGAACAGCACGGGTATGAGGTAAGTTCGAATCTTGAGCTCATCAACTGTCAGTTTTATCCGGAGATGCTGGGCGAGGAATGCAATATGACGCTGGATAAGGCAAAGAGCAGCATAGGGCGTCTGTATCAGAATGATGGGCTTGGCAAACAGTGGGATGATCTTGTCCATGAGATGTTCAGCAAGGAAGAGGATTTTCAAAATGGAAAGCTGAATCAGGTGAAATTAAATAAGCAGGGAATTCTTCATCTCAATATGCAGGAGAGGCGTGAGATCGAATACTGGCTGAACAAAATGATGCAGGAGCAGGAGCATCAGCAGGAAGGGATCAAATGCGTAAAGTCTGCCTGTCTTCAGATGCTTCTGGTGTTTTTCCAGAGGATTCACTGCAAAAAGGAAGAGACGAAAGGGGTAGTGAAGGATACCCGAAAGGACGCGATTTACCGGGCGATTGAGTATATGGAAAATCATCTGGAAGAGAAGATCGATATAGAGGAACTGGCGGCAAGTGTTTACTGGAGCAGCCGCCATTTCCGAACTGTTTTTAAGGAAGAGACGGGCATGACGCCGGTGGAATATCTGAACAGAATCCGTATCATTAAATCACTGGAATACCTGGAACGGAATCAGTGTAATATTGCGGATGCAGCCGCCAGCGTAGGCATCTATGACGCCAATTACTATACCCGCCTGTTTAAGAAAATACTGGGCTATTCTCCCAAATATTTCAAAAGCATCCGGTAAGAAAAAGCAAAAAATGCAGGAACACCGCAGTCAGGTGTTCCTGCATTTTTTTGTAATCGTAACATACGCCGGCTTCTTCTGACTGTGATAAATGGGGAAAACATCTTTTTTGTGCTAATAGATATCCGGATTATCCAGAAGACAAAAGAATGATTGTGGTATGATAATAATATGTTCAAAATGCACAAAAAGCGTGAGGAACAGCAGCGCAAAAAGTCATAAATGACTAAAAAGAGTAATGAAATTGGAAGGAGGAGGGAAATGGAAAAGGAGAAAGAAAAGGGAAAGAACGTGCTGGAATTAAAGAACATCTCCAAATCGTTTCCTGGGGTAAAGGCACTGGATAACGTCAGCTTCGCGGTCGAGGAGGGCACGGTGCATGTACTCGCGGGCGAGAACGGAGCCGGGAAATCCACACTGATCAAGATCATCAACGGGCTGTATGTGGCGGATGAAGGCGACCTGTTCCTGTACGGAAAGAAGATCACGGCGCATAACCCCAGGTATATGAACAGCATCGGCGTGGCGACGATCCACCAGGAGCTGAGCCCGGTACTGGACCTGACGATCGCCGAGAACATCTTTCTCGGCCGTGCACCGCTGACAAAACTGAAGACCATCCAGTGGAAGAAGATGTATGCCGAGGCGCAGCAGCTGATCGACAACTTCGGGTTCCACTACGATGCAAAACGGACCATGCGTTCGCTGACGGTATCGGACATGCAGATCATCGAGATCATCAAGGCGATTTCTGTAAATGCGAAGGTAATCATCATGGATGAGCCCACTTCCTCGATCACGGAGAGCGAGGTGGAGGTGCTCCATGAGAAGATCCGGATGCTGAAAAAGCAGGGGATCAGCTTCATCTATATCTCCCACAAGCTGGATGAGATCGGGCAGATCGGGGATATGGTGACGATCCTGCGGGACGGGAAGGCGATCTCGACCCATAAGGTCGGGGAGATCACGACGGATGAGATCATCGCGAAGATGGTCGGCCGTGAGATGACGAACGTGTACCCGCCGAAACACCCGAAGATCGGCGATACGATCCTGGAAGTGAAGAACCTGACGCGGGAGGGCGTGTTTGAGGACGTGTCGTTTACCCTGCGTGCGGGGGAGATCCTTGGGATGTCCGGGCTGGTAGGAGCAGGGCGTACGGAAGTGGCGAGGGCAGTCTTCGGGCTGGATAAGCTGCAGTCGGGAGAGATCTGGCTGAAGGGGAAAAAGGTGCAGATCCGCCGTGTGCCGGATGCGATCCGGGCGGGGATCATCTACCTGTCGGAGGACAGGAAGGGCGAAGGCCTGGTGCTGTGCCGCTCGATCGGGGAGAATATCGCGCTGGCGAATCTGAAGCATTTCAGCCGGGGATTTTTGCTGAACCGGAAGCAGGAGGACAGGGAGGCAGCACAGATGTCCGAAAAGCTGACCGTCAAGGCGCCGTCGATCAAGACGAGCGCAGGGTCTTTGAGCGGAGGGAACCAGCAGAAGGTGGTCATCGCGAAATGGCTGCTGCAGAACCCGACGGTGTTCATCATGGACGAGCCGACGAGGGGAATCGACGTCGGTGCGAAGTATGAGATCTATAAGATCATGTGCGACCTGGCCCAGCAGGGGGCGGGGGTGATCATGATCTCGTCTGAGCTCCCGGAGATCATCGGTGTCTGTGACCGGGCACTGGTCATGGCGGAAGGCCGGATCACCGGTGAGGTGCAGGGGGACGACCTGACGCAGGAAAGGATTATGAGTTTTGCAATAGGAGGGCAGGCATGATGGTGAAGAGTAAAAAAGGCAGTTTTTCGGTGGCTGAATTTTACAGTAAATTTGGGATCGTATTGATCTTTGTATTGTTGTTTGTGATAATGTCGGTCGTGAACCGCAACTTTATTTCGGGCGTGAACTTGAGGAACGTTGTCCGCCAGGTCGTGGTCATCACAATCCTGGCATGCGGGGAGCAGCTGATGCTGATCTCGGGAATGGTCGACCTGTCGCCGGGGCGAGTGCTGGCGTTTGCAGGAACGCTGTCGGCGTACTGCATGATGAAGACGGGAAATCTGTTCCTGGCACTGGTGGTAGGCCTGGCATGCGGCCTGCTGTTCGGTGCGATCAACGGCGCGCTGATCACGGCGTTTGACATACCGCCGTTCATCGCAACGCTGGCATCCATGCAGATGGCAGACGGAGCGATCATGGCGTTCACGGGGGGGCAGAACTATTCGAACCTTCCGGCATCCTTTAACTTCCTGGGACAGGGGTACATCGGGTTCATCCCGTTCCCGGTGGTGATCATGATCCTCGTGCTGATCATCACGTACATCATACTGGCATGGACCCCGATGGGGAGGTCGTTATATGCGATCGGAGGAAACCAGGCGGCAGCACTGGCGTCGGGTATCCGTGTAAAGAGATCCAAGTTCTTCGCGTGTGCGTTCGGCGGAGTCTGTACGGGGCTTGCAGGAATCCTGCTGATGGCGCGGATGAGTTCCGGGCAGCCGGCAGCCGGTGAAGGGATGGAGATGGATGCGATCACGGCGGTCATCGTCGGCGGAACAAGTATGAGCGGAGGTGTGGGGAATATCCTGAATACCATCGTGGGCTCCCTGATCATCGGTATCATAAAGAACTTCATGAACCTGCAGAACATCAACTCGTCGTTCCAGGACATCGTGCTCGGTATCCTGATCTGTGTGGCGGTTATCATCGATGTTCAGGTCCGTAAGGCGAATTCAAAATAAAAGAGGTGATGGACACAACGGGAATAAGTAAAACAGTGTGAAACAGAGGAAACGATGCAAAAACTAAGATGAAGTATTGAGAAGGAGAGAAAAAATGCGGAAAAAAATATTGGCACTTGGTCTGACATTTGTGATGGCACTCAGCCTGTTTGGATGCGGCGGAGGAGACAAGGACGCAGCAGCGCCTGCTGATGATGCAGCGGTGGCGGACGACGCAGCAGCGGAGGAGACAACAGAGGCACCGAAAGACGATGCGGCGAAAGAAGATGCTTCCGGTACTGAGACAGCAGCAGATACTTCAGACCTGAAGGACTGGGAAAAAGAATATGCAAAGACGTATGACATCAGCGGCGATGAAGAATATGTATGGGGTTATGTAGCACAGAGCTTTACCGATACCTTCTGTTCCAGAGTACAGAAAGCGATGGAGGACTACACAAAACAGAATTTCCCGAACGTTACACTCAATGTTGGTGACGGCAAGCAGGAAGTAAACACTCATATTGAACTGGCGGAGAACTTCATTACACAGGGAGTTGACTGCCTGATCGTAACAGCATCTGATTCAAACGGTGAAGTTGTTATCTGCGATATGGCAAAAGAAGCAGGTATTCCTTTCGTAGTCGTTAACTCCGATATCGCATGTGACCCGATCGACCACTGGTTTGTAGGTTCCGACCACTATGTATCCGGTCATCTGCAGGGTGAGTATGTAAGAGATAACATCGATGATTCTGAAACCGTTAATATCTGTTATCTTGGCGGTACCGACGGATTTACACATACGACACTGCGCCGTCAGGGCTTCTATGATGCACTTGATGAAGCAAACTACAACTATAAAGTACTTGCGGATCTGGAGGGAGAATACTTAAGAGACCGCGGTATGGAAATCACAGAAGACTGGCTGATTCAGTACGGTGATGACATCGATGTGATCGTTGCAGCGAACGATGAGATGGGTATGGGTGCTCTGAACGCAATTCAGGGAGCAGGCATGAGCGATATCATTGTCTGCGGCATCGATGCCAACGATGATGCAAAAGAGGCAGTAAAGGCAGGCACTTTCGGATGTACCGTATTCCAGGCAGCAGAAGGCCAGGGAAAATGGGGAGCCATTGCAGCATACGCAGCATCTCAGGGCAAAGACTTTGCTACGCTTGATATTCCTTATGAGCTGGTAACAGCTGATAATGTAGATCAGTATTAATGTTAAGATACCAGGGTCAAAAGGTTATGCGTTTCATGCTTGCATGAAAAAGCATGACTTTGGGACCCGCAAAACATGAGAAAGCAGCCCAATCAGGGCGGATTTCGAATGTTTTTAGGATTGCGGGAGCACATCGTGCGGAGCAATCCGTGGTATCATGTTAATATAGTTGTAACTGTTTCATTTCACTTCCTTAATAAGGGGATGAAATCCGATATTTGGATTTCATCCCCTTCTCCATATCTATGCGAATATCCAGAGAAATACGATCTTCAAAACTTTTCTTTGTTTTGACCGGAGCTGGGCATATAGGCAAAAAACAAAAATGTAAACTAAAAATGCAATAACCTTATTTCTGTTTACAATAGAACGTAAATGTAGACAAAAAGAATAATAATGTTCACGTGAACAAAATGAGAGAATCGTGAATCTGATGAAAAAATAGAAAGATATTGACGGAATATCATTCCAAAACGTACAATAACACTAGCAGAGGAAAAAAACTGTGAAAGTTACAAAATACCAAAATGTATAATGGAATGAATCTGATGATGGAAAGGGGATAAAAAATGGCAACAAATATGACAACACATGCGGCGTTTGATGCGCCGGGTACAGCGGTATCCAATGATACGACTTATATGTTTCTTCCGGTGGAATACAATGATGAGGACGTGGCGGTTATCCGGGAACTGGCACGTGAGTTTATGGACATCGCGAATCTTCCTGTACAGAAGGAGACGGCAGAACTCTGGGAGAGAGTCAATGATCTGGAGTCTGCACGTCCGGTCGTATGGCATAATGAACTGCCCTGGCACGAGATGAATGTGGATGATGAGCTGACACTGAGAACGTCTACACCGTTTGCACAGAGGATCGAGGAGGAGCTGCGCAGAAAAATTTATCTGTGGAAACACATGCCGGGGGATATGGTACTGGAACCTGTCTTTTACTCGCCGATGATCATTGAGAACTCCGGCATGGGGATTGCGATTACCGAGGAAACAATTGCCAGCGATGCAGAGAATAATATTGTTAGCCATAAGTTTATTCCGCAGATTGTTACGATAGAAGATACCGAGAAAATCAAGGCACCGAAAGTGACTTTGGACAAGGAGGCGACACAGGCCACCTATGAGGCTTATCAGGACATCCTGGGACCGGTGATGCCGGTGGAGATCAAGGGTGTTCAGGGATTCTGGTATGCTCCGGTGGACGACCTGGTGCAGCTGATGGGCACGAATGAACTCCTGCTGAATGTGGTAATGGAACCGGAACTCGTCCACGCATCCATGAAAAAAATATCGGAAGCCTATATGGCGGCGCTGGATCAGTACGAGGCCCTTGGCTGCCTTGGTTCCAACAACCTCAATTACCGAATGGGATCCGGTGCATACGGATATTCGAAGGAACTGAAAAGAGGGACCATGACAAATATGAAGTGCTGCGATATGTGGGGGGCATCCGCCAGCCAGTTCTTCACTTCCGTATCTCCAGAAATGCATGATGAGTTTTCGATTGCTTATGAAAGACCGTGGATGGAACGGTTTGGGCTGAGTTACTACGGATGCTGCGAGCGTCTGGACATCAAGATGGACCAGCTTCGTCAGATTAAAAATCTGAGAAAGATCTCCTGCAGCCCGTGGAGTGATACGGAACACATGGCCGAGGTTGTGGGACGGGATTACGTCGTATCCCTGAAGCCGAGTCCGGCATGCTTTGCCTTTGACACATTCGACGAGGATGCAGTCCGCCGGGATGTGCAGGGGAAACTGAAACTGTTAAAGAACTGTAATGTGGAGATTATTATCAAGGATGTGAGTACGATACGATATGACCCGAAGAGGCTGTGGAGATGGGTTGAAATCGTGTCTGAGCTGTGCAGAAATCAGTGAATTCTTAATACAATATTGGATGATAGTTAATAGGAACAGGGAGGCAGCGACTCATGCGAGTACATTGCCTCCCTGTTTGGTTCTGCCTGGTTCCCGCCCCTTCCAGAGGGTTAGATATCCAGTTGTGAGAAATCTATGGATAAGTCTTCATAGATTCCGGCTTTTACTGTATCTGTAAAAGTGTATTCTGCTGTATCGTCCATTGCAAAGTTCCAGATGGTAATTCTGTTTTTGTGCGGGTCGACAATCCAGTATTCCCGAACGCCGGAAGCGCGGTATTTAAACAATTTGGTGGAGTAGTCCATGCGCCTGCTGCCGGGGGATACGATTTCAATAATCCAGTCCGGTGCACCATTGCATCCCCTATCTGTGAGTTTGTTTGGATCACAAATAACGCTGATATCCGGTTCTACATAATTTTTATCGTTCTCATTCAGAAATACTGCAAATGGGGCGATATAGGGCTCGCATGGGCAGGCTTTAGCATCAATATAGTTAGAAATGGATGTATATAACTTGCCGGCAATGCGCTGATGACTTCTGCAGGGTGGTGCCATATAGTAAATTTGGCCGTCAATCAGTTCTGCCCGCTGCCCTTCCGGCAGGTTGTAAATATCTTCAACAGTGTAGGTGTGTTCTTTCGGTAATGGCATATTAACACGTCCTTTCCTGGCTGCGGTGTTGACAGGTAGTGAAAAGATTATACATCTATATTATCACAAAAGTACACGGTTTTTAATGTACATAATAAAAAATTTATACGATCGCGTGTTGCCGCCAGCAAAAACAGATGAAATGAAGCAGATATCGACGGCATCTTGATACATAATTTTCATTGTGGGTACAGTGCGGGTACAGCTTGCATTTCCCCCGGAACCGTGCTATAGTAATAATCGCCAAAACCCTGATAAACAGGGAGTCGGTACAACTAAATAACCGTGTGTTCGAGACCTTCCACACGTAGGGTGAACATGATCACCCTAAAAACAAAACTAAAGGAGAGACAGAAAATGAGAGACAAAAAGGTATTATTTATCACCCAGGCGGCGATGATCGCCGCGATCTATGTGGTTGTAACTGTCGTGTTCTCAGCGTTTAGCTTCGGTGAGGTACAGGTGAGGATTTCAGAGGCACTGACGATTCTTCCGCTGTTCACGCCGGCGGCGATCCCGGGGCTTTTCATCGGCTGCATCATTGGCAATGCAATGGGCGGTGCGATCGTGCTGGACGTCGTATTCGGAAGTATCGCAACGCTGGTGGGTGCTGTGGGATCCTGGCTGCTTCGCAGGCATAAATATCTGGTTCCGCTGCCGCCGATCATCATGAACGTGCTGATCGTACCGTTTGTGCTGCGCTATGGTTACGGAATCCCGCTTCCGATTCCGTTCATGATGCTCACTGTGGGCCTCGGTGAAGTTATTTCATGCGGAGTACTTGGATATGTGCTGATGTTTGCGCTGAATAAAGTAAAACATGTGATATTTAAAAATACAGTGATGTCATAGTAACGGTGCCTGTGAGGCAGGAACCTTCCGAACGGGGATGCATAGTATAAGATATGCATCCCCGTTTGTCAGGAGGTAACCGATTTGGGTAAACAGACAGCACATGCAGCAATAGAAGAAAGCATCGCGGTACGTGTATCCGTGAACAGCATTATCGTCAATGTGGTATTGTCTGTTGCCAAATTTGTAGCCGGAATCATAGCCGGATCGGGTGCCATGATTTCAGATGCTGTGCATTCTGCTTCAGATGTATTCAGTACGGTTGTTGTGATGATCGGCGTAAAAATGGCGGGAAAACAGTCGGATGTCCGCCATCAGTATGGACACGAACGACTGGAATGTGTAGCTTCATTGATTCTTGCAATTGCACTTGCGGCTACCGGGATTGGGATCGGATATTCCGGAATCATTAAAATCATAGATGCGGATTATCAGGCGCTGGAAGCGCCTGGACTACTGGCGCTTTTTGCTGCGGTGGTTTCCATCATAGTCAAAGAGGCAATGTACTGGTACACGAAGGCCGCTGCAAAGCAGATCAATTCAGGGGCGCTTATGGCGGATGCCTGGCATCACCGGTCTGACGCGATGTCGTCTGTGGGGAGTTTTATAGGCATTTTAGGGGCAAGGCTTGGGTATCCTGTGCTGGACCCGGCTGCCGGAGCTGTGATCTGCATTTTTATCGTCAAAGCGGCTGTGAGCATTTTTCGCGATGCGATATGCAAGATGACAGATGTGGCGTGTGATGAGAAGACTGTCAGGCAGATATACAGGATTGCGATAGAACAAAAGGGAGTGATCGCTGTGGATGACGTGAAGACCAGGATGTTTGGCAATAAAAAGTATGTGGATCTGGAGATCAGCCAGGACGGGAAAAAAACACTGGAAGAAGCGCATGGAATTGCGGAAGCTGTACATGATAGAATTGAGAGTGAAATAGAAGGGGTGAAGCACTGTATGGTGCATGTGAATCCTTATAGCTGCAGGGAGGGACAAAAGATTGAAAACGATGGAATTCAAGATGGAACGGCAGGGGCTTCTGGAGATCGGGCAGGAAGTTGAGATCTCGGAAAGTGCACTTCCTACTTCCTATTATTATACGATTATACCTGCCATAGCGATGAGCAAAAATTATCAGCCGCATGAGCGCTTAAAAGCCACACGGGGAATCGTCAGAGAGATCAATGAGACGGAACGAGGGTTTTATACGCTTGTGGAATTTCCGGAGGAAGAATAGAGAGGGAAATATTTTGACAGGATATCCCCCACCCCTGCTTGTAGGAACGGAGATATCCTGCTATAATAAAAAATACGGTTTTATTATGGGAGGAGAGAAACAAATGAAACGTTATGAAGCAATTTGGGAAATATATAATAAATGTTCAAACAATCAGATGCGGGATGTCTATATTGATGAGATCGAAATAGAGGATCCGGAAGAATATGTCAGGCACAAATTCAGGGACAAGGTTCTGGAATATGATATCATCAATAAAGAGGACGGCAGCATCGTGTTTGAGATCATGACCTCCGGGATGAAACAGCGTATGACCTTTACAGAGGTATAAACGGAGTCTGCGGATAGAAAAGGGACAAAGGTACATCAGGAGGAGATCGATGGCAGAGCATGAGAACAGTGTAAAGCATACACATGTATTGGAAGATGGAACCGTGGTGGAGCATACACACAATCATACGCATACCCATACTCATCAGAATACGAAAGCGGTTATCAACCGGCTGTCGAGGGCAATTGGCCATCTGGAATCGATAAAACGGATGGTGGAAGACGGAAGAGACTGCAGTGAAGTGCTGATTCAGCTGTCCGCAGTAAAAGCTGCGATCAATAATACGGGCAAGGTGATCCTGCAGGATCATATTGAACACTGTATTGTGGATGCAGTGGAGAGCGGAGATAAGGAAACGCTGGCAGAGCTTCATAAAGCAATAGACAGATTTATTAAATAAGAAGGTGGAAAGAAATGGCGAAAGAATGCAGCAGTACAACATGCAGCAAAGAGAGCTGTGAAGGATGTCCCAGCAGACAACAGCACAGCTTTCAGGAAAAAATGAATGAAGACTCCCGGATTGGACGGGTGATCGGAATCATCAGCGGAAAGGGAGGCGTCGGCAAATCTCTTGTCACAGCGTCAATTGCGAACCAGCTGTGCGAACAGGGCTTTAAAGTGGGAATCCTGGATGCGGACATCACAGGTCCGTCCATTCCGAAAATGTATGGAATTAAAGGTCCCGCAAAAGCAGGCGACCGCGGGATCGAGCCAATCGCGGCGGAAAATGGAATCAAAATCATGTCCATCAACCTTTTGCTCCCAAATGCGGACGATCCTGTGATCTGGAGAGGACCAGTCATCGCAAATATGGTGAAACAGTTCTGGACAGACGTCATCTGGGGCGAACTGGACTTCCTGCTGGTTGACATGCCTCCGGGAACCGGTGATGTACCGCTTACGGTCTTTCAGTCGCTTCCGGTGAATGGTGTGGTTGTCGTTACCTCACCGCAGGACCTGGTGAAAATGATCGTTAAAAAAGCGGTGAAAATGGCTGAGATGATGAAGATTCCGGTACTTGGAATCGTGGAGAATTACAGCTACGCGATCTGTCCTGACTGCGGAAAGGCATTTCCTATCTTTGGAGAGAGCAAAGTGGATCAGGTTGCGTCGGCGTATGAGCTTCCGGTACTTGGAAAAGTCCCGGTTCATCCGGAATATGCGAAGGCGGCGGACGAAGGAAAATTCCATACAGTCAGCAATCAACACATACAAAGCATTCTGGGATAGCAGATGCGGGCTCAGACAGGAATTGTGTAAAATCACATAAATCGGGCGATTTGGGGCCTGAATTTATACAGGATTTTGAATTGACTTTCTCGCTGCAAGGTGCCATAATGTGTTAAATAAAAACATTAACGCGGGTCACGAGAGAGGAATGATAACTATGGCAGAATGTAAGATTAAATTGAACGCCGCAGAAGAAGTAAAAGAATTTGTATCCGTTGCGGGCAAATGCGATTTTGACATTGACATTTTTTATAATCGTGTTGTTGTCGATGCGAAATCAATTCTTGGGATTCTGAGCATGGATTTGACGAAGCCATTGACGGTACAGAGCTATGGCGAAAATCCGGAATTTACACGTATGCTGAAAAAGTATGCGATAGCCTGAAAAAAATAATAGACGATAGAAAAGAAAGACTGCTGCAGGACGGATAGGAGACTATCCGTATTTGCAGCGGTTTTGTATTTGGAGAAAATATGATACAATGCTGTCTATACGCAAAGAACGAGGGAAGACATGGAAAAAGAAGTAGTCAAAATTTCCGTGCGCGGTCTGGTAGAGTTTATCCTGCGCGGCGGAGATCTGGACAGCAGGACAGGTGCGGCGCCGGATAAAGAGGCGATGCAGCTGGGAAGCAAGATACACCGAAAGATACAAAAGAGTATGGGGGCGGAGTATCAGGCCGAAGTATCGCTGCGCTATGAAAAAGAATATGAAACATTTTTATTCGTGCTGGAAGGACGCGCGGATGGGATCGTTGACAGAAAAGGGGACGTTCTGATTGACGAGATCAAAGGGACCTTCCGTGATCTGGCGGAACTGAAAGGTCCTGATCCGCTTCACACGGCGCAGGCGATGTGCTATGCATGGATGTACATGCAGGACCATCCCTGCGGCAATATCACGGTACAGATTACTTACTGCAACATGGAAGACGAGGATATCCGCTATTTTCATGAGAAGTATACGCAGGCAGAACTGGAGCAGTGGTTTGGGCAGCTGCTGGAGAAGTATTATCCGTGGGCCGAATTTTATGTGAGCTGGAAGAAGTGCCGGAATGAATCGATGCAGGGACTCGAATTTCCATTTTCCTACCGTGAAGGACAGCGGGAGATCGTAAGCAGCGTCTATCGGACTATCCTGCGGAAAAAGGAGTTGTTCGTACAGGCGCCTACCGGGGTGGGAAAGACGATGTCAGCCGTTTTTCCCGCAGTCCGGGCAATGGGCGAAGGGCATGGAGATAAGATTTTTTATCTCACGGCACGCACGATCGCCAGGACGGTCGCGGAGGAGGCTTTTGGTATTCTGAAAGATCATGGACTGGCGTTTAAGGTCATTACGCTGACGGCGAAAGAGAAGCTGTGTGCCTGCGAAGAAATGGAATGCAGCCCGGAGCACTGCGAGCGTGCCAGAGGACACTATGACCGCGTCAATGATGCGGTGTACGAGATACTGACCGGTGAGAATGCATTTGACAGGGAAACACTGCTCAGGCACAGTGAAAAATGGAAGGTATGCCCATATGAAATGAGCCTGGATCTGTCTGTATGGACAGACGCGGTGATCTGTGACTATAATTATGTATTTGACCCCAGGGCGCACCTGCGCCGCTTTTTTTCTGAGGGGGTAAAAGGAGAGTATCTTTTTCTGATCGATGAGGCACATAATCTGGTGGAGCGGGGACGGGAGATGTTCAGCGCCGTTTTGTGCAAGGAAGATTTTCTGGCAATACGAAAAAAAGTTGCCCCGTATAATAAAAAGCTGGAACGGTATCTGGACAGGGGCAACCGTCAGCTGCTGGAACTGAAGCGGGAATGTGAATCATATCAGGTGCTGGACGGACCGGGAGCACTCGGGATTTCGCTGATGAATCTTCAGGGAGAACTGGAGACATTTCTGGAAGAACTGGCGGAGGGACAACTTCGGAAAGACGTTCTGGAATTCTATTTTCAGGTTCGGACCTTTCTGAATATCTGTGATCTGCTCGATGAAAATTATGTGACGTATGCATACCATGACGAGACCGGAAAATTTTATCTCCGCCTGTTCTGCGTCAATCCGGCCCGGAATCTGCAGCAATGCCTGAGCAGGGGACGATGTACCGTGTTTTTTTCCGCCACACTGCTTCCGATCACCTACTACAGGAAGCTGCTCGGAAGCAGCGAAGGCGAAGATTATGCGATTTATGTGGAGTCACCGTTTCCCCGGGAGAACCGGGCGCTGCTGATCGGAAAAGATGTGAGCAGCAGGTATAAACGGAGGGGGTATGAAGAGTACAGCAGGATCTCTTCCTATATTCATCAGGTCATCTCGGGGAAAAAGGGAAATTATATGGTCTTCTTCCCGTCTTACCGGATGCTGAGTGATGTGTACGAAGTGTACCGGGAGCAATATGCGGATGAGAGGGATGAAACCGTCCGCTACCTGGTACAGCATACGTCGATGAATGAAGCCGACAGGGAAGCGTTTCTGGAAGCGTTTGCACTCGACGGGGAACACACTACAGTTGGTTTCTGCGTGATGGGAGGAATCTTTGCGGAGGGGATCGACCTTTCCGGAGAGCGGCTGATCGGTGCAGTTTTGATCGGTACGGGGCTTCCGCAGATTGGAACAGAGAGGGAGATTTTAATGAATTATTATGATCAGGCAGGTGAAAATGGCTTTGACTATGCATATCGCTTTCCGGGAATGAACAAAGTCCTGCAGGCGGCAGGGCGGGTGATACGGACTGATCAGGACCGGGGAGTGATAGCGCTCCTTGATGAGCGTTTCCTGACGGCGGATTACCGGAAACTGTTTCCGCGGGAGTGGCATGATTACAGAGGATGCTCCCTGACACAGGTGGGAAATCTGGTGCGTGAATTCTGGGAGGGCACTTCTTGACGTACAAGGGCATTATTCGCTATAATAAGCATGAAGACTGCATTCTTAGAAGAATGAACGGAAGCAGCGTAAAGAGAGGAGAACAGGACATGAAAACAGTCAGCACCACAAAAGCTCCGGCGGCGATCGGACCGTATTCACAGGCAATCATCACGGGAAATATGATATTTACTTCAGGGCAGATACCGATCGATCCGGCTACAGGCGAGATCACAGGGGCAGATATTACAGAACAGGCAGAACGTGTGATGCAGAATCTGGGAGAAGTCTTAAAAGAAGCGGGAAGCAGCTATGGACAGGCGGTCAAGACGACTTGTTTTCTGGCAGATATGGATGACTTTGCGGCTTTTAATGAAGTATATGGAAAATATTTCACCGGGAAACCGGCACGTTCCTGTGTGGCGGTGAAGACGCTTCCGAAAAATGTGCTTTGTGAAGTTGAAGTTATCGCAGTCACCAACGAATGAGGCTGCAGGCTGCAGCAAGTGTGGAAACATAGGAGGAGAAAATGGGTAGTGTAAGACGAGTTTACGTAGAAAAGAAACCGGATTTCGCAGTACAGGCAAAGGAATTGAAACACGAGATCGGCAGTTATCTCAATATCCCGGGAGTAACAGGGGTAAGGGTACTGATCCGCTATGATGTGGAGAATATTTCAGACGATATTTTTGAGAAAGCGTGCAGAAGTGTATTCTCCGAGCCGCCGGTAGATGTTCTTTACCGTGAAGAGTTTGCGGCAGCCGGCAGTGCACGTGTTTTTTCGGTAGAGTATCTTCCCGGGCAGTTTGACCAGCGTGCGGACTCTGCGGTGCAGTGTGTGCAGTTCCTGAAAGAGGATGAAAAACCGATCATCCGGTCTGCGACGACATATGTGATCGAGGGAAACATTTCAGATGAGGAATTTGAGGCTGTTAAAAATCACTGTATCAACCCGGTGGATTCCCGTGAGACAGATATGGTGAAACCGGAAACCCTGGTGACTGTATTTGACGAGCCTGAAGATGTAAAGATCTTTGACGGATTTCTTGGTATGAGTGAGGATGCACTGAAAGAACTGTACGATTCATTGAATCTGGCGATGACCTTTAAAGATTTCCTGCATATCCATAATTATTATACGAAGGAAGAAAAGCGCGACCCTTCCATGACAGAGATCCGCGTGCTGGACACGTACTGGTCTGATCACTGCCGCCATACGACATTCTCCACGGAGCTGAAAAAAGTGGATTTCAGAGAGGGTGATTATAAAGAACCGATCGTTGCCACATATGAGCAGTATCTGGCGGACCGCGCGGTTATCTTCAAAGACCGCGATGACAAGTTTGTCTGCCTGATGGATCTGGCACTGATGGCGATGCGTAAACTGAAAGCAGAAGGCAAGCTTTCCGATCAGGAAGAATCCGAGGAGATCAATGCCTGCAGTATCATCGTGCCGGTCGATGTGGACGGTGTGGAAGAGGAATGGCTGATCAACTTTAAGAATGAGACACATAACCATCCGACTGAGATCGAGCCGTTCGGTGGCGCTGCCACATGCCTTGGCGGTGCAATCCGCGATCCGCTCTCGGGACGTACGTATGTATATCAGGCGATGCGTGTGACGGGCGCTGCAGACCCGACGGTTCCGGTACAGGAGACAATGAAGGGCAAACTGCCGCAGAAAAAGCTGGTTCGCTCCGCTGCACACGGCTACAGCTCTTACGGCAACCAGATCGGTCTGGCCACCGGTTACGTGAAAGAAATCTATCATCCGAATTATGCGGCAAAACGCATGGAGATCGGCGCTGTCATGGGCGCGGCTCCGAGACGTGCGGTCATCCGCGAGACGTCGGATCCGGGTGATATCATCATCCTGCTCGGCGGGCGTACCGGACGTGACGGCTGCGGCGGAGCTACCGGTTCCTCCAAGGTTCATACGGAAGAGTCTATCGAGACTTGCGGAGCAGAAGTACAAAAGGGTAATGCGCCGACGGAGCGTAAGATCCAGAGAATGTTTCGCAGGGAAGAAGTCAGCAGACTGATCAAGAAATGTAACGACTTCGGCGCGGGCGGTGTCTCCGTTGCGATCGGGGAGCTGGCAGACGGTCTTCGGGTGAACCTGGATAAGGTACCGAAAAAATATGCAGGACTGGATGGTACAGAGATCGCAATCTCCGAGTCTCAGGAGCGTATGGCCGTTGTCGTGAACCCGAAAGATGTCGCAGAGTTTCTGAAATATGCGAATGAGGAGAATCTGGAGGCTGTTGAGGTTGCGGTCGTGACCGAGAGTCCGCGCCTGGTACTGTGCTGGAGAGGCAAAGAGATTGTAAATATCTCGAGAGCCTTCCTCGATACGAACGGTGCACATCAGGAAACAGAAGTTCTTGTCGATATACCGGACCGTGACGGCAATGTACTGGTGCGCGAGGATGTTTCTGATGTGAAAGAGAAGTGGCTGGATACGCTGAAGGATCTGAACACATGCTCCCAGAAGGGACTCGTGGAGATGTTCGACGGTTCCATCGGTGCGGCGAGTGTATTCATGCCGTACGGCGGAAAGTATCAGCTGACTGAGACTCAGACGATGGTTGCCAAGGTGCCGGTGGCAAATGGAAATACGAATACCGTGACGATGATGAGCTACGGGTTCGATCCGTATCTGTCCAGCTGGAGTCCGTATCACGGGGCGATCTATGCGGTGACAGAGTCCATCGCACGCATCGCAGCTTCCGGCGGAGATTATAAAAAAATCCGCTTTACGTTCCAGGAGTACTTCCGCCGCATGACAGAGGATCCGGCGCGCTGGAGCCAGCCGTTCGCAGCGCTTCTGGGCGCATACAGCGCACAGCTTGGATTCGGACTGCCGTCCATCGGAGGGAAGGACAGTATGTCCGGAACCTTTAATGATATGGACGTTCCGCCGACACTCGTCTCCTTTGCCGTGGATATTGCGAAGGAACAGGATATTATCACACCTGAGCTTAAAAAAGCAGGAAACCGTCTGGTATGGCTTCGCCTGCCGAAAGACAGCTATGATATGCCGGTTTATGAGGAAGCGATGGACATGTATGAAAAACTCCATACGGACATTCAGGAGGGCAGAATCGTTTCGGCATATGCGCTGGACCGCCATGGAATTGCCGCTGCCGTCAGCAAGATGGCATTTGGGAATAAACTGGGCGTGAAGATCGAACATAGTCTGGATGCAAGGGACTTCTTCGCTCCGGGATTCGGAGACGTGATCTGTGAAGTGACAGACGGAAAAGTCGGTGAGCTGGCATCCTCCTACACGGTGATCGGTGAAGTGACGGATGACGCCGCATTCTCATACGGCAGTGTGAACGTCAGCATGGATGAGGCGCTGGATGCATGGACGGGTACTCTGGAATCCGTGTTTAAGACAAAAGGAACAGACGATGTGCAGCCGGTGGAAAGTCCGCTGTACGACGGAGGAAGTGTCTATGTCTGCAGACATAAAGTCGCACGGCCGACCGTGTTTATTCCGGTATTCCCGGGTACGAACTGCGAGTACGACAGCCGCAGAGCATTCGAGCGCGCAGGCGCAGACGTTGTGACGAAGGTATTCAAGAATCTGACAGAGGAAGACATTCGTGATTCTGTCCGCATCTTCGAGGAGGCGATCGGGCAGTCACAGATCATCATGTTCCCGGGCGGATTCTCCGCAGGTGACGAGCCGGACGGCTCCGCCAAATTCTTTGCGACGGCGTTTAGTAATGCCAGGATCAAAGAAGCTGTCATGAAGCTGCTGAATGAGCGGGACGGACTGGCACTTGGAATCTGCAACGGTTTTCAGGCGCTGATCAAGCTGGGACTCGTTCCTCACGGTGAGATCGTGGGACAGACAGAAGATTCACCGACACTTACGTACAACACAGTCGGACGCCATATTTCAAAGATGGTATATACGAAAGTGGTTACGAACAAATCCCCATGGCTTGCCAAGGCACAGCTGGGAGGCGTCTATACAAATCCGGCATCTCACGGGGAAGGACGTTTCGTTGCAAGTGATGAATGGATTCAGAAACTGTTTGCAGACGGACAGGTGGCGACGCAGTACTGTGACCTGAACGGGAACGTATCGATGGATGAAGAGTGGAATGTCAACGGTTCCTATGCAGCGATCGAAGGTATTACAAGCCCTGACGGACGCGTGCTCGGAAAGATGGCACATTCAGAACGCCGCGATGATTCCGTGGCGGTCAATATCTACGGAGAACAGGATATTCAGATTTTTGAATCCGGAGTGGAATATTTCAGATAATAAAATAAGCGAGAGGAAGGTACCCGCCGGGGCTGCCTTCCTCTTTTTGCAGTTCCTGATCACAACGGGATTTTCCGGAACGCAGAGGGGGAAACCCCAACTTTTCCCGTGAATGAAGTGATGAAATTAACCTCGCTGTGGTACCCTGTGCGGTAAGCGATTTCCTTAACTGAGAGGGTTGTATCGTGGAGAAGCGCCTTGGCTTCGTCGATCCGGTGAACCACGATATACTCATGCGGCGAGAACCCGGTCTGGCTGCGGAACTGTCTGGAAAAGTGCGAAGGGCTCAGCCCCACATGGCCGGCAATTTCCGGAATTGAGAGATCCTCAAACAGATGTCCGTTGATATAGGCAAGCGCCAGGACGACAGGATCATCCTGCGGTGTCTCCTGATTCATCGGGGGGAACAGAAGTCCGCACAGCAGGCGGTAGATCTTCTGGGAAATGTCGGCTTCCGAGTGGACCGTATTATTTTTGACTGCGGTTATCAGATCTGTCATGGTACGCTCCGTATGGCTGCCCGGAAACGGAGTAAACGCGCGGTGTCCGCGGAATGCGAGGATCTGCTGGCAAAAGTCATCCATATTGGAGCCGTCGATGTGGATCCAGATTCTTTCCGTATATCCGCTGGTATAGTAGCGGTGCGGTCTGCGGCAGTCTGTGATGGCCAGCTGTCCGGCCTCTGCGGTGAACGTGGTTCCGTCTGCCTCTATATGCATGGCCCCTCTCTGGACATAGTCGAGAAGATAAGTCCGGTGGCTCTCCATGCGTCCGACTTCACAGGAATCACGAAAATCATATTCTTCATTTAGATAATAGTGGCCGCAGCGGGTGACGTAGAAAAACAACTGCCGTGCGAGGGCGGACGGAGTTGAAAAATAACGTTCTGACTGGGGCAGGACCCCGGGTTCACTTAAAACTTTCATAATCGCGCCTCCTGATTAAGCTAAACGGTCATCATCATGAATGAAAGTCAGCCGCTGTCCGGGACTTTCATAGTAAAAAGAATAGCACAAAATATTAATGAATTGCAAGTTAATATAATTGTCTTTCACCTCCAAAGCGATTATTATGAAATTACGAAGAAAGTCGGAGAAAGGTGAGGGAACATGATTCGCGAAAAGAGATTTTATAAAACATTTGCAACCTTGACGTTATCGCTGGCGCTGCAGAACCTGCTGACATACAGCGTAAACCTGATGGACAACGTGATGCTGGGGGCATACAGTGAGACGGCGCTGTCCGGAGCGGCGCTGTGCAACCAGTTCCAGTTCCTGCTGCAGATGCTGGTGATGGGGGCGGCGGAAGGTGTTGTGGTGCTGGGCAGCCAGTACTGGGGAAAAAAGGATTTCAGGCCGATTCCCCACATTATCGGCGTGGCTCTTCGCTACGGGGTGGGGATGGCCGCCGTGATGTTTCTTGCGGTGCTGTGTTTCCCGGCACAGGTACTGGGACTGCTGACGAGTGACACCGCGGTGATCACAGAAGGTGTAAAGTATCTTCAGATCATCTGTTTTACCTATCTGATATTCACTGCGACCAATGTTCTGACGGCGTCCCTGCGGGCGATCGGTATCGTAAAGATCGGATACATCATCTCAGCATCGACACTGTGCATCAACGTCGTGCTGAACTATTGCCTGATCTATGGCAGCTTTGGTTTTCCGAGACTCGGTATCCGGGGGGCTGCGATTGCGACGCTGGTGTCCAGGTGCGTGGAACTTTTGATCGTCATCTGGTATCTGAAGTATAAGGAGAAGCAGCTGAAGCTGACACTGAAGAAACTGGTGATGATTGATAAATCGTATTATAAAGATTACCGCAGAGTAGCGCTTCCGGTGCTTTTGAATCAGGCACAGTGGGGAATCGCCCAGATGGTGCAGACAGGTATTCTGGGGCATATGGGAGCCGCGGCGATTGCAGCAAATTCGATCGCGACAATCGTGTATCAGATTATTTCTGTTATCGCGTACGGCTCAACGAGTGCATCCAGCGTCCTTGTGGGGAAGACGATCGGCGAGGGCAGGCGGGATAAACTGCGTCAGATGGTACATACGATGGAAGCGCTGTTTATCGGTATCGGCATTGTGACAGGCGTTGTGATTTATCTTGTGAGAAATCCGGTATTGATGCTCTACAACATATCTGAGGAGGCACATAACCTGGCGCTGCAGTTTATCATCGTTATGTCGGTTACCACAGTGGGCACGTCCTTTCAGCTTCCGTGTGATAACGGCATCATCAGAGGAGGAGGGGATACCGCCTTCAGTATGAAAATGAATCTGATCAGTATGTGGCTGATCATTGTCCCGTTCTCTGCGCTGGCGGCATTTGTGTTTCACTGGCCGCCGGTGGTGGTATTCTTCCTGCTGAAATGGGATCAGATCTATAAGATCATCCCGGTCACCATCCGGCTGCACAGCTGGAAATGGGTGAAAGAGGTGACGCGCAGTGACTCTGAAGTTTTATCGGAGGCAGAGGAAATGACGGCATAATGATCTCGCGGTAAGAAAGGTTTTCGGATGACTCCGGAGACCTTTTTTGCTACGCGGGAGATCTCTCTGGAATTTTCCCGTTTCATGGATGTAACCTTAAAATAAATCTGTTATAATGAATACAAATCATCTTGTTACAGCAAATGGGAGGAGATGCGATGAAAAAGAGAAAATCAAGACAGCGTGTGATTGTCTTTGGTGTTCTGATGTCTGTCCTGCTGGGCGTTGTCCCGGTGCTGGCGCAGCAGGAGACTGCCGTGGACAAGGAGGGGCCTGACTATACAGGCAATGTGATCATGGCACAGAATCTGAATTACAACATTGTCTCCAATGAAGATCTGGAGGCAGTGCAGGCGGTCGGCATGCCCGCACAGCCTGCGGGGACACCGGGGGGCGGCGCAGCTTTGGAGGAGGAAAGTACAGGCGGACAGCAGTACGGCGACGTGCGCTGCGGGATGCAGTACCTGCCGAAACACGAAGGCGCAGGACTCGCGGAACAGCCGACGGCCAGAGCTGCGGTCCCGCCGGAAGAATATCAGGTCGGCGATCAGAAGACGATATACACTGATTATTACCAGGAGGCTGCGGGAAGCTTCACGGCGGAGGTGGCGGCCGTCGGAACTACCTGCACGATCTGGCGTGCCGCCGGCAGGGAGGACCAGCTGAGTGATGCACTGGCACAGGTTTATGCCGATGCTGTCGACAGCCAGATTCACGATCCTTTGAAGGATGCTTTCGGCGACTGGAGCAATGCCGATGCAGACCGGGACGGTAAAACCGCGTTTGTGTTCTATCCGATGGACTTTGCGGGTTTTTTCTACAGCGCTGACCTTTATACGAAGGATGAGTATGACTGGGCCAGCGGCAATGCCATGGATATGCTTCACCTGGACAGCGGCAATGCGGGAAATACGGCCGCCACTCTGGGGACCCTGGCGCATGAGCTTCAGCATCTGGTCAATTATGCACAGACCGGCGGTTACAGTGAGAGCTGGCTGAACGAAACTTTTTCCCAGAGCGCTATTGCCGTCTGCGGTCTTGCCAGTACGGACAGCGTGTATGAAGTGGGATTTCTGACGGATTTTACTGCGGCGAACGGCTATACCCATCCGTTCATCTTCCGGGAGTATTACGTTCCGGACGGCGATACGGCAGCTGTTCCTTATGGAAGCTGGTATCTCTTCGGCCGGTATCTGGCGTATCAGACGGAGGGACTGCCGGGCGGCGGAGAAGGTATTTACCATACCGTGCTGAACAATGGCGGATGCACCATGGACGATCTGGAGGCGGCGCTCACGGATATTGGTTATCTCGGAGCGGATAAGGCGGCTGCTGACATCAATGATCTTGTCACTAACTACAATCTGGCGCTTTACCTGAGAGAACCGTCCGGAGTTTACAGTCTGAGCGGAAACTCCGAAGACCCATCCGATGTAGACGGCGTGAAAACGGACCGCATCATGCACAATCAAAGTATGCCGGAAACTCTGCCCGGAGGCGGAGCCGCAGGCTGGAGCCTGAACTTTGACAGTCAGGGCGTGACACCGGAGGGATATGGCGCTGATGTATACTTCGCAGGCATCACCACGGATGTTCTGCTGGGAGTGTATGCCGAAACGATGGAAGGGACCCTGCTCTACGGATCAGCAGTGTCTCTGGATACATCTGATGAAGATGCGGATATTTATTACACCACAGACGGCAGTGACCCGGTATCTTACGGTGTCTTGTATGAAGAGCCGATCCCTGTGACGCAGCAGATGACATTGACGGCATGTACAATTGCGGCAGACGGACGGTACTCACCTGTGAATAGCTGGGACTACACAGTGAAAACGGACGTGGTAAATGCAGACATACCATCCGGACGGGTGGAGCCCGGGACAGAGGTGACGCTGTCCTGCGATACTCCGGGAGCTGCGATCCGCTATACGACAGACGGCAGCGATCCGTCTGCGGATAACGGCACTGTCTGCAGCGGAACAGTCAGGATTGACGAGACCCTGACGCTAAAGGCTGTCAGTATCATGCAGGGAAGGGAAGATGTGCTGCCGGGAGATATTCGAACCTTCGTGTACGAGACAGGAGAGGGAATCGGTGACAATTATGAACCGAATAACAGTATTGCCGAGGCTGTTGCGGTGAGCTTTCCCGGGAAGATCAGGGCGACGATTCACAATCCGCAGGATGTAGATGTCTATGCATTCTCACTGGACAACAGTGCCAGGCTGAACCTGACATTGACGCCTCCCGTGGGCTCTTCCTACAGTCTGACACTTTATGATGCGGAGGGCAATATGCTTGCGGAATCTGCCATAGCCGGGAAGAGCCAGAGTATCCGAAGTTCGGTTCCCTTCGGCAGATATTTGATAAAGGTTGCAGGAATAGAAGACAGTTCTTCGGAGCGTCAGCCATATACTTTAAGTCTGATGAAGGAGCTGAATGAGGAAGCTGCCGCAGGAATGGATCTGTCTGAGATGAATATGCTGACTGCCCTGAGCGATCAGAATGCGGGAACCGGGAGCGGGTACGCATGGGATTGGGGAGTCAATGGCGGCGGACACTTCCTGATGTCCATGTCATACTTCTCTCACTGGGGCGGCCCGGTGGAGGAGAGTCTTGACCAATACCGCGAGGAGGGAGACTTTTCTTACAGAAGGGTATCGGATCAGTCACTGTATCACATACAGAATGCACTGTATCTGCCGAATGATGACCGTGACAGTTACATAGAGCACGTAAAAAATGCGGTATACAGCTACGGTGCCGCGGACATTTATGTTCTGTCTGCCTGGTCATACTGGGACCCGGAATGCAAAAACCTGTATGTCGATTCGGATTATAGATATCCGGTCTCTTACGCTGACGGAGGACATATCGTGACAGTCGTGGGATGGGATGACAATTACAGCAGAGAACATTTTACGGGAAACCCCGGACTTGCAAAAATCTTTTATCCGGACCAGCCGGTCGATATCCCGAAACCGGACAGGGATGGTGCGTTTATTGTTAAAAATTCCTGGGGAGAGACCTCCGGGAACAGCGGTTATTTCTATCTGTCATATGAGGATGCCTTTTTAATGCGGAACAACCCGGCAGTGTTTATCGCCGATGACATGCCGGATAACTACAATCATCAGTATATGAACGACCCTTTCGGTACCGTCGACTTCTGGTCGGAAGACGGCAGTTTCACCGCGACAGAATGCTTTGCGAATGAAAAAGATACGCCGGAACTGCTGAAGGCTGTGTCGTTTGTTACCGGAAGTGCAGATACCCGTTATGAGATCAGTGTCACTCAGAACGGGGAGACCCGAAAGGTAGCCGAGGGGGTTAAAAAGTATGCAGGTTTTTACACAGAGCGCCTGAATCAGGCGATCACGGTCCTGCCGGACAGCAAGTTTTCTGTCAGCGTGTATCTGGAAACACTGGATTCGGACAAGCCGCCGCACATTGGTATCAGCGCGAATCTGTATGGAGCAGTCAGCGGAGTTGAACCGGTGGAAAATGTGGCGTTTATCACAGTAAACGGTCAGACCACAGATATGGGAATGGACGGCATTTTTCCGAATATCAGGGCCTATACGTGTGATGTGAATTCCGGAGCCTATACCGAGGATATCTTAGAGACAGGCACCAGCAGGCGGACTGCAGAAGAGAGAGGACAGGCGGAGATTGAGGAAGCAGTACAGAATGTGAGACTGACAGGACAGGATACCGCTTCCGTAAATGGTGCGGTGGCTGTTTCCATTGAAGGAGCAGGAGATACACCGGCACCGCGGACGGACTTGCCGGACAGATTTGACCTTCGGGATACGGGGACGTTGACACCAGTACGCGATCAGGGATCGCTCGGAAGCTGCTGGACCTTTGCAGCTTTAGCCAGTGTGGAAAATAATATTGCCAGAAACGGCGGTTTTGCAGTGGATTATCCCAGTGGAATCAGTTTGAGCGCCAGCGAAAAAAAGGTGCTTCTGACGAAAGACGCGCCGGAACAGACGGTCAGCCTGACCGCCAGTCTCATGGACGCGGACAGTCCGTCCAGTACGAGAATCAACTGGAGTGTGACCGGCGATGCGGACAGTGTCCGCCTCGAACAGACAGCCAGCGCAAATGGGGAGGAGGTGCCGGTGATCACGGCGCTGAAACCAGGTGTGGTTACACTGACGGCTGCCAGTGAGGCGGATATGACGGTTACTGCCAGCTGCGTGGTTACCATTACGGTTCAGGGAGTGGAGAGCATCACATTAGATCCCGATAAACTGACGATGAACAAAGGGGAGACGGCTGCCCTGACGCCAGTGACAAGCCCTGCAGATGCGGTTGATGCGACGGTATTATGGTCAAGTGACCATCCGGAGATCGCCAATGTGGATAAAAACGGCGTCGTAACAGCGCTTTCCGGCGGAACGGCTGTCATTACTGCAAAAGCCGGAACTGCGGAGGCGGCGGCAGAGGTCACAGTGAAAGGGACTCCTGCTGTTAAACCAGGCGGGGATGATACTCCCGGGGGCAGCGCTGGCGGTGATTCCGGGAACGGGAAAAAACCGGGAACAGACGGAAGCAGTACTTACAGAAGCAGCAGGAAAGATGTGAAGACTGGAGATGACAGCAGCCCTCTGATGCTTCTTGCACTGATGACAGCTGCCGGAAGCTGCATCATGATAAATATATACAGAAGAAAGAAAAGTGAAAGATAACGACAGAAAAAGATGGTTCGGAGACGAGCCATCTTTTTCTGCGAAAGTTGTTCCAAAAGGTTTTCAGCCTGGTGAAAAGTTTTCCGGAAAGGGAATGACTCCAAGATAACGTCCCATCCGCTTGTAATCATTCGGGTCGGTCATCACCAGATCATGCTGGGTATCTGTAAGGGATTTCAGCAGCATCATATTTCTTTTCCGGTAAAACCGTCCGATGATCAGATATCCGTTGTGCAGAAACAACCATATTTCGCCGTTTTTAGGCTGAATCCAGTCAGCGTACTGAAATCCCAGAATAGAATGTTTAAAAAAACTGGGAGAAAGCTTGTTCGTGTGCAGAATAATACCGAACGTACATTCCGCAGTCAGAGAATTACAATCTACCACAAGGTTTCGTGTGATACGGATACTATATTCAACTCTCCCAACTTCAGGATTGAAAAATTCAAAACATTTCAGCAGAATTTTATCTTTTGACACTTTATGCAGCAGACGGTTATATTCAAGATCGATGTTGAAGGTGATGTAATTTTTCCAGTACGGAGGAAGTGCCTCGAATTTTGAAGAGTATTTTTTGAAGGTGTAAGATATCTTGGGAGCGGTTTCGGAAAACTCATCAAGGGAACAGTTCAGTGCCTGGGCGATCGCTGCCATCGTGTCGTATCTGGGATTCGGTGTGATGCCGCTTGTGATTTTTGAAAGTGTACTCAGCGGAATCCCGCTCAGTTCGGACAATTCCTCAAGCGTATACTTCCTGTCTTTCATAATTTCTTTTATTTTTCTGTAGTCCATAAACTTATTTCTCCTGCCTGCATTTACAGGTTTATTTTATAGGGTGTCTTTTCAGCAGCCACTTATAGAGCATACCACCCGGAGGCAAAAGATTCAATCAATCCTTCCCGGTTTTGGTCTGCTGTAATTTTTTACCGGTTGAATTCGAACAAGTGTTCTGATATATTCGATTTAGAGGACATGAAAAATGGAGTGGCAGGTTGAAAGAAAACTTTTCCACATCCCTGATTAGAGCCGCAGCAGGTGCGGCATGGGAGGTAAAAATGAAAAGACTTATTTTTCATATTGATGTGAATTCGGCATTTCTCAGCTGGGAAGCTGTTCATCGGCTGCATCACCTGGGAGGCAGACTGGACCTGCGTGAAATTCCGTCAGCGGTAGCAGGTGATGCAGCTATGAGGCATGGGATCATACTGGCCAAATCCATACCGGCTCAGAAGTACGGGATACACACCGGAGAGGCTGTATGGGAGGCAAGGCAAAAATGTCCCCGGCTGCTGCTGGTACCCCCCAATTACAGCCTGTATGAAAAGGCTTCCGGTGCATTGATGGAGATTTTGCGGGAATATACTCCGGGTGTGGAGCAGTATAGTATTGACGAAGCGTTTTTGGATATGACGGGTACAAGAGAACAGCGGGAAAGTCCTGAAGAGGCGGCAGAGCAGATACGGGGCAGGATCTGCCGGGAGCTGGGCTTCACAGTCAATGTCGGGATATCGGAAAATAAATTGCTGGCCAAGATGGCTTCCGGACTGAAGAAACCCGACCTTGTGCATACGCTGTTTCCGGAAGAAGTAAAACAGAAAATGTGGCCGCTGCCGGCCGGGAAGCTTTTCTTTGTGGGAAGGGCAACGGCGAGGAAATTGCACAGCCTTGGGATTCACACAATCGGAGAGCTTGCACTGTCAGATCCCGCAGTCCTGAGATACCATTTAAAAAAGCACGGCGAAGTGATATGGGAGTTTGCGAATGGAAAGGATATATCGGTTGTGGAAGCTGAAGCGCCGCCCAATAAGGGATATGGCAATTCTACTACGATCGCCTTTGACGTGACGGATGCAGCTGTGGCAAAAATGGTTTTGCTTGCCCTCTCAGAAACTGTCTCTGCGAGGCTGAGAAAGCATAATGTGAAAGCGGAAGTCATCTGCGTGGGAATCAAGGACAGCAGCCTGTGTTATGCATCTCATCAGATGACGTTAACATCAGCTACAGATATCACCGCTGAGATACATGCCGCTGCAAGCCGTCTTTTTGACGAGCTCTGGGATGGCAGCCCCATCCGGCATCTCGGTATCCATACCGGCAGAATCAGGGATGGAGAGACATACCGGCAGACGGACATATTTGACAGGACCGATTACGAAAAGCTGGAAAGGATGGATCGGACAGTTGATCAGATCAGGGCCAAATATGGAATTGATGCGGTAAAGAGAGCCGTGTTTTTAAAAACACCGGTTGACCATATGAGCGGAGGGATCAGCCGGGAAAAGAGAAAGGTCGACTACAGCCGGCTGAAAATTGAGTGAGGTGTTTGAAGGTGACTTTTAAAATCGGCAGTGAGATACAGACGGCGGATGCGGGAGCAATCCGGGGGCATGTGCGGGAGATCGCCTGCAAATGCTGGTTTACCAGAAAAGGAGAGGGAATTCCCCTGATGATCAAACTGGAGGATGAGGACGGGATGATCCGGACGATTCGGGAGATCGAGGTCAGATATTGTGAACAAAAGTCATATTCCGGAATCCCCTCCACAGAATACGGCTGCGAGATTGTCTGGGAGGGAGTCAGGAAGGACGTAAAACTGATATTTCTGCAGGAAGAGTGCAGATGGATTATGACAGAGCAGAAAAGATAGAAGACACGTATTTCTTCTGATCGGTTTGAATGGATTGTGTTTTAGATTTGAATGTGATAACATATGACATATCAGAAAGATAAGGGGGAGTGTTATGCTCCAGGAAGAGCGTGTAAATGAAATCAGAAAGCTGGTAATTGAAAATAAAAGAGTACTGGTAAGTGAATTGTGCGAAAGATACCAGGTGAGTGATGTAACCATACGGAAAGACCTGCAGATTCTGCAGAAAGAAGGTCTGGTGAAGAAAATATACGGGGGAGCGCTGCTGAACGAGGACAGCACGCGTAAGGCGGAAACGCCGTTCGAATTGACTGATTCGGGCAAGAAATATCCGAAAGACGGAAACTATACCGGGAAGATGAAGGTGGCAGAACTGGCTGCTTCCAGGATAACGGATGGCGATACATTGTTTCTTGGGTCGGGTTCTACCTGCTGCATGCTCGCAAAGAAACTGAAGCGGTATAAAAACCTTACAGTTGTGACGAACAATATTTCAGCTCTGGCGGATTTACTTTGTTTTCCCTGCAAACTGTTTGTCATCGGAGGTGAAGTTACCTCCGTGGATTCAGCAACATATTTTTCAAGTATTGAAAATGCGTCGCAGTATTTGAAAAGTATCTATGTATCGAAGGTTTTTACCAGTTGTTCGGGGCTCGATCTAAACGCGGGAATCACTGTGAATTCCATAATCAGTACTTATATCTATCGGGCAATTGCAGATATTCATGAGAACTGGTATATGATGGTGGATAAAGGGAAATTTGGGCATATCGGGATTTATAAGGTGGCAGAACTGGGACAGGTAGACTGCGTGATCGCGGATGAAGTCCCGGATCAGTATCAGAATTATTTAAAAGAACATAATATCCGGTTATTGGAGAATGGAACAGAAAGTTAAAAGGGCGGCTGTACTTGCGATTTTGCATCGAGGGTGCGGCCGTATTTTTGTTGCCTGGAAAGAAATCAAAAACAAAATAATTGACAAATAAAATGAAACATAATATAATAAAACATAATATAAACGAATAAAAAATAATAAAAAAGAAAGGGCGGGGAAATATGGTGAAAAAACTGGATTTGATTTTGGCAGGCCGTGCAGGAATTGACTTGAATACGACAGCTCTTAATTGTCCGTTTGCACAGATCCCTTCTTTTACAAAATCAGTTGGAGGTTCTCCGGCAAATATTGCACAAGGTGCGGCCAGACTGGGTCTGAAAACCGGGTTTGTAGGAAAAGTAGCAAAAGACGGTATGGGAGAGTACATATTACAGAGTTTTCAGGAACAGGGAATTGATACATTTGGGATTCAGGTGGATCATACGGGAGCGCGCAACTGTATTGCGCTGACGGAAATTTTAAGTCCGGACAACAGCGGCACCTATCAGAGCAGCTCAGAAGCGTTTCACCATGGAACCTACCTGTATCGGGAAGGAACAGCAGATTTGCTGCTCAGTCCGAATGAAATTAATGAGGTCTATATAGCGGATGCCCGTGCAGTACTGCTCTCGGGAACTGCGTTTTCTGCCAGTCCGTCCCGCGAAGCGATGTTTCAGATGATTGATTATGCAAAGAAGCATGAGACTGCGGTGATTCTGGATATTGACTACAGACCCTTTGGATGGAAGAACAGAGAAGAAGCTGCACGCTGCTATGCGGCGGCCATTGCGCAGGCAGATGTCGTGATCGGCAACCGGGAGGAATTTGATGCGGTCGAGTATCTGACGATGCCGGATAACAGAGACAACGAACGTTCGGCCAGGACACTGCTTGAACAGGGGGTACGGCTTGTCATTGTAAAAGACGGAGCGAATGGGTCATGGGGATATGTAAAGGACAAACCGGCTGAGCAGTGCGGCGTGATACCGACCAGGGCTTTGAAAACATTCGGTTCAGGGGATGCTTACGCCGCCGGCCTGATGTACGGGCTTTTAAATGACCGCGGTCTGCGTTACGCAATGCAGCTGGGGACGGCATGTGCATCGATAGCACTGACCAATATCAGCTGTGCGGATGGAATTCCAAAACTGGAGAAGGCAGAGCAGGTCAGAATGGCACACTATGGGAGAGAAGTATGAGATGGGATAGAGATTATGTCAAAGAAGCTGCGGATTCAGGAAAGGTGATACCGGGATTCAACATTTTTGGATATGAAGATGCGCTCGCAGTCACACATGCGGCGGAGAAAGCCGGGTGTCCGGTGCTCCTGATGGTGAACAGAGGAGCGGGGGATGCGATGGATGTAGAATGCTGGGGAAAGCTGCTTTCCTCAATTGCACAGCGCGCTGCAGTACCCATTGGCGTACATCTGGACCATTGTTCCGATACAGGTACCATCAGACGTGCAGTTGACAGCGGATTTAGTTCGGTCATGTATGACGGTTCAAAATTTTCGTTTGAAAAAAACAGGGAGATTACACAGCAGATGGCAGAATATGCGCATGCCCGCGGAGCATTGCTGGAGGCGGAGCTTGGACAGGTGCCGTACAGTGACCTGGGAGAGACGGATATCCTGTACACGTCGCCGGAGGAAGCTGCCGGGATGTCATCTGAGACAGAGGCAGACTGGCTGGCTGTATCTGTCGGGAATGTGCATCGCCTTGCGGACCGTACGGCTCCGATAGATTTTTCAGTGTTGCATCAGATACAGAAAGCCTGCCGGCTTCCGCTGGTGATTCATGGATCCAGCGGCATCTGCAGTGCTGATATTAAAAGGATGAAAAACAAACGTATCGGTAAAATGAACTTTGGAACAGTTCTCCGAAAAGCCTTTTCCGATGCGCTGAGAAAGGAGCTGCGGGAACATCCGGAGGAATTTGACCGGTTAAAATTATTTGCGTATCCTGCCGTCCGGGTGGAGCAGGAGGCATACCAGATTATCAGTATGTTACAGGAGGAAAAATGAGAATTCAACAGAAAGAGCCATTTAAGGCAGGATATCAGGCAATCACAGAGCTTCATGGGAAGCACAGCGACATGATGATGGATTTTGGAGTATTAAAGCTAAAACCGGGTACAGAGTTTGAGGATCAGCTTATGTTGGAACGCGCGTATCTGCTGATGTACGGCGAGATAGAGGTCACGTTTGAAGGAAGAACGGTGCGGGCGAAGAGAAAGAGCTTCCTTGATGACGATCTGTGGTGCCTGAATGTCCCCGAAGGTGTAACAGTGAAAATCACCGGCATTGCCGACGACAGTGAAGTCGCAGTGATGCGTACGGAGAATAGGAGGGAGTTTGAGTCTGCCGTGCGCTGTGGAGACGACATCGTAAAGGAAGTTCGGGGAAAAGGGTTTATGAATGAAGCCGGTACAAGAATCGTAAGGACAGCCCAGGACCACAGACTGACACCGGATTCAAATCTGATGCTCGGCGAAGATGTACATTATCCCGGAAAATGGTCGGGGTTTCCGTCCCATTCACATGCTCAGCCGGAGATTTATTTTTACAAATTTTATCCGGAAAATGGGTTCGGACTTTTAAAACTGGGTGATGAGGCTATATTGCTGGAACATAATGATACGGTGAAGATCATACCGGACAAAGTACATCCGCAGGTTGCAGCGCCTGGTTACGCCATGTATTATATCTGGGTCATCCGCCATCTGGAAGGAAACCCATATCTGGGTCCTGATTTTGAAGAACAGCACCTGTGGGTGGAAGAACCCGGCGCTGTGTACTGGCCGGATAAAAGTGAGGGAGGGACAGAAGATGTTTAATGAAGAATTCCATCTCAAACGTCCGCTTAATTGGGCGATGGTAGGAGGCGGGAGAGGAAGTCAGATCGGCTATATACACAGGTGTTCTGCGGCAAGAGACCGTCTGTTCACCCTGACGGCCGGGGCCTTCGATGTCGATCAGGAACGCGGAAGGGAATTCGGCGTGAATCTGGGTGTACCGCCCGAGCGCTGCTATGCCGACTATCAGACGATGTTTGCCGGGGAGGCCGAACGGCCGGACGGAATCGAAGCAGTCACGATCGCAACACCGAACGGAACACATTATGAAATCTGCAGGGCTGCGCTCAATGCAGGGCTGCATGCAGTATGTGAGAAACCGCTGTGCTTTACAAGCGAGCAGGCGGATGAGCTGCTTGCACTGGCAGAAGAGAAAAACCGGATCGTCGGCGTGACGTATGGCTATACCGGAGCGCAGATGATCCACCAGGCTAAAAATATGATTGCCCGCGGTGATCTGGGGGATATCCGCATAATCAACATGCAGTTTGCACACGGATTTCATTCAGCCGAGGTAGAGAAGAACGATGCGGGTACGAAATGGAGGGTGAATCCTGCGACGGCGGGCCCGTCGTATGTTCTGGGCGATGTGGGTACACATGCGTTGTATCTGGCAAAGGCGATGATCCCCTCACTGGAAATTGAAGAGCTGATGTGTAACCGGCAGAGTTTCGTGAAGAGCCGCGCACCGCTTGAGGACAACGCATTTGTACTGCTGCATTTCAAAGGGGGAGCAGTTGGGAATCTCTGGGCGAGCTGCGTCAATGCCGGATCCGTACATCAGCAGAAGATCAGAGTGGTGGGCTCGAAAGCCAGTGTGGAGTGGTGGGACGAGCACCCGAACCAGCTGCGCTATGAAGTGCAGGGGCAGCCGGCACAGATTCTGGACAGGGGTATGGGATATCTGTATCAGGATGACGAGATGATCACTCAGGACAGGATGGGAGGCGGACATGCGGAAGGTCTGTTCGAGGCCTGGGCCAATCTGTACCGCCGGTTCGGAACTGCGATGGACCGCGTGAACCGCGGACAACGTGCCTCTGATGTGATGGACGACATGTGGTTTCCAAATATCCGCGACGGTGCACAAGGGGTGAAATTCATTGAAACGTGTGTCTGTTCCGCGGATCATGGCAGCACATGGGTGAAATATTAAAACACAGACAGCGAAGTGAACACTTGATTTTCCTCCGGACTTTGACTATATTGTACATATAGGAAGAGGACTGGAGGAAATTTTTATGCGTTTGGAAAAAATTCAGAAAAAGTTAAAAGATATGCGGTTGGAATTCCGGTATACAGAGGTGGACGGATGCGGAAGCCTGGACTTTGAATACCGCGGAGTGGGGTATCACGTCTGGGAGTTTGAAGAAAATGGCTTTGGGGCTGAGACGAATGTGAGAAACGGCGGTCAAAGCGAGGATGTTCTGGGGGATTATGAGGAGGAAATTATTCGGATCCTGGATGCATGGAAGTAGAACAGACAACAGGAAAAAAGTCCCGGCCTAAGAGCGGGACTTTTTTCCTGTCGTCAAAGAGATCAGACCATAGACTCATAGATCCTGACAACGTCCGACTCGGTGAGAGGGGCAAAACCTTCCAGGATACCGTTTCGGCCGTCACCGAAACAGGCGCGGTGAGCCATAGCGGGAATATCCGCGGCTTTTGCTCCCAGGCCGGAAAAATCACCGGGCATTCCGATGGAATCAAGGAAGCGGCGAAATGCGTTAATTCCGCTGCGTGCCGTAGTCTCAGGATAGTTGAAATCCATCTGACATCCCCACACGCGCACCGCAGCCTGTGCGAAACGCATGATGTTGTGGTGCATATTGTATTCCATCACGGCGGGCATAACGACTGCAAGTCCTGCGCCGTGCGCACAGTCATACTCAGCGGACAGTTCATGTTCGATATTATGGCTGGACCAGTCCTGGGTTCTGCCCACACCACATGCGTTGTTGTGAGCCATCATGCCGGCCCACATGATATTGGCGCGTGCATCGTAGTGATTTGGTTCGGCGATCACTCTCGGCCCCTCATGAATCATGGTGAGCAGAAGGCCTTCCAGCAGGCGGTCGGTGGCTTCGACTTCGGTGGAAGTTGTCATGTAGCGCTCAAAGAGATGAGCCATGATATCCGTGATCCCGCAGGCGGTCTGATATGGGGAAAGTGACTGTGTCAGTTCCGGATTCAGGATCGAAAAACGCGGGCGAAAGGCCTCGCCAGTTGCGCCGCGCTTAAACATGCCGTCTTCATTGGTGATCACAGAGTCAGGGGAACCCTCACTGCCCGCCGCCGCGATGGTAAGAACGGTCCCGATGGGGAGCGCTTTGGTCACGGGTTTTCCCTGATAAAAATCCCAGAAATCCCCGTCATATACCGTGCCGGCAGCGATTGCCTTGGCGGAGTCTATGGTACTCCCGCCGCCGACAGCCAGCACGAAATCCACCTGTTCTTTACGGCAAAGAGAGATTCCCTCGTAGACAAGACCGCTGCGCGGATTTGGCTGCACACCGCCCAGTTCCACGTAAGAGATATCTTCGCGTTCCAGGGAAGCCTTGATACGGTCAAGAAGACCGGAGCGAACGACGGAGCCTCCGCCGTAATGAAGCAGTACTTTGCTGCCGCCAAAGCGTTTTACGCATTCGCCTGCCTGTTCTTCACCGTGTTTGCCGAATACGAAATAAGTAGGGGCATAAAATGTAAAACTATCCATTGACGTCCTCCTTTTGTCATTGAGATCAATAGTTCTGACTGTAATTTTACTACACATGACCGTCAAAGGAAATGAAAAATCATAAAAAAGGGAAGAGTCACCTGAATTTACTGGATTTTACATGAAAACTTTTCTATAATAAAAATCAAACGGACAACTATTATCCATACAGGAGGATGCGGTATGATACAGGAAATATATGATTATGTGATGCAGCTGCAGATTATTGACACACATGAGCACCTTCCGGCGTTTGAGCACAACCGGGAGAAAAATGACGTGATTGCAGAATTTCTGGCGCACTATTTCAATGTGGACCTGGTGAGTGCAGGAATGACCAGAAAAGAGTGTGCCGCATTAAAGGGCAGTTCTTTGAACATTATGGAGAAATGGAACATACTGAAACCATATTGGGAAGTCTGCCGCCATACCGGATATGGACAGTCCCTGCAGATTGCAGTCAGGGAGATATACGGGATTGACGCCATCTGTACTGAGACCATAGAGGCTTTGGACGCCGCATACCAAAAAGGTTTTGGCGAACGCCATTATCAAAAAGTCCTGAAAGAGAAGTCCAACATCAGGGTGTCAATACTGGATACCTGGGGAAATGAAGAGTTTGACAGGGAATATTTCATCGCGGCAAACAGGATTGATAAGCTGATACAGCCGCGCACAGGAAAGGATATGGAGGAGCTGGAGCAGGCTGCGGGAGTCACGATATCTTCATTTGAAGATTATCTGAGAGCGTGTGAGATCCGCCTGAATCAGTACGATGAAATCAGCCACATATTGAAACTTGGCATCGCATATTCGCGTTCGCTTGACTTCCAGCCGACAACAAGGACGGAGGCAGAGAGCGCTTTTCTGAAACTTCTCCGGTCAGGGGGCGGGTACATAGAAAAGGAAGAGCAGACATATTACTGTGATCCTGTCCTCACGAATTATCTGTTTCGTTTTATGACCGGGCTTGCACAGGAAAAGGGAATGATCATGCAGATACACACCGGTATACAGGAGGGAAACGGAAATCTTCTTTCCAACAGCCGGCCGTCGCATCTGAACGAAATATTTCTGGAGTATCCCAATATGAAATTTGATCTGTTTCATATCGGGTATCCGTATCAGGGTGAACTTGGTGCATTGTGCAAGATGTTTCCAAATGTCTATGTGGACATGTGCTGGGCGCATATCGTATCGCCGGAGGCAAGCAGAAAGGCGTTAAGTGAGTGGCTGGAGCTGTTTTCCTATACGAAGATCAGCGGTTTCGGAGGAGACTATATGCTGATTGACGGGGTTTACGGACATCAGTATATTGCCAGAAAGAATATCGCTGCCGTACTTTCTGCGAAAGTCGGGGAAGGTCTGTTTGATGAGACGGAGGCATGCCGCATCGGCAAAGCACTTCTGTACGATAATCCCGCCAGAATTTTTCAGATCGATTGAGACGGGGGATGAGAGAAATATGGAAAAAAGTCCTGAAAAAACAGGATTATTTTTGTGACATACACCAATTGTCAAAAAACAAAAAAGATTATATAATGAACTCATACAAGACGTGTGCGGACACGTTGGAGGAACAATGAAAATAACGATTAAGAAGATTGCAGAAGTAGCAGGTGTATCCAGAGGGACCGTTGACAGGGCTCTAAACCGCCGGAAGGGCGTGAACCCGGAAGTGGCAAGACGAGTCATCGAGATTGCAGAGCAGTTGGGATATCAGCCGGATCTTGCGGCAAAGGGACTTGCGGCGAAGCGATACACTCCTAAAAAAATTGGAATTCTGCTGTGCTCAGGAGGGAATCCTTTTTTTGACGAAGTTCTGGAGGGAATTCATGATGCGCTGGATGAACTGAAAGTATTTGAAGTCAAAAGTTCCGTGAAGTTTACAAAAGGTTTTGATCTGAAGGATCAGCTGAAAAAGCTGGATGAGTTCCGGCAGGAGGGAATCGATGGACTGGTGATCACGCCGGTCTATTCAGAACTGGTTGCAGAGAAGCTGAAGGCAATGAAGCGGGAAGGAATAACCGTTGTCACCATTAACACAGATATAGACGATTCGGGAAGACTGGCGTATGTAGGCTGCGACTATGTGAAGAGCGGGAAGGCGGCCGCCGGTCTGCTGGGAATGATGAACTCCGGAAAAGAGGAGCGGGTCATACTGGTAGTTGGGTCCCAGATGGTATTGGCACACGCACAGCGGCTAAAGGGAATCTTTGATACACTGAGGGAAGATTACAAAAATATCAGAGTGAGCAGAATCATTGAAAACAACGAGGACGATGAGACATCCTATCAGCTTATAAAGGAGGCATTGCAGGAGGATCCGGGACTCATGGGAATCTGTTTCGCGGGGGCAGGCCATGAAGGAGGATTGAGGGCGATCAAGGAGCTGGGGCTGGCCGGCGTGCTCAGGGTGGTCACGTATGATATGACGGATGTTGTCAAAAAGAACCTGAAGGAAAACGTGATTTTTGCAACGGTGTGCCAGGAGCCATATAAGCAGGGGTACCTGGGGGTGGATATTTTAGGAAAATATTTGCTGACGAGAAAACGTCCCGCCGAGACATGTGTGTATATGCATATTTATATTGCAACGAAATATACACTTTAGATTTTTCTCTTTACGATTTGTAAAGAGAAAAAAATATCATGAAATCGTGTGCGAACACGTACTTGCGTTCAGGAAAAACAGAGGAGGGCAAAATATTCAGAATTCTAGTGTTTTTCGCGTAGTTTTTGTACAATCCGGGGCAATAATCCGGTGGAGAAAATATTTCAGATAAGATATTATTAAAGTATAAATAATCAAAAAACTAATTTGAAATTATATATAATGCTGTGTTAAATATGCACAGCATATAATTAACAGATAAACGTGTACGGACACGGTAAAAAACATATTACAAAAAGGGAGGAATTACGATTATGACATCAAAAGAGAGAGTGAAGTGTGCGTTTGCACATAAACAGCCGGACAAAGTGCCGATGGATATTGGGGGAATGTCGTGTTCTCAGATGCATGTGACGAACGTGGCGAAACTGCGGGAGTATTACGGACTTGAAAAGCGCCCGATCAAGACGTGGGATGTGTTCAGCATGGTTGGACTGATTGAGGATGATCTGAAAGATGCCATGGGGGTAGATGTAGAATTCATCAAATCATATGGCGGCATGTTTGGATTTAAGGATACCGGAAAATGGAAAGAAATGGAGTATATGGGCGTAGATTTGCTTGTTCCGGAAGGGTTTGAGTACAGTGACGATGGAAAAGGCGGGCTGTATGTGTATCCGCAGGGAGACAGAAACGCACCGCCGAGCGGACATATGCCTGCCAACGGATTTTATTTTGACAACATCGAGCGTCAGAAGCCGATTGATGAGGACAACATGAATGTGGAAGACAACCTGGAAGAATATCAGGCGGTTTCTGAGGCCGAGTTGGAATATTACCGCAGAGAAGTGGAAAAATACCGGGACAGCAAGAGAGCGGTAGTGCTGGACGTGGGCGGATCTGCATTGGGAGATGCAGCGTTCGTCCCGGGTCCGGGCCTGAAAGACCCAAAAGGCATCCGGACAGTGACCGGATGGATGACAGCGCCTTTGCTTTATCCGGAATATACGGCGGAAGTATTTGACCGCCAGAGTGATATGGCAATTGAAAACTGGAAAAAGTTTAATGAAATCGTGGGAAGCGTCGCAGACGTCGTGTTTATATGCGGAACCGACCTGGGTAATCAGAGATCACGTATGTGTTCAGCCGATACCTATGATGAGTATTACCATCCGTATTACCGGAAGATGAATGACTGGATACATGAAAACACAAACTGGAAAACGTTGAAACACACCTGCGGTGCGGTATTCGATGTAATTCCCCAGTTGATTGAGAGCGGATTTGATTCTGTGAATCCGGTCCAGTGTTCAGCGGCAGGTATGGAGCCTGAGAGACTGAAAGAAGCCTACGGAGACAACATGCTGTTCTGGGGAGCAGGGGTTGATACGCAGAAAATTCTTCCGTTCGGGACGCCGGAAGAGGTTAGAGAACAGGTTCTGAAACGCTGTGAGGTATTTTCAAAAGACGGCGGTTTTATCTTTGGAGCCATCCACTGCATCCAGTGCAACACGCCGCGTGAGAATATCGTTGCCATGATCGATGCACTTCATGAATTTAATGGGGATAAATAACAGGGTACAAGGAGTGAGGGAGAAATTATGGATGGAAATAAGACTGTAGAATTCAAGGCGCAGAAGCGTCCTCTTATCAAACGGATCACAAGTACTTCGGAATTCAGCGTATTTGTTGCACTGGTAATACTGATTATAGCAATGAGCTTTGCAAGTCCGGTGTTCATGACGCCTACCAACATCTTTAATGTACTGAACCAGATTTCACGCTACGGAATCATTGCGGTTGGAATGAGTCTGATCATTATTTCCGGCGGCATTGACCTGTCCGTAGGGTACGTCGTTGGCATCACTGCCTGCTACTGTGCATATTTCAGTTCGGAAGCAGTAAATATGCCGTGGCCCGTAGTCCTGATTGTCATTCTGCTTATGGGGGCGGCGATTGGTCTGGTGAATGGTCTGATTGTGACCAGGCTGAACATCGTTCCGTTCATTGTTACGCTGGCAATGGGAAAAATACTGTCCGGCGCCACACTGCTGCTCACACAGGGCCGTCCGATATTTTTCAATTCTTACTTATCCCTGCTGGGCGGGGGATATATCGGAGCCGTGCCGGTTGCTGTTATTGTTATGTTCCTGGCGGTTGTAGCGGGAACCGTGTTTACAACGAAGACTTTGACAGGACGCAATATCTATGCGATCGGGAATAATGAACGTGCCGCCACACTGTCCGGTATCAAGGTTAATAAACTGAAATGTCTTACATACGTTATCACCAGCACCTTATGTGCGCTCTGCGGGATCATCGTGGCAGGAAATCTGGGCAGTGCAGATGCAGCACTCGGAAAAAACTATGAGACGGATGTTATCGCAGCCGTTGTCATCGGCGGTGTCGCCATGAGCGGCGGTGAAGGAACGGTCTGGGGATCGCTGATCGGTGCCGCCATTATGGGTATCCTCAAAAATGCATTTGTTCTGCTTGGCGTATCCGCGTACTGGCAGTCTATCGTGATTGGTATCGTGATTGTGGCAGCAGTTGCACTCGACAGCTTCAGAACAGCTTCCGCTGATAAGGTACACAAAGAGAACGCTGAAAGAATCGCAAAAGAGTCTGCAAGGCAGGCGAAGGATAAGTAGGCTGCAGTCCCAGGAAATAACCTAATGTACAATACCCCCAGGGGCTTGTAAATACATTTAAGGCAAATAAGAAGGAGGAAAAAGAATGAAGAAAAACCTGGCATTTGTACTGGCAATCGTCATGGCTATGATGACATGTTTTGCAGGATGTTCTGCAGAACCCCCGAAGTCCGGTGAGGCGAAAAAAGCGGAGGAAACGCCTGCCCCGGAAGATGATGCAGCCGATGAGGCTGATACAGCAGCTACGGAAAATGAAGGGGAAGCAGACTCATCGGGCGGCGATACGGCCGAGCCGGCGGCATTATCTGCAGATCTGCAAACGATCTATGACAAACTGACACACAAACCTGTGGCAAACGATACGGGAAAAGAGTTCAAGATTGCAGTACTCTGTGTTATGAACAACTCTTTCTGGTATGATGTTGTAAACGGTATTGAGGAGATCACACAGCTTATGGCGGATCCGTCATACAATTGTACCGTAGAAATGGTCACGATCGAAGGGCACGACGGACAGCTGTTTGCAGAAGCAATCGATAACTGCGTGACCATGCAGTACGATGCGATCTGTACGGTCGGAACCTCAGAGGCCATTATTCCGGCTGTTGACAGGGCTACGGCTGCAGGGATACCTGTATATACGTTCAACTCCGATGTTGCAGACTCCAGCAGAGTTTGCTTTACCGGTCAGGATCTGTATGCTGCAGGCGTCAAAGCAGGCGAGACAGTTGCGGAACTGATCGACGGCAAAGGCAAAGTAGCGATTATCACCGGTTACTTTACAGTCCCGGCTCACGAAGACCGTCGTCTTGGTGCGATGGAAGTGTTTGATAAGTATGATGAGATTGAGATCGTGGGAGAGGTTGAAAACCATGACTCCAATGACGAAGGATACACTTATACAAAAGACTTCCTGACAGCAAACCCTGATCTGGCTGCGATTTATATCACAGCAGGCGGTCAGCAGGGCGTCACAAAGGCTCTGGACGAAATGAATATTAAGGGCGAAGTTAAAGTTGTTATGTTCGACTTTATGGAAGAGGTTATCGATGCTCTTTACGATGGAAGTGTACAGGCAACGATCGGACAGGATCCTTACGCACAGGGAGCAAACCCTGTATGCCTCGCATACAACCAGCTCGTAACAGGCACGCCGGAAGTGGAAGGCAACGACTTTACAAATCTGGATGTTGTGACTCCTGATAATGTTGCAGAATACTTTCCGAGATAACAGGCAATAAAGATTTAGCTGCTGCCGGTCCCGTGTGCGGACCGGCAGAAAAAAATAAAACATTTTCTAACAATTTGCCAGAAATGTATAAAATTAAAAACTGATTTTACAAACCTTACGGGAGGATCAGTATGGGTCAGAAAGAAATCTATAAAATCAGCGGAATCACAAAGGAATTTCCAGGGGTAAAGGCTCTGGACAATGTGGATTTGGAAATACGCGAAGGCGAGATTCACGCGATCGTCGGTGAGAACGGCGCGGGTAAATCGACTTTGATGAACATACTTTCCGGAGTCTATGCACCCACTGAGGGCAGCATAGAATTTGACGGACAGCAGGTAAAGCTGAGGAATCCTCTGGATGCGCAGCGTATTGGCATCGCCATGATACACCAGGAGCTGTCGTTGTCCGGAGCGCTCAGCATTGCAGAAAATATTTTTCAGGCCCGTCTGCCCAGGGGGAAGATGGGATTACTTGATAAGAACAAACTGATTCGGGACAGCCTCCAATATTTGCACGAGGTCGGACTTGACGGAATGGATCCGAACACAAAAGTCCGTGACATAAATGTTTCTCAGCAGCAGCAGGTTGAAATCGCCAAGGCACTGTCTGTGAATTCAAAGGTTCTGATTCTTGATGAGCCAACCTCGTCGCTGACTGCAGGAGAGGCCAATCGGCTGCTTGGGATCATGCAGGAACTGAAGTCCAAAGGAATAACCATGCTGTTTATCACCCATAAGTTGGACGAAGTTATGCGTATCAGTGACAGATTTACCGTCTTTCGGGACGGTTGTAAGATTGGCACCTGCATAACGGCGGAGTCTACGATGGAAGATATGATCACGATGATGGTAGGGAGGCAGTACAGCAAAAAATATGTCAGAGACCATTATATGACGGATTATTCCCATGCAAAGCCGATACTGGAAGTTGAAAATCTGAATGTACCGACGAAAGTTTTTGATATGAATTTTAAACTGTACGAGGGTGAGATCCTCGGAATCACCGGTCTCGTCGGTGCAGGGAGAAGCGAGGTGCTGCAGAGTGTGTTTGGGGCGGACAAGAGGGAAAGCGGAATTATTAAGGTTGACGGGAAACAAGTCCCCATCAAAAATACACTGGATGCCATTAAAAACGGCATGGGTCTCGTGCCGGAGGGCAGAAAGCAGCAGGGAATACTCTCAAAGCTGTCTGTCAAATCCAATGTCTCCGTCGTGAATCTGCGCTATATCAGGGGAAAACTGGGATTCCTCAGCAAGAAGATGGAAGAAGAGAAAGTAAAAGAATACGCAGCGAGACTGAGCATCAAAACACCTACACTGGAACAGAAGATTACAAAGCTGAGCGGGGGAAATCAGCAGAAAGCGATCATAGCCAGATGGCTGATGAATAATCCCAGGATTTTGTTTCTGGATGAACCGACACAGGGGATTGATGTGGGAACTAAGACGGAGATCTATAAGATCATAGATTCACTGGCAAAGATGGGACTGAGCATTGTCATGGTATCGTCCGAGATGGTTGAAAATATTTCTCTGTGTGACCGCATTATCGTCATGTATGAAGGACGTGTGACGGGCGAGGTCATGCACGCGGAGGCGGCAGAGGACAGAATCATGACGTATGCCTCGGGACAGACGGATACTGTTACAATAGTATAATAAAAGCGAAATGCAGTTTTTGTAGCTGCATTTCGCTTTTTGCGGCTGAGAGCCTATAAATCGCGGTAAACTTTTTTGAATTTCTTTGGGGACATCCCGAAGAGCTTTGAAAACGCATAATTGAAAGTACTGAGATTATTGTAGCCGGTCTGATGTGCGATCTCAATGATCTGGATATCCGTGTGAATCAAGAGAACCTGGGCTTTTCCAAGGCGCAGCCGTTCGACATATTCCATGGGTGAGAACCCGGTTTCTTTTTTGAAGACCCTAGACATGTAATAGGGGCTTATACAGACGGCGCTGCTGATCGTCTGCAGAGAGATATCGTCCAGGTAGTGTTCATGTATAAATGTTTTGACATTTATGCAGAGTTCATCGTGAGGATGTGGTCGGACTGGAGGACGTTTCGCAGAATGCTCGGTTTTTTGAAAGATCAGTGACAGTATCGTCATCAGCATATGGGATGCAGTTTCTCTGCTTCCGTCCGTTTGATGATCGAGTGATTCGTACAGGTGGCTGAATAACTGTTCCAGCATATCAAAATATTCGGCGCAGTGAACGACGGGGGATGTATCTGAAGGCAAAATGCAGTCTGGAGGAAGTTGAGGAAGTGCAAGACGTGAAATACCGGCACAGTAAACACTCAGGGTGTATTTCTCCGGCTGTTCATCATGTATCGTCCCCTTGTTGTAGATATAAAAATCACCTTTTGAGACGAGGTATTCTTCTTCGTCAATAATAAAAACGGCAGATCCGCTCCGGATAAAACCGATCTCTGCATGTTCGTGTACATGCGAGACTCTGCGCGTAATCGCCCATTCATCTTTTTCAACCCTGCTTACATACAGGAGGCCAGGGATTGTGATAAACCTGGATTCTGCAGTAAACATGGCTGTGTCTGCGCTTCTGAACATGCGGGCACCTCTTTTGTCTGTGGGGATTTAAAAAAGTTGTTCTTACTATTTATGATACGTTATTTACTGACATTATTCAACAATAAAAGCGCTGTGATGGCTGTAAGATATTTCAGGTTGTTGATCTTACTTTTGACGGGTATAATAGAAGCAGCTCTCTTTTTGGTGCAGGAAAAGAGAGGAAAAAGCCGGGTAAAACGATTAAAATAAATGGTATGAAAAGGAGCAGACGGGATGGATTGGATAGAACGTTTAAATGAGTCGATGAATTATATTGAAGAGCACATTACGGAGGAGCTGGATTATACGGAAGCGGCGAAATGCGCCTGCTGTTCGGTATATCATTTTCAGCGTATGTTTGCTTATATGGCAGGGGTGCCGCTCTCTGAATACATCAGGCGAAGACGGATGTCACTGGCAGCGGCGGACTTACTGAATAACAGTGATGAAAAGATCGTAGATATTGCCCTGAAATATGGTTATTCGTCTCCGACAGCTTTCAACAGAGCGTTTCAGAGTGTTCATGGGGCGGCGCCTTCTGCCGTGCGCAGAGGCGGATGTTCTGTAAAGGCGTATCCGCCTGTCAGCTTTAAAATCACAGTCAAAGGAGCAGAAGAGATGGAATATCGCATTGAAAAAAAGGAGGCTTTTCGCATCGTCGGAGTATCGCAGCCTTTACACAGAGAAATTGAAAAGAACTTTGCAGTCGTTCCACAGATGTGGGAGAAAGCGGCGAGCGACGGTACGGTGCCGAAACTGGCAGGGGTGATGAATCAGCAGCCGATGGGGCTTCTGGGAGTCAGTGCCTGCGGCGATGCGGAAGAGTGGAGGTATTTTATCGCTGTCTCCAGCACACAGCCGATCGATGAATCGCTGGAAGAATACGAGGTGCCTGCCTCTACATGGGCGATCTTCTCAGGATCGGGAACGAATAGATCCATACAGGAGCTGGAACAGCGCATAGTGACAGAATGGCTCCCGTCCTCCGGCTATGAATACGGAAATGCGCCGGACATCGAAGTTTATCTGAATCCTGATCCAAACAACGCACAGTTTGAAGTGTGGATACCTGTTATAAAAAAATCATAATCTTTTAACAGCTGCGCCGTTTTTTAAGTCTGCCCGATAAACGGAGAGGGGATGCCCGTATACAGCAGTGTCAGGTCATGCATTGCCCTTGTGCAGGCAATATAGAGCAGGCTGCGGTCAGATTCGGAGCCATATGTACGGCTGTCAGTATCAGGTATTATGACTTCATCAAACTCGAGGCCTTTCGCCATCCGTATGGAGGTGATGGTTACACCATTTTTGAAATTCGTACTGTCCGGGGTGAGAAGATGTATCTGTTCAACAAGGTGAAGGGCATCATACAACTCTCCGGCTTCCCTGTCTGTTTTGGTGATAATGCCCAGTGTTGCATGATTTCCGGATATAAAATCGCGAACTGCTTTTTCTATCATCTGTAGTTCCTCCTGCCTGTCAGCACAGGCAGTCACATCGGGGATGTTACCGTGTCGTTCTATGGGGCTCAGTTTGTGAATACCTCCGATACATTTAGCAAAGGTCATAATCTCGCAGGTGGAGCGGTAGCTTTGATTAAGTTCTACATACTCAGCCCCATCATAGATTTGCCGGAGATCTGATAATGTATGGCGCCGGTGTGGATTCAGGGACTGTCCGAAGTCACCCAGTATCGTCTTGGGGCACGAAAACAGCAGATTGATCACTGTGTACTGGATGGGGGTATAATCCTGCATTTCATCTATGACCAGATGCTTTGTGATCGGACTCTTCTTTAGTCCTTCGAAAGCGGCCTGGATGTACAGGAATGGAAATACATCTGCCCATTCCAGTGTTTTTTTCTCCGGCATCACGAACATCCGGGGGAGGTTGAGGCTTCGGTAAAAATCCTTATATAAAGCCAGAGAGTTTTTAACTGTAAGCATAGCGGTCAGGCTCTTCAAAATCGTACGGGGTTTCGGCAGATCATCTTCCATGATGTTTTCTGATTCAAAGCGGTGATAGATGTCATCCGCGGTCATGGAGAGCCTCTGTTTTACAGGATAGCTGCGATAGGCAGAAAAGCGTTTTGAAATCCAGCCGGCATCTGCCGTGAAACGGCCGAAGGAATAGTCGCGCGGTTTAAAGATACGATTCGGAAGCTGTTCTATGTATGCGTTCATCAGGACGACAAATTCCCCTGTGGATTTAAAGCACACTCTTTTTGCCCAATTTTCATCATGCGGTTCCATCGGGTCTCTGTCCGGCTCAAAAACAAGAGTTTGTTTTAGCTGTACTCTTGCAATGTCGGTGAACCCCATTTCAAAGATTGGTTCCTCACCGAGTTCCGGGATTACACCTGAGATATAGTCACCGAAGACTCTATTGGGCGACAGGATGGTCACATTTTGTGATTTCAGCTGGTTTTTAAAACGATAAAGGAGAAATGCAATCCGGTGCAGTGCAATCGATGTTTTACCGGATCCCGCTACCCCCTGAATGATCATTGTCTTTGTGCTTTCATTCCGGATGATCTGGTTTTGCTCTGTCTGTATGGTGGCAATGATCGATTTCATTTTTTCATCGGACGTGTGAGAAAGTTCTTTTTGCAGGATATCATCCTGTATACTTGAAGAACTTTCGATTGCGTACTCCATCACGCCGTCAGCGATCTTAAACTGCCGTTTTCTTGTGATTATACCCTCAACACGTCCCATTGGGGAATCATAGCCGGCAGGACCCGTCTCATAATCGTAAAACATGCTGGAAACAGGGGCGCGCCAGTCGAAGACAAGCAGTTCACTGTTATGGCGGAAGGTAAAGCGCCCGATGTAACAGGGGACGGGAGGCAGACTGCCATTTTCGGAAAAATCGATGCGGGCAAAATACGGCGACTCTCTCAGCTTTGCCAGTATATCACGGGTTCTGACAGCCAGTGCACCTGTATGGTCCGTCTGTCTGAGCAGCAGCTCATTCTGGAACATCTCGTTGGGATCGATTTCCCCGCGGTATTCCGCCATGTATCGTTTGGCGTCCATATAGTCACGATCCGCATGCTGCACATCGGCCTCGGCAGTCTCCAATGCCTCGTCCAGCATGCGGGTGATGCCGGCAAGATGGGCAATTTCGTCAGGAAACGGGATGGCACTGCCGCTTTTTTTCTGATTACTCATAGTTGTCCTCCTTTGGCAAAATAAAACGCTGGGTGGGATACCCATATTCGATTAACAACTCGGCTTCCGCGAATCCAAGCCCCTTGATTTCTCTGCGGTGTCCGGTATCCGCCCGGTCACCTTCCCGAAACGTGGTGATGCTGATATCTTTTCCCTTCAGTAATTCCTTCATAACTTTATCAAGGAATGCCCGCGGTATTCCCTGCCCTCGACAGAGCGGATGGCTTCCCATAAAATCAATGCTTCCTGTCTCAGACGAGAAAAGCATGATTCCGATTGCTGTATCGCCGTCTTTTAAGATCAACGCCTGTTTTGTACGGATTTTTTCACGCAGGATCGGGATATAGTCATTTTCGAACAGACCCGGGAAACCGTCGATCACAAGCCGTACCAGCTCCATCCAGCATGGGATGTCCTTCTCTGTGGCAAACTGGATATCCCAGCCTGTCTTTTCTTTCTGGTTCAGCATCTGATCACTTCCTTTCAATTCAAACTTAAGCTGCAGCGGGTAAAATTTTTCATTTTCCCTGTATTTGTTTGGGGGCATCTTGTACATGACTGTAAATATATTGGTAAACGCCTGCTGGCTGTCATATCCTGCCAGCAGGGCGATGTCCAGAATGGGTTTATCTGAAAATACCAGAAGTTTTGCAGCTTCCGTCAGCTGCCTTCTTTGCAGATACTCATGTATGGTAAGGCCAACCGTATCGGCAAACATGCGGTGCAGATGATACTTGGAATAATGTGCCGCATTTGCCACCCGTTCCAGATCCGGCTTTTCTGTCAGATGAGCCTCCAGATAGTCAATCACCGGTATGATTTTCCGGATATTTTTGTTCCGCATGATATCTTCTCCTTTCGCACCACTATTATATCCGATTTCTGTTGAAGTCTTTTAATAATTATTGCTGTTTTATCAAAAAACTGTTATGAAGATGTACAGCCATCGCTGCTGCTATTATGGCAGAGATCAGGTCAGCAGTCGGCTGTGCGTAAAGAACACCTCTGATTCCCCAGATCATAGGAAAAATCAGAATGATAGGGACGAAGCAGATTCCCTGTCTGCATGCACCCAGGATAAAACCGTCTTTTGCCTTTCCGAGTGCAAGGAAAAGCGAGGAATACACGGTATAAAAACCAAAAAACAGGAAGGATACACCGTTTGCTCTCAGTGCTTTTTGACCGATATTGATCATTTCTGCATCTACTTTGGTAAACCATGATATGACTGTGGCGGAACATACCGCCATGATGATTCCGTAGACGGCGCAGAATACCGTTGACCAGATGATGGAGGTTCTGACAGCTTCGTGCAGGCGTTTAAAATTCTTTGCTCCATAGCTGTATCCGGCGATTGGCTGGAAGCCTTTCATGAATCCAAATACCATAAGGCTTCCCATCGATATGATTCTTGTCACGATACCCATTCCGGCGATGACAGAATCTCCGTATTCTCCTGCACGCAGATTGACAAGTGCAATCGACAGACTTGTCAGCAGCTGAAATACCAGTGTAGGAATCCCGATTTTCAGAATTTCTGATAATGCTTGTCTGGAAAAACAGCATTTTTTAAAATGGAAGCTGAAGACACTTTTTTTTGTGAGTACATAACCAAGGTATACCAGCGTGGAGACTGCCTGTGAAATAGCGGTGGCGACTGCTGCACCTATAATCCCCAGATTAAGAACATAGATAAAGAACGGATCCAGCATGATATTCAAAACGGCGCCTGTCAGCAGTGCACACATCGTAGTCTTCGCAACGCCCTCACTTGTCACGATATTATTCATTGTCACATTAAAGATACTAAAGATGGACGAAATGATGTAAATTCCCGCATATGTTAACGCGTGAGGCAGGATACTCTCAGTTGCGCCCAGGAGTTTCAGGATCGGAGTCAGGAAGATCATGGTAAGTATAATGATCACAGCTCCGACGATCAGGCTGCTGTACAGGGCTGTGCTTGCGATTCGGTCGGCGTCAGCCTTTTCGCCGCGTCCTAATAATCGGGAGATGCAGGACGCAGCACCGTTTCCGAATAACAGGCCCAATCCCACAATCACCTGCCCAAGTGGAAAAGTGACAGTAATCGCACCGACCTGACTCGTCCCAAGTCCCCCGACAAAGTATGCATCCGCGAGGTTATACAATGCATTGACCATCATGCCGATCATAGCGGGAAGCCCCATTGCCAGAAGTGCCTTTGGGATGGGGGCACTTCCCAGCAGTTCCATTCGTTTGTTCTGTTCTTTCATAAGTCGTACTCCTTTCTTGATTAAGGTGTAAAATATAGTACTATAATTTATAGTATATTGACAACGAGTTATATAGTACTATAATTTATAGTACATGTCAAGCAAAGTAGGAGGGCACGATGGCAACGATAGATTTGATTGTATTAGGAATATTGAAGAAAGAATCACTGAGTGCCTACGATATTCAAAAACTGGTTGAGTACCGAAATATCTCTAAGTGGGTAAAAATCAGTACACCCTCAATTTATAAGAAAGTGATTCAACTGGAAGATAAGGGATATATCAAAAGTAATACGGTAAAAGAGGGTAAAATGGCGGAGAAGGCGGTCTATACTCTGACGGATGAGGGAGAAAAACGTTTCGAAAAGCTGATGCTGGAGACTGCATCGAAACCGATCCGCATGTTTCTGGATTTCAACGCCGTGATCGTAAATCTGGACAGTCTGACACCTGAGGAACAAAGAGTATGCCTGACGAATATAGAAAGCAACGTAAAAGCGTTAAAAATATACATGGAAGAAAATATACGTCTGAAAGAACCTGTTTCGGACATTCCCAAAACCGGAATGGCTGTGTTACATCAGCAGTATCTGCTGGCAGGGGCAATTGAAAATTGGATCGTATCGCTGAGAGAAAGCTTTGATGATCAGAAATGATAAGAAATGCGGCGTTTCCTTTAATTCAGATATGGATAATCTGGAGAAGATGTTTGTCGTGGAGGAAAAGTATTGACAATATTTGAAAACAGATATATAATGACCAAATACAATTAATTAGTCAAAAAAGAGGTGGCCTGTTTGCCAAAATGTTATTCGGAACTGGAAAGAGAAGATATCATAAAAAGGCTGAAGGAGGAGGCTGAAAAATGCCTCGTTCAATACGGAGTCCGGCATACGACGGTGGATGAGATCGTAAGGCGTGTTAAGATACCCAAAGGGACATTTTATCTCTTTTATAAATCTAAAGAACTGCTGTTGTTTGACGTGATACTGAAACAGCATGAGCTGATTGAGCAGCAGATTTTCCGGAAAGTCAGCAGTGTTGATCCGGACAGTCTTACCGCGGATCAGCTGACGGATATGCTCCTGCAGATATTCAGGATTGCTGCGGAGGCGCCCATTCTGAAGATACTGAATTCTGATGAGTTGGAGATTCTGGCGCGTAAGCTGCCGAAGGGTGTTGTGGAAGAACATCTGGGACATGACAGCACTATGTTTGAAAAATTATTTTCCATGCTTCCTGTAAAAACAGGGGTGGATGCAGAGGCATTCGGCGCGGCATTTCGTGCCGTCTACATGGCGACACTGCATAAGGCAGAAATCGGGGAACCCCATTATGAGAGCGCACTGCGATTACTGATTCACGGGTTAGTCCTGCAGTTACTGTAAATCAGTCCGGCAGATTCTATTGCCGGACTGTCTGTTAGTCCTATTTTGACCATTACAATAAAAATGGTCAAAAAGTACGGAGGTAGTTATGATCGAAGTAAAGAACCTTTTTTTCAGCTATACCGATCAGCCGTTCATATCGGATATGGATTTTTCTGTCGGAAGGGGAGAAATTTTCGGCTTTTTGGGACCGTCCGGCGCGGGAAAAAGCACGCTGCAGAAAATTTTGATCGGAATGCTCCCGGATTACCAGGGAAGTGTGGTGGTAAACGGGACAGAATGCAGACATCGGGATCGTCGTTTTTATGAGAACATTGGGGTCGACTTTGAATTTTCAACCATGTATGAAAAACTCTCGGCAAAAGAAAACCTCCGCTTTTTCGGTTCTCTGTATAAAAAGCAGGGGCGTTCAATTGATGAACTTCTCTCTGAGGTGGGATTGGATCGGGACGGTGATAAGCGTGTATCGGAATACTCCAAAGGCATGAAGGCACGGCTGAACTTTATAAAGGCCCTGATGCATGATCCTGCGCTGCTCTGCCTCGATGAACCGACAAGCGGACTGGACCCGGCGAACAGCCGTGTCATGAAAGATTTGATCCGCAGGGAAAAAGAACAGGGGAAGACGATTCTGTTCACCACCCATAATATGCAGGACGCAGCAGAGCTGTGTGACAGGGTAGCGTTCATTGTAAATGGCAAAATCATGGCCCTGGACAGCCCTCATAATCTGATCATGTCCAGGGGAGCTGCAAGGGTCACTTATACCTGGATTGATCAGGGAGAACAACAGGCAGACTGTCCGCTCGATGCGCTTTCTCAGGATAAGAGACTGCAGACACTGATCATGGAAAATCGTCTGCAGTCGATTCACAGCAGTGAACCTACGCTGAATGATATTTTCATCGATATAACAGGGAGGACACTGGTATGAGACTCAGGAGCCTGACGTTGTGGGATATGCGTTTTCAGCTCAAATATGGATTTTATTTTCTGTATACGGTTCTGACGGTGCTTTACGCCGTTGTGCTGCTGGCAATGCCGGAATCATGGCAGGAAAAAGTGGCACCGATCCTGATTTTCTCTGATCCGGCGACGATGGGACTGTTCTTTATGGGGGCGATCATTCTGCTGGAAAAAAGTCAGAGAGTCTCATTGGCATTCGCCGTTATGCCGGTTCGTGCGATGGAATATGTAGCTGCCAAAGTACTTTCTCTGTGTGTGATATCAATGGCTGTGGCGGCAGTGCTTGCCGCAGCTGCGGACACGGGCAGGGTATCTGTTGTTCTTGCAGGGACTGCCGTGTCTTCCGTTATTTTTACGCTTCTTGGCATCATTGTGTCGACGAAAATCAGCAGCCTTAATCAGTTCATACTCTGGATAATGCCGATTGAGCTTATCACCTTTCTTCCGGCAGTTCTCCATATATTGGGGATCACATCTGAAATATTGCAGTTCTATCCTGCGATTATCTGTATGAATATGATTGACGGACATGTGCCATCAGCAGTGGAAGTACTGATCCTTGCACTTATGGTCGGGGTACTCGTGTGTGCGGCGCGCAGCTGTGTACTGAAAATGTGGGAAAATTCATGAGGTGTGGACTATGAAAGCAATAAGACTGTGTTTTATACAGATGATTCGTTTTATAAGGCGTGATTTGATGCTGTTTGCCGCCTGTTTTGCTCCGGTGCTTTGCGGGATATTTTTCAGATTCGGCATACCCTTTCTGGAGGAGGCGCTCACGGGCTGGCTTTCCAGACCAAGCGTGTTTGCCCCGTACTACGGAGTGCTGGATATGTTTTTTTCCATGCTGTCCCCGGTCATGTTCTGCTTTGTGGCTGCGATGGTAATACTGGAAGAAACAGATGATCATATCACAGGTTATCTGTTTATCACAACGCTGGGGAGAAAGGGATATCTGGCGGCCCGGCTGGGGTTACCGGCTGTGATCTCGTTTATCATCACACTGGTTCTTCTCCCGATTTTCAGGCTGACAAAGTTAAGTGCGTGGGAAATCCTGTTTTTAAGTGCAGGAGGAGTAGTGCAGGGAATTATTATCGCACTGCTGATCGTATCGGTGTCATCAAATAAGCTGGAAGGGATGGCAGCGGCAAAGTTGTCGACACTTACAACGCTGGGAGTTGCGGTGCCTTACTGTGTTCCGAATCACGTACAGTATTTTTTCACACCGCTTCCCTCTTACTGGATTGGAAAAGCAGTTTTTGCGCAGTCAGCCATCTGGATTCTGCCGGCAGTTATCCTGTACCTGGCATGGACCGGAGTTTTGACGAGAAGGTTTCTGAGAAAACTGGTGTAAGGTCAGCCTAAGTGATTTTGTGTTATCCAATTATTTCCCCCTTGATAATCTCCTGCTAATAAGATACTATATATGGTATATTGCGTAAAATCAAATACAAAATATGCCATAAAAAGACAGGAACGTTATCACAGGAGGATGCATATGAACGTAAGAAAGCGAAGTGGAAAGGTTGTACCTTTTAACGAGGATTTTATATCGAGAGCGATTGCACTTGCTTCGGCCGCGGCGGGAGAGATGGACCAGACTATGGTAAAAGAAGCCACTGAGCTTACGGTAAGCAGGCTGAAAGACATGGGGACGGACATTCTGGATATTGAAAAAATCCAGGATACGGTGGAGGAAACGCTGTTTGAGCAGAAATACTACAAAACGGCAAAGGCATATATTCTATACCGGATAGAGAAGGATAAAGAACGTGCCGGCGGGAGCTGGGAAGACGGACTCCTAGACAGAGAATTTCTGAGTACTTATAAACATGCACCGAATCCCATGGAACAACTTGGATCTTTCGTCTATACCCGTACCTATTCCAGGTATCTGCCTAAGTTTGGCCGGCGTGAATTCTGGTGGGAGACGGTGCGCCGCGCCGTGGAGTATAACTGCTCATTGGCGCCAACTTCAAAGGACGAGGCCAGGAAGCTGTATGATAACATTTATCACCTGCGTCAGTTTTTATCAGGGCGGACACTCTGGGTGGGAAATACCCCGGTGGCAGACGCCTATCCCATGGCAAATTACAACTGTGCATTTGAGGTGATTGATGACTTTGGAGCTTATCATGATCTGTTTTATCTGCTGATGGTGGGCAGCGGCGTGGGAGTGAGGGTATTGAAAGAAGATGCCGAAAAACTTCCTAAGATCCGAACGGATATCGAGATCCTGCACAAAGCATACGACGGATGCCCGCCTCGGGACCGACTGGAATTTACAGATCTGACCTTCACGAAGGACACTGCAGTTCTGTCTATCGGAGATTCCAAAGAGGGTTGGGCCCAGGCTCTGAGTCATTATTTTGATATATTGAGCAATCATGAGTACAGTAAGATACGGGAAATTGTGGTAAATTATGATTCGATCCGTCCCAGAGGTGAAAGACTGAAAACCTTCGGGGGGACAGCCAGCGGACATGAATCTATGATGGCCATGCTGGGGAAAATACACAAAGTGATACGGGCGGCAGGAGACAGAGACAAGGCACCGCGGACGCAGCTGCAGCCCATCGATCTGCTGGATATCGCCAACATTATCGGTGAAAATGTCGTCTCCGGGGGCGTACGCAGGACGTCGGAGATCGGCCTGATCGATGCAGATGATCAGGTGTGTATCAAGGCAAAGAGCAATCTGTACCGTCAGATCAACGGACGGTGGGAGCTGGACCAGTCCCTCGCTCACAGACAGATGAGCAACAACTCAATCTATTATAAGAAAAAACCGACCAGAGAACAGCTTCACTGGCATATGCAGCAGATGCGTTATTCCGGGGAGCCGGGATGGATCAATGAGGAGGCCGGAAAGAAGCGCCGGCCGAATTTTAACGGATGCAACCCGTGCGGGGAAGTACTGATGGACAGCCACGGACTCTGTAATCTGACAACGCTCAACGTCATGGGATTTGTTCGGGATGGCAAGCTGGATGAGCAGGCATTGCTGGAGGCGCAGAGGCTGTCAGCCAGGGCCGGATACCGCATGACCTGCCGTGAACTGGAGATACACCGCTGGGATTCCGTACAGAAAAGAGACCGCCTTTTAGGCTGTTCAATGACCGGGTGGCAGGATATGGTCAATGCGACCGGTATGCCTGTGGAAAAGCAAATGGAGCTTCTTGACAAACTGCGCAGGGAGGCTCACGAAGCGGCGGAACAACTCGCAGACAGATTGGGCACAGGAAGACCGCTGCTGGTGACAACCGTCAAGCCCGAGGGGACACTGTCCCTGCTGCCGACAGTCTCGAGCGGGGTTCATTATTCACATTCTCCCTATTATATCCGGAGGGTGCGCATTAATGCGGCAGATCCTTTGTGCCGGGTATGTGAAGAACTGGGGTATCCGGTTCTGCCTGAGGTGGGGCAGAATCCTGAGAACCCGACGACCAAGGTTGTGGAATTTCCGGTAAAGGCACCAGCCGGCAAAGTGAAAGCGGATGTATCGGCTGTAGAGCAGCTGGAAACGTATAAAATGTTCATGGAGCATTATGTGGACCATAACTGTTCTGTCACGATCCACGTGCGGGAAAATGAGTGGGACGATACGGAACAGTGGGTGTGGGATAACTGGGACGATGTGGTTGCTCTTTCATTTTTAAGCTATGATGACAGTTTCTATGAATTATTGCCATACGAAGCCATTACGAAAGAGGAGTACGACGCACGCAAGACGGCCATGAGACCGTTTAATCCATCACTTCTTACAAGGTATGAGTACGAAGAATCGGATTTTGACATTGGAGACTCTGACTGTTCGACTGGGGCGTGTCCGGTCAGATAGTAAAACAGAAAAACATTTTTGTGACAGGTTTTGAATTTGCGTTTAGCGGGATCATTTTTCAAATTGCAGTAGTTCATTCCTGGATCTTATGTATCCCCGCAATGCTTCTGGCGCTCGGGCTGGCGGGTGAGCCCAGGGAAAACGGATAACACAGTGATGCAGCAGCAGTGATATGATGGGATGCGGTATCGAGGCGGCATGTCAGATCATCAGATCCGCAGAAAATCCCATCAGATAACTGCAGAGATAAACAATAAACTCTTTTGGAGTGGGCTTTTCGGTTAAATGACGGCTGGCGATTTGGTCCAGTTTCTCGCGGTTACCGTAATCCCAGCAGTCACAAACAGCCCTGGAAATACTGCGTGAAATCGATTTAACCGGAAGTTCAGTTTCGTCAGATATTAATGGATAAATCTGACGATCAAGGCAAAACCCATGATATATCTGAAAATCGCAGCAATAATACACCGCCAGAGCTAAATGATAATAGCTTTTATGACATGGGTGTCCAGATACTGACTGAATGAGTAATATAATATCTTTTAGTGGCATAACAATCCGTCCTTATATAATTATTTTGTCTATGATATTATACAGAGTTAATGGAAAACAGGAAATAGAAAGACAAAAAACGATAAAATTAGACAAATAAAGAAATGTATTTTACACATACTATATAAAAGTCGGGATGGATGATTGAGAATATCTTCTATTACAACGGGAGACAGTGTTATGACGCCAAAATGGAAACGAATAGATGAGATGAGAACTGAAGATTTTGTCTGTCTGGGATATGTCAGAAAGGAAAATGATATGACCAGTCTTATTCTTGCAAAGTGCAGTGAGGATGCCAAATTTGTGGTGACTAATCATGTGTCAGTAAATATCAGCATAAGAACGCTGCGTCAATACAGCATAGCAGAAGCAGACTGTCCGTTTTTCAAAATTCCGAAAGGATGCCTGTATGCGACATGGATTAAACCTGTTGTCTGTACCATTGTATATGTACCCTCGGAAAGAATCGGGGTTCGGCGGGCGGTATTTAAGGCGATACGTGGTGACAAGAAACCTGAAGAATGCAGGGTGGTATAGATCGGGAGTATGATATACCGCAGAGGATAATGAATGGTATTATTTACCATTTGATTTTTGGCTGAAATCTTTATATAATATAAATGTAGCATAAGACTAGATGAATAATTGCAACCTTGGTATGCTGCGCTATGTGCCCTCGGATTTCCCACCGGGGGCTGTTTTTTTGTTTGGCTATGATCTGAGAGCAAACAATAAAAAACCCGCAAACTCTGAGTTTACGGGTTTTTCTTTGAGTAGCGAGAAAGGGATTTGAACCCCCGACACCACGGGTATGAACCGTGTGCTCTAGCCAACTGAGCTATCTCGCCAAAACATATGAAATTTTACTTTTTTCAAAGTAAGTGGGACCTATAGGGCTCGAACCTATGACCCTCTGCTTGTAAGGCAGATGCTCTCCCAGCTGAGCTAAGATCCCACGGTAATACAGTGGATTCAGACGCTTTTGCTTGTCTCAACCGCAACCTGCTCTGCTATTATATAATTGTAAAAAGAAAAAGTCAATACCTAAATTAAAAAAAATAAAATAATATTTTTAAGTATGATTAACGTGAAAAATGTCAGAAACGCACCCCCTAAAACTATTGGCATATTATGAATTAAGAGAGTATATGCTGTATCTTCAATGATTATGAGAATTTTTATGATAGGTGCGGTGAAAGTATGCTCTCGCAATTTGGAATTTAAATGTTAAGGAGAAAGTATAATGGGCAGAGATATAACGAAATGTCATCCTCGCCTGCAGGAGCTTGCTGCTGAATTAAAAGCAGAGTGTACCAGACAGGGGTATCAGATAGCAATAGGTGAGAGTTTTCGGAGTGTGGCGGAGCAGGATGCGCTGTACGCTCAGGGGAGGACAAAACCGGGTCAGATCGTAACAAATGCGCCGGGCAGTTCCTACAGTTCCATGCATCAGTGGGGGGTAGCATTTGATTTTTACAGAAATGATGGAACAGGAGCGTACAATGAAAGCGGAAACTTTTTTGAACATGTAGGTGCAATCGGAAAATCTCTTGGACTGGAATGGGGAGGAGACTGGACTTCACCGGTGGACCGTCCGCATTTTCAGCTCCCGGACTGGGGCAGTACGCCGTCACGGCTGAAAAGTAAATATGGAAATGTCACTTCTTTTATGAAAACCTGGGGGAATGCCGGCGGAAACATTCCGGCACCGTCGCAGGATAACTGGGTGCTGCGTTTGCAGCAGGAGCTGGTGAGACAGGGATATAATCCTGGTAAGGTGGATGGGATCGCAGGACCGAATACACTGAATGGCTGTCCCACAGTGCGCAAAGGGGCAAGCGGTGGTATAACCAGGCTGATTCAGGAGAAACTGTCTAATGTATATAAAATTGGAATCGGGACTTCCGGAGCGGACGGAATCTTCGGGAAAGATACGGAAGCGGCTGTTATGGAATTTCAAAAGCAAAAGGGTCTGTCAATTGACGGCATTGTAGGCAAAAAGACCTGGCGCGCGCTGCTGGATCTTTAATTATTCCGGTTCAGGAGGTGCATCTTCTTGTCTGGCTTATGCCGGACAAGAGGCATCTGACGGACCTCCGATGTAAAAGTTTGTACAAACTTTGTTTGAAAATCAATGTATGATACGGTATGATAAGAAAAACGGAGGGATAAGCATATGAGAGTAGGAATGGGATATGATGTACACCGGCTGGAGGAAGGACGGAAACTGATCCTGGGAGGCGTTGAAATTCCATATGAGAAAGGCCTGCTGGGACATTCGGATGCAGATGTGGTGGTACATGCCATTATGGATGCACTTTTGGGAGCTGCTGCGCTGCGTGATATCGGAACTCATTTTCCGGATACTGATCCGCAGTACTGTGGTGTTTCCAGCATTATGCTCCTGGAAAAAGTAGGGAAACTGCTGGAGGAAGAGCGGTATATCATTAATAATATTGATGCGACCATCATTGCGCAGAAGCCAAAGCTGATGCCGTATATCGGACAGATGGCAGAAAATGTGGCGCGGGCGCTGAATCTTGAAGCAAATCAGGTGAATATAAAAGCCACGACAGAGGAAGGACTTGGTTTTACCGGACAGATGGAAGGAATTTCATCTCAGGCAATCTGCTCTCTGATACCGGTGCTTGAGCTGGCTGATGAGGACAGGATGAGCGCCAGGCCATGTGAGGGCTGCTGCGGCTGTGTAAAAGATAAATAATGCACAGGATAAGTGTTGACAAACAGCATTTTTTTGCATACACTAAGAGCATAAAAGGCTGAGAACGAAAAGAGTACCTGTTTGAAAACTTTCAGAGAGAGATGGTCATTGGCTGCAAGCCGTCTTAAGGGGAAAAGCAGAGAAGTGCATTCGGGAGCCGGGCGGAAGAACGTTGAGTATGCCGCCACGCAGGCAGGCGTTATCTGTATGAAAGTGGAGAGGATATCTCTCTATAAGAGTGGAACCGCGGATTACTTCGTCTCTTGTCTGAGACGGAGTTTTTTTAGTTTAATAAACAGTTGATGAATAAGATGAAGAAGAAGGAGAATAAAGATGAAGCTGTATAATACGCTGACGAAAAGCAAGGAAGAGTTCGTACCGCTTACCGAAGGAAAGGTCAGGATGTATGTGTGCGGACCAACGGTATATAACCTGATCCACATTGGAAACGCACGTCCTATGATCGTGTTTGACACAGCGAGACGTTATATGGAATATAAAGGATATGAAGTGAACTTTGTATCCAATTTCACTGATGTTGATGATAAAATTATCGCAAAAGCGATTGAAGAAGGCGTTGATTCGGAAGTGATCTCGACACGATACATCAAAGAGTGCAAGAAGGATATGGAGGCGATGAATGTCAGACCCGCGACAACACATCCGCTGGCAACGCAGGAAATTGACGGCATGATCGATATGATCCAGACACTGGTTGACAAAGGCTACGCATATAACGCGGATGGGACCGTATATTTCAGAACCAGAAAGTTCCAGGAGTACGGAAAACTTTCACATAAAAATCTGGATGATCTGCGCAGCGGAGGCCGTTCCCTGCTCGTGACAGGGGAAGATTCCAAGGAAGATCCGCTGGATTTTGTGCTTTGGAAGCCAAAAAAAGAAGGAGAGCCGTCCTGGCAGTCGCCATGGGGCGACGGGCGTCCGGGCTGGCATATCGAATGTTCCGTTATGTCCAAAAAGTATCTCGGCGATGAAATCGATATCCATGCGGGAGGGGAGGATCTTGTATTTCCCCACCATGAAAATGAGATTGCGCAGAGTGAGTGCTGCAACGGCAAGATATTTGCCAGATACTGGCTGCATAATGCGTTTCTGAATATCGACAACCGCAAAATGTCAAAATCACTTGGCAATTTCTTTACCGTCCGTCAGATCGGTGAAAAATACGATCTTCAGGTACTGCGCTTCTTTATGCTGAGCGCCCATTACAGAAGTCCGCTGAATTTCAGTGCGGATATCATGGAGTCCTCTAAGAATGCGCTGGAACGGATCGTAACTGCCGTGGATCATTTGAAGACGCTGTGTGATGGCGCCAAAATACACGAGCTGACACAGCAGGAAGAGAAACAGCTGAAAGAGATGAACGAATACCGGGATAAATTTGAACTGGCGATGGATGATGACCTGAATACGGCAGATGCGATTTCAGCAGTGTTTGAACTTGTAAAATTCGCCAATACAACTGCCGGTGAGAACAGCTCTCATGCGTATGCGGCGTCACTGCTGGAGGAGATCAAGTTCCTCTGTGATCTGCTTGGTCTGATCGTCGACAAAAAGGCGGAGAACCTCGATGAGGAGATCGAAGCGCTGATCGAAAAACGGCAGGAAGCCAGAAAAGCCCGCGATTTCAAACTGGCAGATGAGATCCGTGACCAGCTGCTTGCGCAGGGAATCATTCTTGAGGACACAAGAGAAGGGGTAAAATGGAAGAGAGCTTAAGTTACCTGAAAGAACAATTTCAGCTGGCGGATATTGATGTGCGGTCATATTCGCCGCTGTCACTGGCTTATATCGGTGACAGCATTTATGACCTTCTGATCCGGACGATTATTATGAGCGAGGGTAATCTGCCGGTTCAGAAAATGCATAAAAAGGCCAGCGGGCTTGTCAAGGCACAGAAGCAGGCGGGTATGATGGACAGGATCCTGCCGCTTCTGACGGATGAGGAAGCCAGTGTGTTCAGAAGGGGAAGGAATGCAAAGCCACATACAGTCGCGAAGAATGCCTCAGTGTCGGATTACCGCAGGGCTACGGGGTTTGAAGCCCTGATGGGGTATCTGTATCTGTCAGGAAATATAAAAAGGATGATTGACCTGATGAAAGCAGGTCTGGAGGAAAAATAAAAATATGGAAAATCGTGAGTTTGAGGAAAATAAAATAGAGGGGCGCAACGCGGTTCTTGAAGCCTTCCGTGCCGGGCGCAGTGTAGACAAACTGTTTGTCCTCGATGGAAATCAGGACGGGCCTGTAAGGACGATCATAAGGGAAGCCAAAAAACAGGATACGATCATCAATTACGTTGCAAAGGAACGGCTGGATCAAATTTCTGAGACAGGGAAGCATCAGGGTGTGATTGCATATGCCGCATCCTATGTATACAGCAGCGTGGAGGCGATGCTGGAGCTGGCCAGGGAAAAAGGCGAGCCGCCATTTCTGATACTGCTTGACAACATTGAAGATCCACATAATCTGGGAGCAATTATCCGTACAGCAAATCTGGCAGGGGCACACGGAGTGATTATCCCTAAGAGACGGGCGGTCGGACTGACAGCGACAGTCGCTAAGGCTTCGGCGGGGGCGCTGAACTATACCCCCGTTGCAAAGGTGACAAATCTGTCGGCGGAGATCGATCAGCTGAAAAAGGAAGGTCTCTGGTTTGTCTGTGCGGATATGGGAGGGGAATCCATGTACGATCTTGATCTGAAAGGGCCGATTGGTCTTGTGATCGGAAGCGAAGGAGAAGGTGTCAGTCGTCTTGTAAGAGAAAAATGTGATTTTGTGGCTTCCATACCGATGAAAGGAGACATTGATTCGCTGAATGCTTCGGTTGCTGCCGGAATTCTTGCTTTTGAAATCGTCAGACAGAGAGGTTAAGATGAAAAACTTTGACGAGTTTACGGATGAAGAGTTATTAGAACGAATAAATCATCATGATGGGAAAGTGGAAGAGTATCTGCTGAATAAATACAAGCCGTTGGTCAGGAAGAAAGCCAGGGCGATGTATCTGGCAGGCGGTGATACGGATGACCTGATACAGGAGGGCATGCTTGGCCTCTTTAAGGCAGTGCGTGATTTCCGCCCCGGAAAGGCAGCCTCTTTTTCTACATTTGCCCAGATCTGCATTGAGCGTCAGCTGTACAACGCCATTCAAAGCTCTAAAAGGCAGAAGCATCAGCCGCTGAATTCCTATGTTTCGCTGAGTGATGAAGAATTTGCATCTCAGCTTATCCAGCTTTCTGTACAAAATCCGGAAGCGATCATCATAGATCAGGAAAGCACTGCAGGAATTGAGAAAATGATACAGTCAGCACTCAGTGACTTTGAGAACCAGGTGCTCAAACTGTATCTGGAAGGTGCAGATTATGTTCAGATTTCTGAAAAGCTGGATCGTTCTGTTAAATCTATCGACAATGCATTGCAGCGCATCCGTCAGAAAGTCAAAGCATGTGTGACCGGGACAGAAAAAACCTGATGACGTCACGCGAAATTACTGCAATTTCCGCTTGACATCAGTCTCGGACTTTGTTAAAATTACTAATCGTAGCGGAACGTTACGCGCTGCAGTAGCTCAGTAGGTAGAGCGCAACATTGGTAGTGTTGAGGTCACGGGTTCGATTCCCGTCTGTAGCTTATGGATAAGTCTCCGGAATGCTGATTTTATCAGTGTTTTCGGAGACTTCTTGATTTTCTGCAAAGAAAAAGGAGGGGTCAGTCCCCTCCGGTCCCGTCCTTGCGCGGCCGTTCTGATTCCGGCAGCGGATCTGCCGCATTTTTCGGCAGATCCACCTCCGGGATGTTGCCATCGTCGTAATCATCGACAATATCTTTCACTGGCGGGAAAATAGATTGTTTTTCCATGTGTGTATACTCCTTTTTTTCATAGGGTGTACAAAATATTGGCAAGTTATACAGAGTTAAGGAAATTGTGGAATCAAAAGGGAATCAACGGACAGAGGGAGCGTTACATGGATAAAGAATATTTAATGCTGAGAGATGAACTCCTGCATTTAGACACTGTTGTGAATAATACTATTAATTTTTTCTATGTGTTTATTGCATCGTTTATTGCATTTGCCCTGACGCAGGAGGATACGATCTTTATCCTGCTGTCTTATATTGTGATTATTCCTGCATATCTGATTGTTATCAGTAAGATGCAGGGAATTTGTAAAATCGGAGCATATTTAAGTCTGTTTCATGAGGGGGAGAAGTTTAACTGGGAAACAAGAAATATTAAGTTTAACCAGAAACATGTTACTATATTCTCCCATATCGTGTCATCAAACTTCCCGTTTATTTTTGTCAGTGCGGCTGCTGTCATCCTGTTCATGTATCGCACTCAATGGGATAAGCTTCCTCAGGTTTATGAGGAATGTAAGCTGTGCTCTGCAATTGTTCTGTTTTTGGTGGTACTGGTGCTTGCATATAAAAACAGGAATATCAATACAAATGATTACATAAAAAAATGGGAAGACATATAAAAAATACCTGGAACAGCCATTGGATTGAGTGAGATGCTTCTCAGGCTGATGACTGTTTTTTCTTTGTGTCATATTGTCCAGCTCTCATCAATAGATATAGGGTAATGATATCTTTTATCAGGAGGATGGAAATGAGTGAAGGCAAATGCAGTGAGTGCATCTACAAGGCGGAGGGTCCGTATCCGAAAGTACAGGTAAAAGAAAGAAATGCAGCGTATGCCCGCGAGATGCTCAGCAATATGGCTGATATTGCGTCAGAGATAAGTGATGTCTCACGGTACTTTTACATAGCGGTTATGACGGCACCGAAGTACGGAGAGATTTCAGAATGTTTTCATAATATCAGTATTGTGGAGATGCATCATCTCAATATATTCGCGGAGCTGGCGAGGCAGCTCGGTGCAGACCCCAGACTCTGGTGCGTAAAGAACGGAAGGAGGCGCTGGTGGTCGCCTTCGTATGTCGGTTATCCTCAGGAGCTGAGGGCTATGATAGCAGAATCGGTTAAGGCTGAGAAGGATGCTGTTATAAAGTACTCCAGGCAGGCAAAAGTCATTGAAGATATGAATATTGTTGAAAATCTGCATCGTATTATTAAGGACGAAGAGTGCCATCTTCAGACATTTCAAGAGATGTATGATCAGCTGTAAAACATATAAACCATCCGTGAGGGTGGTTTTTGTTATACTTATATCCTGCCTTTCTTTTTCATGACGGGACGACGCGGATCATTTCTATATGGGATCAGACATTACAGGATGATAAGACGCCGCAGGGTTTTAACTTTGGGTCGGAATTCAGCAGGGAAATGATTAACATTGCGCTCCACTCCGGAGAACCGATGTCTGTTGTTACCACGTTCGATGATAACGGCCACGGTACAGCGATTGCGAGTATCATAGCAGGCAGCCGAAATGAAGAAACTTCTTTTTCCGGTGTCGTTCCGGAAGCTCAGCTTGTTGTGGTTAAACTTAAAAAGGCAAAACAGAACCTTCGGAAGATCATGTGTGTTCCTGATGACGTTTTATGCTATCAGGAGACAGATCTCATGCTGGGAATCCGATACGTATTAAATGTGGCAAAAACCCTGGGGAAACCACTTGTTATCTGCATTGCCATAAGTTCAGCCATGACAGGTCATGAGGCGGCAGGGGCGACAAGCAGTTATATTAATAATCTCGGACAAATGGCACAGGTCAATGTATCTGCTGCCGCGGGAAATGAAGGGAACAACCGCAGGCATTACTATGGCAATGTGACTGAGGCTCCTTTCAGCGAAGAGTTTGAGCTCAAAGTGTCCCGCAAGGACCCGATGTTTGCTTTCCAAATCTGGCCGGATCTTCTGGCAAGGCTTTCAATCCAGATTATATCGCCGAACGGAGAATCCATGCCGATTGTATACCCATCTTTATCCGGATGCGTTGAACATCATTTTGTCTTAAGCACGACAACGATATGGGTTAACAATATACTGCTTGAAGAGGAGAATGGAACGCAGATTATGCACTGACGGTGGGTGCTTATAATCAATACAATGACAGTATTTTGCTGACTTCCGGCAGGGGCTATACGCGGGAGGGACGGGTCAAACCGGATATAGCCGCCCCAGGGTTTGAAATACCATGTGCGATTCCACACAACGTTTTAATGAACAATATGAGTTAATAAAAGGAGAGCTGAGGCAAAAGCCCCGGCAGATATGAAAAAAATCTATATAAATGTAAATTGTTTTTAGGCGAGGTACAACGGCGTTCTCTGAACTTATCTCTGACTTTTATTGCTGCTGCCCTCTTTGTTTATAAGAGAAGTATACAGTACAATTGTGATAGAACTGTGATGCTATTCTTAACAAATAGTGACAAGATGATAAAAGATATATAAAATGCTTAATAAGAATTTTACAATAAGGATTTCATCAGTGCTTTACTCCTCAAAAAATTTGAAAATCATGTCGGTTTTTTACTATAACGTGATGGGATTTTATTATATAATTTATCTGATACCCACCCGGCAGTGGGTACATGAAATCAGGGAATATCGGTACGGGTGGTTTTGGTAAAGCCAAGCACCGATATTATGCACAGAAATAAGGAGGACACCTATGAACTGGGAACCGTGGACGGGCTGCTACAAAATAAGTGACGGCTGTGCAAACTGTTATTTTTATGGGCCGTATGCAAAACGCTATGGTCAGAATACGATTCTGAAAACAGATAAATTCGACTGGCCCATCCGGAGAAATAAAAAGGGCGAATACAACATCAAAGGGGATAAGATCCTCGCTACCTGCTTTGCCACCGACTTTTTCCTGCCTGAAGCAGACGGGTGGCGTGAAGAAGTCTGGGCAATGATCCGGGAACGGACGGACATTGATTTTTTGATTTTGACAAAGCGGATCGACCGCTTCTTGGTATCCCTTCCCGCCGACTGGGGTGAGGGCTATGACAATGTGAACATCGGCTGCACGGTAGAAAACCAGGCGCTGGCTGATTACCGGCTGCCCTTGTTTTTATCCTATCCTATAAAACGGCGTTTCATTGCCTGCGCTCCGCTTTTAGAGGCAATTGACCTGACCCCATATCTTTACGGAGTGGATCATGTTACCGTTGGCGGAGAAACGGGGCGGGCTGCGCGTGAGTGCGATTATGAGTGGGTGCTGAATATCCGGGAGCAATGCGCGGGGGCGGGCGTGACCTTTTGGTTTAAGAATACGGGTTCGCTTTTCAAGCATGACGGCTTCGTGGAAAAAATCAATCCATATCAGCAGACCGGCAGGGCGAAAGAGCTTGGTATTGATATTTCGGACGGAAAAAAGTTGTTTTGAAGGATATTACTGTACAATTTTTTTTCTGAACTTCCGGAAATGGTCGTTCTTATATGATATCATGTCCATGGTCTGCCAAAAACATGTTGTACTTTGTGTAAAGGGCATCGGACATTCGCTTCTGTTTTTGTTTCGTTGATAAAGAGACTCTTTAAGGTGACCAGGCCTTCTGTTTCCAACCGGCTTACAAAAACAATGGACTAATTCAAGTTCTAACATTGAATATCTGACTACAATAAGCACAAGTTACTTCAATATTTCCACGACCTGAAGGCACATTCATTCTTTTTGAGCAGTATGGACATGTTAAGAGCGTTTTTGTATTTTTAGTAGTATTCGTTACAGGATTAACCTTTGTTTTAGTACCGAAAAATAGACCACCAAGCATTAAGATGATACCGCCAATAAGTACGTAACTCCCCCATGCCATTTTTGTCGTATAAAATGCGGTATTACTTTGATAACAGAGAGCTTTTAGTAGAAACAAACCATAAACACTCGTTACAACAGCCATAAATTTTGAAAACGAATTGGATTTTACAATCAAATATAATGTAATGACTGCCATGATGATATAGGCTGCTCCCAATTTGGAAAACCCAATAATCATATTAGAGGCAATGGAGCCTCCCTGCAAAGCGGCCGTTACATCGGAGTAAGTTTCTGATCTGCTGATGGGTAAAAAGGCTGCGGCAAAACATAATACAGCTCCCAAAGCAGCACTTGAAGATTTTTCTGTGTTTTGTGTATCCATATGTTCCCTCCTGATTAAGAATGTAATTATTTATATGTTTAGGATACAATATGTTTTCGCAAATTTGTTTTGGTGTGTATACAAACATTAATCAGGGGAAACATTGCAAAACTACAACTGAGAGTACTGTAAAAATGATGGTATACTATTGAAAAATAGATGTTTTTAGTCTATAATATCTACGTAGCATAAGATTAAGATATTATTTGCAATCATAGTATGCTGCGCTATGTGCCCCCTGGAAGTCCCGCCGGGGGCTATTTTTATTTGCACAAAAAACAGAACCAGCAAATGGCTACGCGAGAATAGTCCCCAAACAAAAAAATATCTGCCCATGAGAGGACAGATATAAAAATAAATTTCCCGAAAACCCGCATAAATACAGACTTTTAACAGTGGAGTATACGGGATTCGAACCCGTGGCCTCAACAATGCGAATGTTGCGCGCTCCCAGCTGCGCCAATACCCCATAAGGGTAGTATAGCACGATACTGAAAAATTTCAATAGAAATTATTTGTCTGTTTCGAGCCAGTGGAAAAGAATTTCAATAAATTCACCAACCGTCGGGCACTGTTCGAGGCGGCAGCCGGAGATCTCATGCAGGAATTCCCTGTTTCCGTGATTCCAGCAGGCGGCGACGACAGTACGCAGGGCGTGCTCAACGCTGCTTCTGCTTTTGCCGTAATGAAGTGCGACATCACTGTAAAGATATTTCCAGATGTGAAGAAGATAATTTTCATCTCTGAGACATAAAGTCATCGCATAATGTAAATAATGATATCCGCAATACGTAGAGCGGATCCCAAGTTTTTGTATTAACTGTGTGATTCTGTCCATGTTACCCTCTCATTTGTAAAACAAATTTGTCTATATTAAATCCGGATACCCTGCGAGATAACTGCAGAGATAGATGATAAGCTCTTTTGGGGAAGGCTTTTCGATCAGATGGCGATTGGCAACCTTGTCAAGGTTAGTGCGATTTCCGTAATCCCAGCAGTCGCAGACGGCACGGGAGATGCTGCGTGAAATTGACCTTACAGGAAGATTGATTTCATTGGAGATCAAGGGATAAATCTGACGTTCGAGACAAATTCCGGAATAGACAGGAACCTGGCAGCAGTAATAGACAGCGAGAGCCAGATGATAATACCCCTTACGGCAGGGATGGCCTGAAATAGACTGAATAAGCAGCATAACGTCTTGTAGGGACACGGTAACTACCTCCTTGATGTAAACATTCTTAAGTATGCTGTAAATTAAAAAAATTTGGTGAAATAAGACAAAATAAGACAATATAAGTCTAAAAAAGACATGTTAATAACAAGAATTACGAAAAAAACAGTTGTTTATAACAATGATTACTGAGCGTTTTTGTCTGCCGGGAATATAGCAGGAACTATCTGCAAATTGAAAAAGGTCACCTTCGGCGGATGACCTTTTCAGCATGTGACACAAGTTATGTTATCAAAAATTCTGGAATACCACTGGCATATGGAGCAATTTCATACTGTTGATAATAAATTACGATGCCTTCCGGTTTCAGGTAAAAATTTTCCGGTCGGAAGTTTTTTCTGAGTAGCTCCGCATAATTGTCGAAATAAGAGGAGGGAGACGTACGCAGGCGCTCTGCAGTCTGGCGTTCAAGCTCCTTAAAAAGTGTTTCCAAAGATGTGGAAACCGGCGGGTAGAAATCAGAGAGCTGGAGCTGTCTGCCGCTGCAGAAATCCCAGGTACTTGATTTGCGCAGAGTTTCCCCGTGAGCGCCGCCCATAAAAGTATACTGATCGAAATATAAACTGGTGATACAGTTTATATTGTACGGAACATGATATTTGACGATCAGCTCATAGCTGTTGAATGGAGGACGATTGCTGGGTATGTATCTGGCATTTTCCACAGCGCGCGGATAGAGTGTCGTTCGGCAGTAGAACTCAAGGTCTTTAGCTGCGGAGGCGTAATATTCATTGATTTCCCGGGCTGCCCTCATCCGGCATGAGGTGGAGAAAGAAGGATAATTAATCTGATAAACAAATACTGGTATATCACGATAATACATTGTGTTTTCCAGCGTCTTATTTGAAATTACCTGCATGTTACCTCCGATTTATATTTTAGGTGCTGCGATACCAACGACCGCCCTGTCCGGGCGGGTGTCTCATGTTTTACAGGTTCCCAGGCCTGTTATCATATTATATTATGACTTTAATCTGAAGATGTGACAAAAAGGAAAAACAAAAAATATCCCCCGGCCGGGCTTGTGGACGATTAGTCAGAGTGTTAATATGTTAACACAAACCGTTGGAAGGAGATTGACATGAAAAAGAGATTATTTGCGCTGTTATGTATTGTTACGATGACAGCAGGGATTTTAGCCGGATGCAGCGGCGGCAGCAAAGAAGGTCCGGAGAATAAACAGGAAGCGGGGGGTGCAGAGAAGACAGATGAAGGCACTTCAGCGGATCAGGAATCTGTCGTTGTGACGATGCCGACGACATCAGAGCCTGAATCCGGATTTGACCCTGCGTACGGATGGGGAGCCGGGGAACACGTGCATGAGCCGCTCATCCAGAGTACTCTGACCACAACAACAAAAGATCTGAAGATTGATAAAGATCTGGCGACAGACTATACGGTCAGCGAGGATGGACTTACCTGGACTGTGAAAATCCGCGATGATGTGAAATTCACAGACGGAGAACCGCTGACAGCAGAAGATGTGGCGTTTACCTATAACAATTGTAAAGAAAACAGCAGTGTCAATGATTTTACGATGCTGAAGGAGGCTGTGGCTGTGGATGAAACAACAGTAGAATTTCATCTGGAAACACCGTTTTCCATCTGGCCTTATACGATGGCGATCGTCGGCATTGTCCCGGAACATGCATATGACAGCAATTACGGACAGAACCCGATTGGGTCCGGACGTTATATCATGAAACAGTGGGACAAGGGACAGCAGGTAATCTTTGAGGCAAATCCGGATTATTATGGTGACGAAGTTAAAATTAAAAAACTGACGGTTCTGTTTATGGATGAAGACGCGGCGCTTGCTGCGGCAATGGCGGGACAGGTGGATGTGGCGCACACTGCGGCTTCCTATGCAGATCAGGACATTTCAGGTTATAGTCTCCTGCAGGTGGCATCTGTTGACAACAGAGGCTTTAATCTGCCGGCGGTACCGGCCGAGGAGAAAGACGGACTGACGGTTGGCAACGATGTTACCTCAGATCTCGCAATCCGCAGAGCGATCAATATCGGTATTGACCGTGAGGAAATGATTGAAAATGTACTGGGCGGTTACGGAACGGCTGCTTACAGCGTATGTGACAAACTGCCCTGGTACAATGCCGACGCGGAAGTGTCTTATGATCAGGAAGCGGCGAAAAAGATTCTGGACGATGCCGGCTGGGCGGAAGGCTCCGACGGTATCCGTGAAAAAGACGGAGTGAAAGCTGAATTCACACTGATGTTCCACCCGGATGACTCAGTTCGCCAGGCATTGGCAGAAGATACGGCTAACCAGCTGAGAGAGATCGGCATTTCTGTCAAAACAGAAGGTGCCGGCTGGGATGTGGCATATGACAGGGCGCTTTCCGAGCCGCTGATGTGGGGATGGGGCGCGCACACGCCGATGGAACTTTATAATATTTATCACACGATGAGTGATACAGGAACTGCAGAGTATTCTCCGTATGCGAATGAAACAGTGGATAAATATATGGATGAAGCACTTCAGGCGGGAAGTCTGGAAGAATCCTACGAACTGTGGCAGAAAGCCCAGTGGGACGGTACTTCCGGCATCACACAGGACGGCGATATTCCATGGATCTGGCTGTGCAATGTGGACCACCTCTATTATGTGAGAGATGGGCTGAAAGTGGCGGAACAGAAGATTCATCCGCACGGACATGGATGGTCTATTGTAAATAATGTAGATCAGTGGGAATGGAGTAACTGACGTTGAAAAGCTACGGTATACGATTTATAGGAAAAAACTTCATCAGAATGATTTTGCTGCTGTTTGCTGTCAGCGTGGTGACATTTACACTGGTCAGTGTGTCGCCGATCGATCCGCTGCAGGCAAACGTGGGCCAGGCTGCACTGGGAGCGATGAGTCAGGAACAGAAAGAGAAGCTGGAATCTTACTGGGGTGTGGATGAACCGCCCGTGCAGCGGTATCTGAATTGGGCAAAAGATTTTATAAAGGGCGATATGGGAGATTCTCTCCTGTATCGCCAGCCTGTGACAGCGGTGATCGGGGTGAAACTTGCCAACTCGATGATGCTGATGGTAATAGCCTGGATGATATCCGGGCTTTTGGGCTTTCTGCTGGGAATCCTGGCAGGCGTGTTCCGGGGGACCTGGATTGACAGGCTCATCAAGGGGTATTCCCTTCTGATCGCCAGCACTCCTGTTTTCTGGCTGGCGCTGCTGCTGCTGCTTGTATTTGCGGTATGGCTTAAGGTGCTGCCGGTGGGCTTAAGCGTGCCGATCGGAGTGGAGGCTGCAGGCGTAACGTTTCTCGACCGTATCCAGCATGCGATACTTCCGGCACTCACCCTTTCCATCACGGGTGTTTCCAATATCACGCTCCATACCAGGGAGAAGATGATCGATGTGATGGAAAGCGATTATATGCTGTTCGCACAGGCGCGGGGAGAGAGCAGAAAGCGTATGGTATGCCGGCATGGCCTGCGCAATATTATTCTTCCGGCACTCACCCTTCAGTTTGCTTCTATCAGCGAGATTATCGGCGGTTCTGTACTGGTTGAACAGGTATTTTCTTACCCGGGTCTCGGACAGGCGGCTGTCGCCGCGGGTACGGGCAGTGATGTGCCGCTTTTAATGGGTATTACTCTGGTCACGGCGGCGATCGTATTTTCAGGCAATTTTATTGCCAATATACTGTACGGTGTGGTCGACCCGCGAATGAGAAAAGGAGGGGCCGTATCATGAACCAGAGAAAAAAGACCATTATCATTTTTACAGCCGCAGTGGTGTTTCTTGTGTTGGTGGCGGCAGCCGGCGTGTTTTGTTACGATACTGCCAGAGTGACAGACTTTTCAAGAAAAAATCTTGCGCCGGGTCTTTCATATCTGTTCGGCACGGACTGGCTGGGCAGGGATATGCTGGCGAGAACTCTGACCGGACTGTCCATCAGTATTCTGATCGGAGTAGCGGCAGCAGGGATCAGCGCGGTCATCGCATTTTTACTGGGCGTGATGGCGGCGGTGCTTGGGAATAAAGTTGACAGTGTAATCTCCTTTTTGATCGATATGATTCTGGGGATCCCGCATATCCTGCTGCTGCTGCTGATCTCGTATGCACTTGGGAAAGGGCTGAAAGGGGTCGTCCTTGGAGTTGCACTTACCCACTGGCCATCACTTGCGCGTGTTATCAGGGGAGAGGTGCTGCAGCTGAAGAACAGTCAGTATATCCAGATTGCCCATCGGCTGGGACACAGCAAAATGAAGACAGCCATGAAGCATATGGTGCCGCATCTTCTGCCTCAGTTTATCGTAGGGCTGATCCTGATGTTTCCGCATGCGATCCTGCACGAGGCCAGTATTACATTCTTAGGCTTTGGTCTTTCATCAGAGCAGCCGGCGATCGGCATTATTCTTTCGGAAAGCATGAAATATCTGATTACCGGAAAATGGTGGCTGGCAGTGCTGCCGGGTGTGATGCTGGTGCTGACAGTTGTATTGTTTGATGTGGCGGGCAGCAGCCTCAGAAAGCTTCTGGACCCATCCAGTGCGCATGAATAAAAACGGGAGGTAAGTATGAGTTGTCTGAATAAGTGGCATATACTGGAGATCAGTAATCTCTCAGTATCGTTTAAACAGTATGACCGGGGAACCAGGCAGATAGACCTTCCGGTCATATCGGATCTGAATGTATCTGTCCATGAAGGTGAGATCGTAGCGGTGGTTGGTGCGAGCGGCTCCGGAAAAAGCCTGCTGGCACACGCCATTCTCGGAATTCTGCCGGGAAATGCCAGCATGAGCGGAGAAATTTATTTTGAGCAGGAGCTTTTGACACAACAGCGCAAGCAGCAGGTGAGAGGAAAAGAAATCGCACTGGTTCCGCAGAGCGTCAATTATCTGGATCCTTTGATGAAAGTTGGGAAACAGGTGCGCCAGGGCAGAAAAGACGACGTGACCAAAAAAAAGCAGCGCGGACTGTTTAAAAAATATCAGCTGCAGGAAGATACACAGGATCTGTACCCGTTCGAGTGCTCCGGGGGCATGAGCAGAAGGATTCTGCTCAGTACGGCTCTTATGGGTAATCCGAGACTGATCATCGCAGATGAGCCTACACCGGGGCTCGAGCTTTCGCTTGCCAAGAAGGCGATGAAGGATTTCCGGACTTTCGCTGATGAGGGAAACGGGGTGCTGCTGATTACCCACGATATTGAACTGGCGCTTGAGGTGGCTGACCGCATTGCGGTTTTTTACGCCGGGACGACGGTAGAAGAGGCGCTGGTGGCGGATTTTGAAGCGGAAGAGACGCTGAGGCACCCGTATACGAAAGCTCTCTGGCGTGCAATGCCGAGAAATGGATTTTCGCCGATAGCCGGGAATCAGCCGTATGTGAAGGAACTTCCGAAAGGATGTGTGTTTGGACCGCGCTGCCCGATGTTTTCAAAAGAATGTGAAGGAGAGATCACTTCACGAATCGTACGCTGCGGAACTGTACGCTGTGTAAAATGTCAGGGTGAGGAGGGGCACAGTCATGAGTCTGCAAGCTAAAGATATTGTATTTTCCTATCAGGAAGAGGGTGAACCGGTTCTGAATCGTGTCAGCCTGGAAGTGGGCTCACAGGAACGCATAGGCGTCACCGCCCCCAGCGGTTACGGGAAGACTACGCTGATGAAGATTATCGGGGGGTATATGCAGCCGGATTCGGGACAGGTCCTGCTGGATGGCCGCCCGCTTCCGAAGAAAGGATACTGTCCGGTACAGATGATCTGGCAGCATCCTGAGAAATCAGTCAATCCCAGGCTGAAGATGGAGGCAGTGCTGGAGGAAGGAGACCAGATTGAAGAACGTGTGGTCCGCGGACTGGGGATTGAACCGGATTGGCTCGGACGATATCCGCAGGAGCTTTCCGGAGGAGAGCTGCAGCGTTTTTGCATAGCCAGAGCCCTTGGACAAAGAACCCGCTACCTGATTGCCGATGAGATCAGTACCATGCTGGACCTGATTACCCAGGGACAGATCTGGAACTTCCTGCTCCGGGAAGTGAAGGAGAGAAAGATTGGAATGCTGGTGGTCAGCCACAGCCAGGAACTGCTGGACTATGTGTGTACCAGCCAGATACGGCTATAACTCAAGAACACAGAAGGAGTCCGGGGCAGTTGCCCGCGGACTCCTTCTGTCATGGTCAATGTTTTCGTTTTTTAACCGTCGTACTGCCGATCCGGTGGTTAAAGACCGAATGTACCTGGACATGTATATCATCGGTTTCACATTCAAAACACTCTTCATCGTTGGGAACCCTGCCGATGACGCTGCACAGGTACCCCCCGTACGTATCGTAATCATCGACGGGAAGTTTGATGCCCAGGATGTCCGCAACATCGTCGAGCGCAGCGCAGCCCTGGATGCACCAGGTATCATCGCTGATCTGTTCGATATCTGCCGGTTCCTCGGTCTCGTACAGATCACCGACAATCTCTTCGATCAGATCATGGACGGTTATGATACCGCTCAGTCCGCCGTATTCATCCAGCACGACGGCAAAATAGATACGGGAATTTTTCATGTTCTGAAACAGTACATTGGCTTTCATGCTCTCGGGTACAAAATAAGGCTTGTCAAGTGCTGCATCCAGTACATGTTCACGCGTCCGGTTTTTGATCCGGAAGTATTCTTTGGTATTTAAGATGCCGATGATATCGTCATTGCTCTCGCCGCAGACCGGATAATAAGTATGGCGGCTGCTGTAAATCGTATCTTCCCATTTCTCGATGTCGTCTGTTATGTACAGAGCGATCACATCGATACGATGAGTACAGATCTGTTCTACTGAGATATCGTCAAATTCAAATACATTCTGTATAATTTCATTCTCGTGTATATCAATCGTTCCGTCCTCACTTCCTTCCATCAGAAGCATGCGGATCTCTTCCTCGGTTACCTTTTCATCATCCTCATCAGGATTGATCCCCAGGAGCCTGAGCATTACATTGGTGGAGGCAGTTAGCAGCGCGACGAGCGGTGCAAATGCCTTCGATACTCCGTACAGAAGGTGGGACATCTTCAGTGAGAGGGCGTCGGCCTGCTTCATTGCGATCCGTTTCGGCACCAGCTCTCCGAAGACCAGGCTGAAATATGAGAGAATCAGTGTTATGAGAAAGACAGCCAGGGAGTTCATTATATTCCTGGGTATGGGTACGCCGGCGCTGATAAGGATATCGACGAGAGGACCTGCGAAATTGTCAGCGGCGAAAGCACTTCCCAGCAGCGATGCAAGCGTAATGGCAACCTGTATGGTGGCGAGAAAACGTGCCGGCTGTTCGGTCAGGGAAGAGAGTTTTACTGCCCGGGAATCACCCTGCGCGGTGAGTCGTTTCAGTTTCGTATCGTTCATAGAAATAACGGCGATCTCTGCGCTTGCAAAAGTCGCATTCAAAATGATCAGAATGATCTGTAAGATAATTGCACCAATCATAGTATTGGAAACCTCCTTGATTTTTTATATGTGACATGTAAGAGAACATAAAAAGGCATAGTCTGTACTTCGGTTCGGAAGCGCAGACTATACCTCAGCTATCTAAGATACTGCATGGAACAGTCGATGTCATCATATGATAATCAGTAAGGGTTGTTTCCCTGTGGCTATTGTCACTGTCGTCCATTTAAATTTATCACACCTTTCTTTTTTGGTATATAACGTATCATAGATTTTATGATATGTCAATAACCCGGCAGCTGGGGAAATACTTGACATTACCCGTGAATATCTTATAATTTTAACATAGGAATAAAAAATAAAGGAAAGAGGAGGGGACTATGGCAAATTTCTGTACAAAATGCGGGAAACCGCTGATCAACGGACAACCCTGCGGCTGCACGGAGAAGACATCATCGGTCTGCGGTTCACAGGAAGAAAAAGTGACGGAAGTCTCGGCACAGGATCGGGAGAAAGCCCGGGATACAGCGGGACAGGCAGATCATGATGCAAAGACTCCTGATGATGGGGGAAGATCAACAGATTTGCAGGAAGATCAGGATAGAGAGTGTCAGAAGAACCCGTATCAGGGGAATCCGTACATGGGGCCGCAGCCGGGGAATCCATATCAGGGGAATCCGTACATGGGGCCGCAGCCGGGGAATCCATATCAGGGAAATCCGTACATGGGGCCGCAGCCGGGGAATCCGTATCAGGGGAACCCGTATGTGGGACCGCAGCCGGGGAATCCGTATCAGAGCAGTCCATATGGAGGACCACAGGGTAACTTCAACACCCAGTGGTTTAATGAGAAAAAAGGTCAGTTCGTGAAGAATACGAAAAATATGTTCGCTGAAATTATTCCGCTGATCTCCAGACCGGATTCAACGATCAGAAAGATCAGTGACAGCAACAACAGTGTGATGGGACTGGAGATGGTTGGGCTGAAGGCGCTGATCTGTTTTCTGGTCAGCCTGGTGGCCATATCGAAACTGAAGAGCATCTCTTATGGTGCGGTGGATATTTCGATCCTGAAGGTATTTCTTCTGATCATCATAGCTGCCTTTGGCGGGGCGTATCTTCAGGCGGGGATCTTTAAGGGAGTTGTTGCCATGTTTGGAGGGAGTACGACACTGCATAAAATGCTGACTGCCGTCGGCGTATCATCATTTGCTGACAGTGCAGGTATTTTGCTGTCGGCGATCTTTGCGCTGGCGCTTCCCAAATTTGCGGTGGTTCTGTTTCTGATATTCGCTGCAGTCAGTTATCTGTTTTTCCTGAGGGGATATGAACACGGTGTCAGGATGGAAACGAACCGTAAGCTTTACTGCCTGATCGTATCGCTGGTGGTGACGGCGGCAGCTGTCTGCCTGATCCTGTACATCTTTATTCCGATTATTGCGGATGCGGGAACGCAAAATCTGATGAGTATGTTTCGGGGAATGATGTAAGACCCTTTGACAAGTGGGAATTTTATGGTATGATACTAAAATAATAATGTAAAAAGCTGAGTCGCCCACGAACAGGCGGCTCAGTTCGCACCTGAGGAGGAAAACAAGTGGAAAAAGAAACGATTTCCAAAAATTTTATTGAGCAGATCATCGAAAAGGATCTGTCTGAAGGTTCATATGAGGAGATATGTACCAGATTTCCGCCGGAGCCGAATGGTTATCTGCATATCGGACATGCCAAATCCATACTGTTGAACTATGGGCTGGCACAGGAATATCATGGGAAGTTTAATCTTCGCTTTGACGATACGAATCCTACGAAAGAGAAAGAAGAATTTGTGGATTCGATCAAAGAGGATGTCGCATGGCTGGGGGCTGACTGGGAAGATCGTCTGTTTCTCGCATCCAACTATTTTCCGCAGATGTATGAGGCGGCAGTGAAGCTGATCAAAAAAGGCAAAGCATATGTCTGCGATCTGACTGCGGAAGAGATCAGAGAATACCGCGGAACGCTGACAAAGCCCGGAAAAAACAGTCCGTACAGAGAAAGAAGCGCAGAGGAGAATCTGAGACTGTTCCAGGAGATGAAAGAAGGAAAATATCAGGACGGTGAAAAAGTACTCCGTGCAAAAATCGATATGTCCTCTCCGAACATCAATATGAGAGATCCGATCATTTACCGGGTAGCGCATATGACACATCACAACACCGGGGATGCATGGTGTATTTATCCGATGTACGACTTTGCGCATCCGATCGAGGATGCGATTGAAGGAGTGACACATTCCATCTGTACCCTGGAATTCGAAGACCACAGACCTCTGTATGACTGGGTTGTTCAGGAGTTAGGGTACGAAAAGCCGCCGAAACAGATTGAATTTGCCAAATTATATCTGACCAACGTTGTGACGGGAAAGCGTTATATAAAGAAACTCGTGGAAGACGGCATTGTAGACGGCTGGGATGATCCACGTCTCGTATCGATCGCGGCGCTTCGAAGAAGAGGGTTTACGCCGGAATCCATCAGGATGTTCGTGGAACTCTGTGGGGTGTCAAAGGCAAACAGTTCCGTGGACTATGCAATGCTGGAATACTGTATACGCGAGGATCTGAAGATGAAACGGCCGCGTATGATGGCGGTGCTGGATCCGGTCAAACTTGTGATCGACAACTATCCGGAAGATCAGGTGGAATATTTTGAGGTCTCCAACAATATGGAAAATGAAGATCTCGGCACCAGAAAAGTTCCGTTTGCAAGAGAGCTGTATATCGAACGCGAAGATTTTATGGAGGAACCGCCGAGAAAGTACTTCCGGTTGTTTCCGGGAAATGAAGTCCGTCTGATGAATGCATACTTTGTCAAATGTGAAAGCTTCGTCAAAGACGAAAACGGCCGCGTGACGGAAGTACACTGCACGTACGATCCCGAGACGAGAAGCGGAAGCGGATTTACGGGAAGAAAGGTAAAGGGTACGATTCACTGGGTGGCTGCCGCGACTGCTGTCAAGGCGGAGGTGCGCCTCTATGAAAATATCATCGATGAAGAAAAAGGGGTATACAATGAAGACGGAACTCTGAATCTGAATCCGAATTCTCTGACCGTATTAAAAGACTGTTATCTTGAGCCCTCACTTGCAGAGGCAGAAGCGTACGATAGTTTTCAGTTTGTGAGAAATGGATATTTCTGCGTGGATGTAAAAGATTCGAAGAAAGATGCGCTTGTATTCAACAGAATTGTATCTCTGAAAAGTTCATTCAAGCTGCCGAAATAAGAGGGTGAAGGATGAGAGAGCTGACCATATCTCTGGATGGAGAGAGTAAAACTCCCCTGTATGAACAGATTTATCAGCACCTGAAAATGGAAATTCAAAAGAGGCAGATACTCCCGGGGGAGTGTCTGCCTTCTACGCGTGCACTGAGCCGTTACCTGCAGGTCAGCAGGAGCACTGTGGACCTTGCCTATATGCAGCTGATGTCGGAAGGATACATCGAATCTATCCCATACAGGGGATATTTCGTATGTGAACTTGAAGGCATATATCAGTTTCCGGAAGAAGAGGCTGTGCCGGACGAGAAAAAGCCGGGAAATCTGGAGGAATACACATACGATTTTGCGGTCAATGGTATCGATGCGCATGGCTTTCCGCAGAATCAGTGGAGAAAAATATCAAAGGAAATCCTTCAGCAGGATGACACATCGCTGTTTCAGCTGGGAGATCCGCAGGGAGAATGGGAACTCCGCCAGGTTCTGGCATCCTATCTGCACCATGCCCGCGGAGTGCACTGTACGCCGGGACAGATTATCGTGGGCGCCGGAAACGATTACCTGCTGATGCTGCTCAGGGTAATCCTGGGGCAGCACCATGTGATCGCCATGGAGAACCCAACGTATAAGAGCGCGTATCAGGGGTTTTTGAACCTGGAATATCAGGTATGCAGCATAGCCATGGATGATGCGGGTATGAGGATCGATGAACTGGAGAGAAGCGGCGCAGATATTGCTTACGTGATGCCGTCTCACCAGTTCCCCATGGGAAATGTCATGCCGGTCAAACGGCGCATGCAGCTGCTTTCGTGGGCGGATGACGCCGGCGAACGCTACATCATTGAGGATGATTATGACAGTGAATTTCGGTACCGCGGAAAGCCGATTCCGGCACTGCAGGGGTATGACAGCCATCAGAATGTGATTTATCTCGGCACGTTTTCCAAATCAATCGCACCTGCAATACGTATCAGTTATATGGTTTTGCCGGAAAAGCTGGTCAAACGATATGGACAGTGCGGAAGCAATTTTTCTGCCACAGTATCGAAAGTGGACCAGAGGATTATCGAACTGCTGATCCGTGACGGGCATTACGAGCGGCATCTGAACCGGATGCGGGCCCTGTACAAAGGAAAACATGATGTACTTCTTGCAGAATTGAAACAGATGACGGATATCTGCCGGGTGTTTGGGGAAAATGCGGGAGTTCATGTGGGGCTGACATTCACCGGCGGAATAACAGAACAGGAAGCTGTGGAGCGGGCTGCTGCACAGGGTGTTCGTATCTATGGACTTTCTGCCTATGATACCGCAGGCAGTATGTCTCCGGAAGAATCCCGGGCGGTGATTCTCGGGTATGCGACGCTGTCCGAGGAGGAAATACGGCAGGGGATGAACAGGCTTTGCCGGGCATGGAAATAAACGACAGAAGAGGCTGATTTCTTGTGACGAAATCAGCCTCTTCCTTCATAGCATCGTTTATATGGTTTCTGAGGTATTCTCTGCTTCTTTTTCTGTTTTTTCAACAGCCTCTTTCACAGCTTCTTCTGCAGCTTTTTCAGGATGCTCATCCTGGGCAGCAACCGCATCGCCGGAGATTGTCGTATAACTTCGGCTGGTGTCGGCACATCCGGGACAGGAGTCAAAATCGTCCTCTCCTTCCTCGAACAGGTCATCACCGTCTTTTTCAAATTTTTTGAAAAAAATAATGAGCCCGCCGATAGCGGCACCGATAAATGCAAGGCATGCCAGCTTCTTTATGACATTGTTTTTGCACATAGCAATCATTCTCCTTTTTTATAACCTGAATTTAAAATCATTGTAATACTTTTCTGTAAAAAAAGAAAGCATAAAGTAAAAAAAACTGAAAATCGGTTGCGGCACCGATTTGAGCGGGGTATACTTAAAGCGTATGCTTTTTTTTGAATTTTAAACAAAAATGCGCGAAAAAGGAGAACATGGATGTACAAGGCATGTTTATTTGATTTGGATGGAACACTATTAGATACCGTAGAGTCTATTGCGCATGTGGCAAATCAGGTACTGACACATTATGGACTGGACTCGGTTCCGGTGGAACTTTTCAATTATTTTGCCGGTGACGGTGCGGATGAACTGATCAGGCGCTGCTTTGTTAAGACAGGAGGCGATCTGTCGTACCTGGATGAGGCAAGACAGATGTACCGGGATTTATTTGCAAAAGACCCTCTTTATCATGTGAGGGCGTATGAAGGCATGCCGGAGACACTGCTGGAGCTGAGAGAACGCGGAGTACATCTGGCCGTCTGTACGAACAAGCCGCATCCGGCGGCTGTGGGGGCCATTCATGGGATATACGGGGATGGGCTGTTCGATGTCATTCAGGGGCAGATGCCAAGTATCCCGCGGAAACCTGCGCCTGACAGTGCTCTGCTGATCGCGCACAGACTGGGAGTGAAGCCGGAAGAATGCATGTATGTCGGCGATACCGACACAGATATGAAGACGGGCAACAGGGCGTGTATGCTGACGATCGGAGTTCTGTGGGGCTTCAGGGAACGCGGGGAACTGGAAGAACACCATGCCCATTACATTATCGAACGTCCGGAAGAATTACTGGATATACAGAGGAAAAGGGGGAAATATCATGCAGAGTTACAGTGAAGAATGTCTGGAAGTATTTTTAAAAAAACAGTCACAGCTTTTTGATGAACCGGTGGCAGAGACACTCGCGGAGGCCGAGGCGTTTCTGGAAGACTGTATGGCCGTCGTTGTGGATTCTATCAGGGAGGTCCGTGATTACATGGAGGAATCCGGAATGGATGTGCAGGATATGCCGGATGATGAGCTGAGAGAGGCCAGTGAAGTGTTTGAGCTGCCGGACGGAAAATATCTGATTGTGGAAGGGTAAAGTCTGAATGAATAACAAATATGATGTGATAATCATAGGCGCAGGACCGTCGGGAATATTCTGTGCATATACGCTGATCCAGGAGAATCCCGGTCTGAAGATTCTGATGATCGAGAAGGGCCGCGCGATTGAGAACAGAAGCTGTCCCAAGCGCAGGACACAAAAATGCATGGGCTGCAGCCCGTGTTCGATCACCACAGGATTTGCGGGGGCGGGAGCTTTTTCAGATGGGAAACTGTCACTCTCGCCTGATGTCGGAGGGAATCTGCCGGAGATTCTGGGTTATGAAAAGACCGTACAGCTCTTGAAAGAGTCTGATGATATCTATCTGAAATTCGGTGCAGACAGTAAGGTGTATGGGCTTGATAAGGAAAAAGAACTGCGGGAGATCCGGAAAAAGGCGATCAACGCAAATCTAAAACTGGTAGAATGTCCCATCCGCCATCTGGGGACGGAGGAAGGTTATAAGATTTACCAGCGTCTTGAGGATCACCTGCTAAGTCAGGGAATTCAGGTGAAATTTAACACCATGGTGACGGATATCACGATAGAAGAGGGCTGTGCAAAAAATGTTGTGACGCAGGACGGTGAAATTTATCAGGCAGATGAGATTGTCGCATCTGTGGGCAGGGAAGGAGCCGATTGGCTGAGCCATGTCTGCCGTGATCACGGCATTGAGACGGAGGTCGGGACAGTTGATATCGGTGTGCGTGTAGAAGTTCGGGATGAGGTCATGGAATTCCTGAACAAAAATCTGTATGAAGCGAAGCTGATTTACTATACGCCTACGTTTGACGATAAGGTTCGTACCTTCTGCACGAATCCTTCCGGAGAAGTCGCAACGGAATACTATGAACACGGTCTGGCTGTGGTTAACGGCCACGCTTACAAATCTGCTGAGTATAAGACGAATAACACGAATTTTGCGCTTCTCGTCTCTAAAAATTTCACCAAACCATTTAAGACACCGATTGAATACGGAAAGGCGGTCGCACAGCTGAGCAACATGCTGTGTGACGGAAAGATCATGGTTCAGACGTTCGGGGATCTCAGGAGGGGCAGAAGAACGACCGAGGAACGGTTGTGCAGGAACAATCTGATCCCCACACTTAAGGACTCCGTGCCCGGGGACCTTTCATTAGTGCTGCCTCACCGAATCATGGTGGATATTTCCGAGATGATCATGGCGCTCGATAAGGTGACTCCCGGAATTGCCAGTGATGAGACGCTTCTGTATGGGGTCGAGGTGAAGTTCTACTCTAATAAAGTCGTGGTAGACCGTGATTTTCAGACCAGTATCAGCGGGCTCCGCGCCATCGGCGACGGTGCGTCTGTGACACGCGGGCTGCAGCAGGCGAGTGCAAACGGCATCAGTGCGGCGAGAAGCATTTTACGTAAATTGAGTGGAGAAGAATGACAATGGATTTTCATATGAGCATAGAATCGGTGATGAAACAAAAGATGGAAAAGCGGCTTGGCGCCATCGTACTGTATGTGATGTATGCAGGTATCTGTGAGCTGCACAAAATCGACGGACGGGTAAGGGAAGAGATCGACAGCTGGCCGGACGGGATGACGTACTGCCTTGCATGCTCCAAGGATGGACCGAGACTGTTTTTTCGCAAGAATAAAGATAAGCTGCAGCGTTTGAATCCCCGGATCCAAAGGTATTACGACACCTGTATCACATTCCGCAGCCTGGAGGCGGCATCTATGGTGCTGACAGGAAGACAGGGAATCGCTCAGGCGTATGCCGCGCATGCATTTACACTGCATGGGGACGTCGGAACAGCGATGGAGCTGACGCGCTGTGTGGATGTGGTAGAATCCTATCTTTTTCCGAAGGTGATGACCAGGCGGATATTAAAGGAAGTGGCACAAAAGCACTGCGGTACACTGGCACTGTACACGAGAATACTGATCGGTGCGGCGAGAGGGGCATATACGATGTCGCCGGAGGAGAAGAAACCATACCGGATCAAATGTATGCATAAAAAATTTGAGGAGACGTAACACGTATGATACCAGAATATTATGAATTTCAGAGCTCGGCAAAAGTGATGTGCGGACGGTATGCGCTGGAAAACATTCCGTCAGAACTTGAAAATCTGGGGGCGGAAAAACCGATGGTGCTCTCTGATGAAATGCTGAAGAAAATCGGTACATTGAAGATTGTGCTGGATGCAATGATGGGGGGCGGAACTGAACCGGGCGGTATTTATACCAGCATTCCGCCGGACTCTTCTCTGAAGGTCGTGCATAATATTGTAAAAGAATACCGCAGGCTTGGCTGTGACAGCCTTGTTGCGGTGGGGGGAGGTTCTGTCATCGATACGGCGAAGGGAGTCCGGATGGTCCTTTCTCAGAATGTGGAGGATTTGCTGGATATCTGGGGCTGTGAAAACATGACAGGGCTGAATCATATTCCGTTTATCGCAGTGCCGACAACCTCCGGGACGGGTTCGGAGTCTACACTTGTAGCAGTCATCAAAAATGAGGCCCGCAGGCTGAAGATGGAGTTTATCTCTTACTATCTGCAGCCGGATGCAGCTGTGCTGGACGAAAGGATGACAGAGACGCTTCCGCCGAGAATGACAGCTTCCACGGGTATGGATGCCCTCTGTCACGCGATTGAGGCGTATACCTGTATTCAGAAGAATCCGCCAAGCGACGCGTATGCGGTGGGTGCCATCCGTCTGATCGCAGATAATCTGGAGCGTGCAGTGACAAACGGAAGAGACAAAAAGGCGCGCCTTGCCATGGCAAATGCATCCATGATGGCGGGCGCGGCATTTTCAAACAGCATGGTCGGCGTGATACATGCCGTCGGTCATGCGCTCGGCGGTGTCTGCCGGGTTCCGCACGGGGATGCGATGACGATCCTGCTGCCGCACGGCATGGCATTTAATCACCGGCTTTGCAAAGAGATGTATGCCGAGCTGCTGCTGCATCTCGCCGGAGCGGAGGTCTTTGCCAGGACTCCAGAAAGTGAACGGGGAAAAGAAGCGATACGCGCCGTGTGGGAACTGCGTATGCGTCTGCATAAAGAGTGCGGACTCCCCGTCAGGCTGCGGGAATGCGGTGTTAAAAGAAGTGATTTTGCCCAGATTGCCAGGACGGCGATCAATGACGGTGCCATGATCGTCAACCCGCGTGAGGTGAAATATGAGGACGTTATTTTTATCCTGGAGAAAGCGTTCTGACATGGATTTGTGACAATGAACGGAGAAGATGAAAGGGGATAGGTTATGGATATCAGAAAACTGGTGAAAATACAACAGACGTTTTTTTCGGGAAACCAGACAAAAAGTCTTCAGTTCCGGATGACGGCACTGAGCCGTCTGGAGGCGGGCATAAAAAAGAACGAGTCAGAGATACTGAGCGCACTGAAGCAGGATCTGCATAAATCAGGTGCGGAGTCCTATATGGCGGAGGTCGGCATGACGCTCTCTGAGCTGCGCTACGTCAAACGCCATCTTCCGTTCTGGATCAGAGGAAGGAGAGTGTCGACACCGCTTGTCCATTTTCCGGCGAAAAGCTTTGTGATCCCGGAGCCATACGGTGTGACGCTGATTATGTCCCCGTGGAACTATCCGTTTATGCTGTGCATGGAACCGCTGATCGGGGCTATCGCCGCGGGGAATTGCTGTGTTCTGAAACCCTCCGCATATGCGCCTACTGTTTCGAGAGTGATCCAGAAGATCATATCTGAAGTGTTCCCGAGAAAATATGTGGCTGTCGTCGAAGGCGGCAGAAAAGAAAATACGGAGCTTTTGAATCAAAGATTTGATTATATCTTCTTCACCGGCGGCGTGGAAGTCGGGAAGACAGTTATGGAAAAAGCTGCAAAGAATCTGACTCCGGTAACGCTGGAGCTGGGGGGAAAGAGTCCGTGTATCGTCGACGCGACTGCGGATCTTGATCTGGCGGCACGCCGTATCGTGTTTGGAAAGTTTCTGAACAGCGGTCAGACCTGTGTGGCGCCTGATTACCTTCTGGTAGAAGAAATCGTAAAGGATGAGCTTGTCACATACCTGAAGAAATGGCTTCACAAAATGCTGGGGAGCGAACCGGTGATGCACCCTGATTATCCCAGGATCATCAATCAGAAGCATTTTAACCGACTGATGGAGCTGATAAAGGATGAGGCGGTACTGGAAGGCGGATATGCGAATCAGGATACGATGCAGATCGCACCGACGATCCTGGACCATATCACCTGGGAGTCGCCGGTTATGCAGCAGGAGATATTCGGACCGATTCTCCCCATTCTGACGTTTTGCAATATACCGGAAGCGATATCGCGTGTGAAGGCGAAAGATAAGCCTTTGGCACTGTATCTGTTCACCAGGGATCCTGCGATGGAACACCGGGTGCTGAAAGAACTATCATTTGGGGGCGGATGTATCAACGATACGATCATTCACCTGGCCACATCCCAGATGGGATTCGGAGGGGTCGGCGCAAGCGGTATGGGAAGCTATCATGGAAAGGCATCTTTTGAGACATTCAGCCACAGGAAGAGTGTGCTGCAGAAATATAACTGGCTGGACCTGCCGATGCGGTATTATCCGCTGACGAAGTGGAAAGAGACGCTGATCAGATTATTCTTACGGTAAGTGAAAAAGAGGTCCGGCGGACCTCTTTTTCAGTAAAGGAATATATAGATGGATTCAGATATTAATCCTCGTCGATGCTGATTGGATATTTACCATACTTTTTGTAGGTGTCAAAGATCGCCACGATATTTTCAGGCGGACAGTCGGACTGGATATTGTGTCCGCATGCGAACAGATAACCGCCGCCCGGCGCAAAGTCACGTATTTTCTGCTTAACATCCGCGATGACTGCATCTGTTGGCCCGGCAAATTTCCCCTGATTGTCAAGACCGCCGTGCAGTACCAGCTTTCCGTAAGTCATTTCTTTTATTTTCCTGCTGTCCTGCATGCCCGCAGCGTTTGCCTGTACCGGCTGTATAATATCGACTCCGGCATCACGAAGTGAGTCAAACGCCCAGGAGATTGATCCGCAGCTGTGGTATGCTACTTTTGCATCGCAGTATTTATGCATGGAGTCGATGACTCTCCTGATACGCGGCTGTACTCGCTTTTCGAACTGCTCCGGCTGGACCAGCGGACCGTTCTGTGTTCCCCAGTCGTCTCCCAGCCACATGATGTCGACATACTCGCCGACTTCTTTGAGCATGGTCTCATACCAGGCACTCCACCAGTCGGCAGCCATATCCATCAGGTAGTCTGCAAACTCAGGATCGCCGGCGAAGTCACCCATGAAGTTCTGCATGCCTCTCCACTCCCAGGCCTGATAGAATACAGAACCGTGCTCACCGATGACGATCGCCTTGTCTGTGTTCTCTCTCAGGTATTTCGCACGTTCTCTCATTCCGGCAAATCTGGAAGGATCGGTTGGGTCAGACGGTTTAAAGGCTTTCAGATCTTCTATGGTATCGGCATCTTCGAGCGGGTTTTTTACGAAATCGAAATATTCACCCATCTGTTTGAAGTAAACACCGTTCTCATCATAAAAGCCGCCGTTTTCATCAATCCGCATCTGCCATCCGTCTGGCGGGTTGGTCAGGAGCGGACGTGTGTCCACATCAAAGTAATCCAGTACGTAATCACTTACAAGGGCGAGTCCCTGTTTGATATCGCGGATGACGATCTCCTCTTCCTCATGTCCGATATATTTGAGCAGATTGCGGTATGCATCTGCCTGGATGCCGGTAACTGCATTGTTACCCCAGTCAACGGCAATGCGGTCTGCTTCCTCAAAGTTCAATGTTTTTAATACTCGTTCTCTTGACGTCATATATTGCGCCTCCTGTTATACTTTTTGGTTTGAGTTACACCCGCAGATCACGCGGGGAACGGTCTTGATAAAATCATGCATGAATTCATTTGATGTTATCAGTTTATCACACCGATTGTTGAAATTAGCATAACGATGCAAGAATAAAGTAGCACAATCTTATGATTTTTCTGGAGTGTGTCTGGTTTCTGTGCTATAGTGTCAGTATAATGCCACATCTCATAGAGAAAACGATATACTTCAAATTTAACAGAGGTGCTGTATATGGAAAATTATATTGACTTCCCGCTGAAAAATACGGCGATCGCGGCAGAAGCTGCGGAATATGAAAGCGAGACGGTGATCGCTGAGCACACACATGCATTTCAGGAATTCGTACTGATCACGAAGGGCGCGTGCATGCACCGGTTCCGCGGCATTGAGATGCCGCTGATTTCCGGAGATGTTTTTTTAGTTCCCGCCCACCAGAAACATGGTTACATGATGAATTCCCAGATTCGGTTTATTAACTGTTATTTTTTTCCGGAACAGTTGGGTGAGGAGTGGAAGCAGCTGATGCGCGAGACACTTCCGCCGGGCTCGGCTACTGACAGTATGGAAGACATCCGTTCGCAGTGGGAAAATCTGCTCGAGAACATGTCCGGTAATGATACAGATGACGCGGCTTCTCTTACAAATGATGAGAAGTCTCATATTCAGGGAATTATCCATCTCACACCGCAGGAGGCTCTTCGCGTTGAGGCTCTGCTGCTCCAGATTCTTGAAGAACAGGACTGTACGCAGTTCGGTGCAGAGTACATCAAAGCGTCACTTCTGCAGGTTATCCTTGTCACGATCAAACGGGCGCAGAACCGGCAGCCGCCAAAGCTGCTGAAACATAATACTAGAAAACGGGAACTGGTAGGCAGTGCCCTTTCGTACATGGAAGAGCACTTTAGTGAAGAACTGGATGTCGCAAAACTTGCCCGGGATTCTGCGCTTTCAGAGAGCTATTTCCGGATGCTTTTTAAGGATGTGACGGGACTGACTCCGCTGGAGTATGTGACGCGTGTCCGTATCATTAAATCTTTGGAGTTTCTGCCTGGTGACGGGATTACAATAAGACAGGCCGCAGAGCAGGTGGGAATCTACGACCCGAATTACTTTACCAGAGTATTTAAAAAAGTGATGGGATATCCGCCCAGCTATTTTAAGAAGATCTGATCCTGCCAAGTGCAGTGACTGATATGGCACCGGTGATATCTATGTTACGGACCGTTTCCGGATAAGTCAGGTTAAAGCCTAGGACAGCATCCTTAGCAGCAGCAGCGTTTGTAGTGAAACTGCCGGATGCGGAGGCGTTACGTGCCGCAGACCCTGACGGTGCAAAAAATGAGTATAGTAAGTTGAGCCGGCCGTTTATTTTAGGTGTTATTTGAAAGTAACTGTTTATTTCTGGTGTTGCTAAAAATACATAATCAATAAGATATAAATAACCGGACGCCAACCGTATCTCATGATTGTTAAGTGAAATCAGATCGCCTTCCTGAAACAGAACCTGCATTGTCAGGTCTGTGTTGGAGGGCTGATTGGACTGCACTCCATATTGAGCATAAGATTGTATTTCATACGGCTTGCAATCGGGTTTGGGATGACAGAAACAAAATTTCATATGATTATGGTTTCCTTTTTTATTTAGTATATAGATTTGCAGGGGAAATGCCACTCGGCGCAGATTACTAGCACTCACTAAAATTGAGTGCTAATTTTTTCTTGACTTTTTGCACAATGGGTATTAAGATATTACCAAACAGTATATTAATTGAACAAAGGAGTGTGGACTGCAATGGCAGAGAATTTAAAACGCGGTAATTTATCAATCGACAGCGATAATATTTTTCCGATTATTAAAAAATGGCTGTATTCCGATCACGATATTTTTGTACGTGAGATGATTTCCAACGGATGTGATGCCATCACAAAGCTGAAAAAGCTGGAAATTATGGGTGAATACACATTTCCGGATGATTATAAATGTAAGATTGATGTTATCGTAAATCCGGAGAAGAAGACTCTGAAGTTTATCGACAGCGGACTCGGTATGACGGAGGAAGAAGTAGAAGAGTATATTACTCAGATTGCATTTTCAGGGGCAACCCAGTTCCTGGAAAAGTATAAGGACAAGACGAATGAAGACCAGATCATCGGACATTTCGGACTTGGATTCTATTCTGCATTCATGGTGGCAGACGATGTGCATATTGATACGCTTTCTTTCAAAGAAGGCGCAAAACCGGTACACTGGGAGTGTGACGGCGGCGTAGAGTATGAGATCGGTGAGGGCGATAAACAGACCGTCGGTACCGAGATTACCCTGTTCCTGAATGAAGACAGTCTGGAATTCGCAAATGAATACCGTATGCGTGAAGTCATCGAAAAATACTGCTCCTTCATGCCGGTAGAAATCTTCCTGTCCAAAGAGAACGCCGAACAGGAATACGAGACGATTGAAGAGTCAGAATTAAGAGAAGATGACGTGATCGTGGAGCGTATCCATGAGGAGGCCAGGACAGAGGAACAGGAAAATGAAGACGGAGAAAAGGAAGTCGTGGAGATTTCTCCTGCCCGTGACATGGTGAAGATCAATAAACGACCGGTTTCCTTAAGCGATACACAGCCGCTCTGGATGAAGCATCCGAATGACTGCACGGATGAGGAGTATAAAGAATTTTATCGCAAAGTATTTATGGATTATAAAGAGCCTCTGTTCTGGATCCATCTGAATACAGACTATCCGTTTAATTTAAAGGGTATCCTGTACTTCCCGAAGATCAATACAGAATACGATTCCATTGAGGGAACCATCAAACTGTACAACAATCAGGTATTTATTGCGGACAACATCAAAGAAGTCATTCCGGAATTCCTGATGCTGTTAAAAGGCGTGATCGACTGTCCGGACCTGCCGCTCAATGTATCCAGAAGCGCGCTGCAGAACGACGGATTTGTTAAGAAGATCTCAGAATATATCAGCAAAAAGGTTGCGGATAAACTGACTGGCATGTGCAAGACGGACCGCGAAGCCTATGAGAAATGCTGGGATGATATCAGTCCGTTCATCAAGTTCGGATGCATCAAAGAGACGAAATTCTCAGAGAAGATGATGGACTATATCCTCTACAAAAACCTGGATGGCAAATATCTCACGCTCACTGACTGCATCGAGGAGAATAAGAAACCGGAAGAGGAAAAAGCAGATGAGGCAGCCGAAGAGACAGTAGCAGAGACAGCGGAGGAAAACAAAGATTCCGAAGAGAAGAAGGAAGTTGTTAAGACAAACATCTTCTATGTGACGGACGAGGTACAGCAGAGCCAGTATATCAATATGTTCCGGAAGGAAGGTAAAGATGCCGTTGTCCTGAAACACAATATAGATTCTGCGTTTATCTCACATGTTGAGCAGGTGAAAGAGGAAGTGCATTTCCAGAGAATCGATGCTGATCTGACAGAAGACTTTAAGGAAGGTGACAGTGAAGAACTGAAGGAAGCAGCAGAGGCTCTTACTGATATGTTTAAGAAAGTCCTGAATGCAGAGAAGCTTGATGTCAGGGCCGAAAAACTGAAAGATGACAGTGTCTCTGCAATGATGACACTCTCAGAGGAAAACCGCCGGATGCAGGATATGATGAAGATGTATGGTATGGATTCCAGCATGTTCGGAGGCGGAAATGAGACGCTCGTGCTCAACGTGAATCATCCGCTCGTGTCCTACATCATGGACCACAAAGAGGATGAGAATACAGATATGATCTGTGAGCAGCTGTATGATATGGCCATGCTCAGTCATAAACAGCTTTCACCGGAGCAGATGACGAAGTTCCTTGAGAGAAGCAATAAGATCATGATGCTGCTGACGAAATAAGCAGTCAGCTTATGAGACAAATAGAACCCCCTGCACACACGGTTTTGCCGTCCTGTACGGGGGGGTTTTTGTAATTAAATATGAAGATACGCCGGCATCACGTCGAAACAATACCGAAAGGCGAACCAAAGTCCGCAGATATAAAATAACTGCTCTGATGAACTAAATTCAGAGCAGTTGTTTTATGTATAATATCTGTACCTGCCACATATCACGGAAGCAGCAGACCGCACACAAGAACAAAGTGGTGAGGGAGCTTACCTTCTTCCATCCATTCCAGGCTGAGTCCGAGAAGTTTCTCGATCGTCAGGCCGACATTACCGCCAAGAGATTCAATGGAGTAACGCATCATCTCAGGATTCAGACAGGACTTGCCCGTCGGTTTGGTACACTGAGGGCACAAATGACAGCTTCCGGCAGAAAGACTGATACTGCCCGGATTAAGTTTTTCCGCCCGCAGCAATTCATCACTGAGTTTCTGTTTCTCGGCAGGAAGAATCTTATCCAGGAGTTCTTTTTGCTCCTCCGGCGTATAGGTTTTTGACAGACATTCGTCATCAAATGTGATCTTGGTTGCCAGCAGCCGGAAGGTTTTATAGCGGTTCCAGTATTTCATAACATCGAAATCATACGAAGGGCAGGACCACACACGGTCATAATTGGGACAGGCCTTGCAGGCTTCCAGAAATGTAGGAACATCCACAAATCCCTCCAGGTATTCCGGTACCGATATCGTTGCTTCGTGGCGTGATGTTGTATACATATGATTGATACCTCCGTTTTCTTTTTACTATAACACAGATTTTGTGGAAGTGACTATGTAAGTTGTGAAAGTCAGCCCGAAAAGTGAGAAAAGGAGAAAGTATGAGAAGATTATCCTGCAGACAGCAAACACCGGGAAGATATCGTCCGTTAAGACCATATCTTCCCGGTGTGAAGAAGGGAAGAATAACCAGAATTATGTATTAGCAGCGAATCCAGCCGCCGATCCATTCTTGAGTTGTATAGTTATAAAGTCTTTTATAGCATAAACCAGAAACATTTTTATATCTCCAGCCCGTAATGTCTTTGCGAGGGGTGATACTCTCAGAGGAGCTGACACTATCTGTATTTTGCATAGAAGAAACATCTGTTCCACCTGCAAAAGTAATCAGAGCAGTATTAAATGTCAATAAGAATAACATGCCAATAACCATTAATTTTTTCATCTCAATACCTCATTTTCTTTGGAATAAATTGGATAGTTTTTAAAATCATTTGAATAGGGATTAGTAACAGTGCCGCAATATGTATCGCCTGAATAAAACTCATATAAAGAATCATCAAGTTTTATAAAATAGCATTCTTCAGGAATAACTTCTACACTTTCTTCTTTAACATCCGGACTGACAGAATACGACTCAAAAATAAAAAGTGTAGATAATACAAGCAGCATAAAACATATAATGGCAAGTCCAACCCCATGCGTCTTTTTTCTGTCATTAATAATATAGTGTGCTCTAAATAATAAGCTATCAGGCTTATCATTACTGAAAGTCAGGATCAGGTTGGAATTTTGAAGCTGCTGTATCTGATATTTGTGAATGCGGGCAAGACATTCAAGATATGAAATGCGTTTTTCAGCATCCAGGCTTTTGATGACCGTATCGTCAGCTTTTAATTCAGTTATAGCAGAAAGCTCTTTCTTTAAAAACCACATCAGTGGATTCCACCAGTAAACTGCAGTTAATATCTCAAAACATAATTTCCATAACAGATCATGCCTGTAATAATGATCAAATTCGTGGGTCAGGATATAGCGCAGCTCCTCATCTTCAAAAAGAAGATTTGGCAGAAGAATCACCGGATGGACGAACCCAGTCAGGGCAGGTGTTGCTATGTAGGGGGTCTGAACGATGCGGATTTGTGTGCTGTCATTCCGTTCTTTTTGTACCTCCTTTAATATCATTGAAACCTGCGCACTGTTCAGCGTTGGAAGGAACCTGACAAGTCTTTGAAGTTTCCTATATCCCCAGAAGATTTGAAAAAGGTAATAGAAAGTTCCTGAAATCCATAACGTGAGCAGTATCTGACATAAGTAAACTGTTATGCCGCCAGGCAGTGAAATGGGATGTTCAAACAACCAGCTAAATAAAAACGGCAAGGTTACTTTAGATGGGAATGTGATGGTATAAAAAAATTCGAATGGGAACAACATACGAATTCCAATAAATGCTGTAAAAAGAAGTAAAACATTGAGTCCCAATCTGGACAAAGGAGATTTACTTCTCAAAAGTACAGCGAGAAAAAGAACCATTACATTACCGGCGGCAAAGGCCGCCAAAAATGAAGAGAAGGAAAGAATCAAATCATCACCTCTTCTTTAGTTTTTTCTTTTGTTCCTTTATTATTTGTTCCAGCTCATTCAACAAATTTTCATTTTCTTCATTCTTGACCAGTGAGGCGGCATAACCATAAGGTGTCAGTACCGTATCTTCCAGCTGGGAGTTGATATAATCCTCGTGCGTCAACAACGGCTCGTAAGAGCGGGTCAATACTGTTCCGTGGTAGATGATGTCTGCCACTTTGATGTAAGATTTCTTCAGCAGGTTTTTTAAAGCCGCCTGAACTGTATTAACACTTAATTCCGGATTAATTGCCGGAATATCAGTGGCTGCTAGCGGTTTGTCTGAATTCCACAGGACGACCATTACTTCCGCTTCGCGATTGCTTAACTTTATTTTTTTCATGAGGGACCTCCTTTGGTCTATATTATAATATTTAAATGCCATGAAGTCAACTAAAAAACACTCAAAAGAGTTAAAAAGAAAGTATTGATAAAAAAACATAGACAAAAAAATTAATAATAAGTCAGTGGAAAAATATTGATAAAAAAGTAATAATAATGCATAATAATGAATATACAATTTTGATATCAAAGAGATAATCATATATATCATTTAATAAAGGGGGAAACGTATGATAAGAAAAAGAAGTATTGCACTTTTATTGGCATTAACAATGGTTTTGGCGATACCGATGTCGGTGTCAGCAGGTACAAGCAGTAGTTACTATAATGGAAAAAAAGTAACAGCTAATTGTGGCACTAAAAGTTCGTGGCATCAGTTTTCGGGCGGTTCTTATCCAAAAGGTACGGGTAGGTTTAATTTTGTCTATAATAAGGCATCTGATTATAGGACAACCGTAGGCACTTCATATTCCACATATTGGTATGGAAGTATTAGTCCGGGTGCTATAAATAGTCCCACCAATGCAAAAACAACTTATAGTGGATACGTTGTTACGGCAATACCATAAGATATTTTAAAAATATTAAGATTAGTTAATAAATGACAAAGCTTATTTCTTTGATATGCTATTAAAATTAAGTAGAGATTTACTTTTTGAATATAAGCGTGTATAACTCATGTATGCTGTTTTAGTATTAAATGAGAAAGGAATGATTAAAGGTATGTCCAAAAAGCTTCTCTTACTGGTGATAAGCTGTGTGTTGCTATGCAGCTGTACCGGCTGCAGTGAAAATCAGTTAAAAGGTGAAAATGTAAATCAAACATTTTCAGAGAATCAAACAGAAGAGCAGTCCAATACAATTATTTGGTGGGTTTATGAACAGAGTCAGGTTTCAGATGAAAGCTTTTCGTATATATGGCAGGAGCCGCTTAATCACCTTCTGAAGGAAAAGGGTGTGCCATATGAGGTGAAAATAGAAGTTTATTACGATTTGGAAAAAGATGTTGAGCGATTAAGTCCAGCAGAAGCATTGGAACACTTAAAGTCTGAAAATTTACAGGCAGATATTATCTCTGTTCCGACAGGAATAACTGGGTTTGATGCGTACGGAGAAAAACTTTATGCGTATTACTCTTCATATCGAGATATGGGTACAAACAAATTGTTGGTACCGCTGGATGATATGCTGGAGGCAGATAAGGGCATCAAGATTAAAGAGAATGTTACTGGGCCTGAGCTGAAGAGGTTACAGGTTAACGGTGTGACTTACGGGATTGCTCAACACATGCGGACATTCAATTCAGTAATCTATCGAAAGGATCTTCTGCAAAAATATGGAATAGGCATAGAGGAACTATCTGACGATATTTTTGAAAACGAAGATATATTGAAAATGGTATGTGATGGTGAGAATGGAAAAATAGTGCCATATGTTACCGATATGGGAGTACTAAACAGACTTGGGTTTTGGGTCATAGATGAATGTGAGCTCCTTGTATACGGGCGAAATGGGAAATTCATGAATGCTTTTGAAATAGAAGAACTGAGAAATTATCTGAGTCAAATGAAGCATTTATGGGATCAGAATCTGATAAGTACATATGCGCAAAGTGCTGGAGAGTTTTTTTCCGGGGTTTATTATTGCGATACAAATCAAATATATGAAACAGTATATAAAGTGTATCACCCTGGTCAGGGCGAGGAAGAAATTGATATTGTAGTGATACCGAATAAAAAACTGCCCACGCTTGCCTTGTATGGAGGAGATTCCGCAACAGGTATTTCTGCATGGTCAAATCATCAGAAAGAAGCGTTTGACTTTTTAAGCTTATTATACACAGATGCGGATATTGCTAATCTAATTCAGTATGGTGTGGAAAATGTTGATTATTCTGTGCAAAATGGATATGTTGTTTACAATCAAAATAACCCGCTTCGCAATTACGGAGAACATTTTACAAATCCGTTGCTTACATATCCAGGAGAGGGGATGCAGGAGGACAAGCGAAACATGCTGGAACAATGTTATGAAGAAAATGAAACTCATATGCCAAACGGTTTCCGCTTTAATACGAAATCGGTTCAACAAGAAAAAGATGCGGTAGGAGAGATTTTGGGACGCAGTGGAGAATACACCGATGAGGTTATAAAGTTATTTATGGGTGAAGTGGATGATCTGGATGCAGCCCTGAAATCCTTTAATCAGAAACTAAAGGCCGCAGGTGCAGACAAAATCGTGGCGGAAGCCAATCGCCAGCTTGAAGAATGGAGGGGAAAATACGAATGAAAAAGAAGCGGATCGTAATCATAGTGATGTTGGTAGTTTTTGTGGCAGCAGGCATTGCAGCTGCCGTTCTTGCAGGAGGTACGCGAAGGGAAAAGCTGGCAGACACCACATTCTATAATCAGAGCATGGGGCTTGCCATTGCCACAGATGACGGTCTTTACCATGTGGACAGCCGGAATTTTCTTTATTTTTATGATTATAAGGAAAAAGAGGACGTGCAGGTGTGCAACAAACCGAACTGTACTCATGAAACGTGGCAGGAGGATACACCGGACGAGGAACGCTGTCATTCTTATCTCGGAGAGGGCCTGATCGGCGGTTTTTTATCGGCAGATCAACTGTATACGATACAGATCGATCCGATGCTTCAGCAGGCCGTGATCACCAGCTCGGCCATGGACCGATCCGCGCAGAAGAAGGTGGCGGAGCTTACGATGGATCATCTGGACACTTTCGCGGTAAAAGATGGCATTCTTTATCTGGCCGGTATATCGAATGAGTTGGAGACAGATGAGAATGGGATGCAGGTGCCTACAGGAGTCGTGGATACATGGATATACAGTGTGGATTTGGACACTGGAAAACAAAAAGAGCTAACGCCGAAACAAAAAGGAAATAATGCGACGCTGCAGGTTGCGGGACTAAACGAGGATAAACTGTATTGCAGGGGAATTTTTTTTGAAAAGCCTTTTGACGGTCTGAACTTTGAGGAGGCAGGACAACGGGTAACATGGTATGTGTACGACATTGCGGCGGGGACATACGAGAAAACCCTTGAGGGAGCAGACGGCAACGGCGGCTTCTATATGGCGCACAACACATTATTGTATGATGTTGGTGAGAATTGGGGTGACAATGGGTTTGAGCGCTATGCGGTATATGCAGCGGATTTAGCGTCTGGAGAAATAAAAAAATGCGGGGAGTCCGACCAGCAGCCGCAGTATGCGGACGGTAAGGCATTCCTGACCGAAGGAGAAACATATCGGTATTATGAAGCGGAGACGAAGAAGACGAGGGAATTACAAGATTCCGTGCTGAATGCGTTTTACTGCTGGCAGACTCCGGGAGAATATATCCACGGTGTGACGGCAGGACAGAACGGGCAGCCATGTCTGATTACAAAAAAAGACTTTTATAACGGAAATGAGGTATTTATTCCGCTTAAATGGGAGAATGGGGAAGCGGAGTGATGAAGGTGTACCGGCACCGGGCAGACCGGAGATGATAAGTCGGGGGAGAATGTGTTGCATGACCGTTCTCCTCCGTCTGTGTTTTAGGGAAAAATTGTAAAAAGTTAAAAGGAAATGCGAATAAAATACAAAAAAACAAAACATAAGACCAAAAACATTGACCTACATGCATAGATATGAGAAAATATGTAATATAAATTTGCATTAATCTTGAAAATGCAGGAACGAAGATGATATCAATGAAAATATATATTTCTCCTTATCCTGTTAGTTGCTTTGCCAGTTCCGGAAAAGTAATTAATATGAAATAGAAACACGCTGTACGAATCATGTAAGGGAGGAGGTTTTATGAGAATGAGAAAATGGATTCCAGCAATCCTGACCGTCGGCTTCATGATCTTACTACACAGCGGCTGCAGTGCAAAAAGTACGGACACCGAAGAAGCCCGGAAAACGGAAAAAGAGAATGAGAACGTAATTGTCTGGCAGATTTATGAAGGGGGAGGTGGTCTTGGAAGAACTTTTCAGGAGATGTGGCAGGAGCCATTGAATAAACTGCTGGAAGATAAAAGTGTACCCTATGATGTTAAAATTGAAGTTTATTATGATACGATGAACGATAATGAACAACTAAGTCCGGACCAGGCGCTGGAGAAACTGAAGTCAGAAGACAGACAGGCCGATGTGATATCGGTTCCCACAGGGATGTCAGGATATGATGATAAAGGAAATATTTATTATGACTACTCGCCATATACAGAAATGGCTGGGAAAAAATTGTTGGAGCCGCTGGATGATATGCTGGAGACCGAAAAAGGTGTGAAGATCAAATCAGCGCTCACCGAGCTGGAACCGATACGGTCACAGGTTAATGGCGTGACGTATGGGATCTCTCAGCACATGCCGCTGTTCAATGCGGTGACTTATCGGAAGGATCTCCTGAGAAAGTATGGAATAAATCAGGAAGCATTATCTGAGGATATTTTTGAAAATGCTGATATACTGAAGATGATACGAGACGGAGAGGGAGGAAACATAGTACCGTATGTTACATATATGGATGCGTTGAATCGGCTGGGTTTTTGGCTTATAGATGAATGCGAGGCAGTTGGATATCATCCGGAAGGTATGTTTGTGAATGCTTTTGAAACAGAGGAACTGAAGAATTACCTGATTCAGATGAAAAGTTTTCAGGATCAGAATTTAATGAATGCTGATCTTAAGAACATTGGAGAATTCTTTGCTATGGAATCCGTTACGGATACGGATCAGATATATGAAACGGTGTATAAATTTTCAAAACCCGGAGAAGAGAAAGAACATAAGATTGATATGGTGGTGATACCGGACAAAAAACGGATGTGTCTCCTCCCGTACGGCGGAGATTCCTCAACGGGAATTGCAGCGTGGTCAAAATATCCGGAAGAGGCGTTTGACTTTTTGACGCTGTTGTACACAGATGCAGAGATTGCCAATCTGATCCAGTACGGTGTGGAAGGGGTCGATTATTCTGTCGAAAGTGGATATGCTGTTTACAACCAAGATAATGGGCTGCGTAATTACGGAGAGAACTTTACCAATCCGCTGCTGACATATCCTAAGGAGGGGATGCCGCAGGACAAGCGCTCTATGGTAGAACGGTGTTATGAGGAGAATGAAACTCATTTGCCGCTTGGATTCCGTTTTGATACACAACCGGTTCAGGAAGAAATAAATGCTGTCACAGAGATATTTGGATCCCCTGTTATGCATACGGATGAAGTCTATCGGATGTTTTGCGGTAGTGTGGATGATCTGGATGCAGCCATGGAATCTTTTAATCAAAAACTAAAAACTGCTGGTGTCAACAGGATTGTGGAGGAAGCCAACCGTCAGCTCGCCGAATGGAGAAAGTCAGGAGGGGGAGAATGAAGATATCACAGATCTGAGAAAAAATCAAAGGAGTTGAAAAATTGAAACTCGAAATACTGGGACTTAGCAAATCATATGGAAAAAAGAAGGCTTTGTCGAGAATAAATCTGGAGCTGACGCCGGGAGTCTATGGACTGTTGGGGCCGAACGGTGCCGGGAAGAGTACGCTGATGAATATCATTGCGGGCAACCTCGCCCCGGATACCGGAATGGTGCTGTACAACAATATCGATGTCACCGGTGGAAGCGCCGTATTCCGCAAGGTTTTGGGATTTATGCCCCAGCAGCAGGCATTGTATGATCAGTTTACCGGCTACCGCTTTCTGGCGTATATGGCGGATTTGAAGGGAATGCCGAAGCGACAGGCGATAAAAGAGATCAAGGAGGTGCTGAAATTTGTTAATATGACGGAACAGGCGAAAAAAAGGATGGGGTCATATTCCGGCGGAATGAAGCAGAGGATACTGATTGCCCAGGCGGTTCTGAACCAGCCCTCCGTGCTGATCCTGGATGAGCCTACGGCAGGACTGGATCCCAGGGAACGTATACGGGTGCGCAATATGATCTCCCAGATCGCAGAAGACAAGATTGTTCTGCTGGCAACTCACGTTGTCTCAGATATTGAGCAGATCGGAAAGAAAGTGATTCTGATGAAACAGGGGAATGTGCTGGCAGTGGCACGGCCCCAGGAGCTGATCGAAGAACTGGAGGGAAAAGTGTATGATCTCATCGTTCCGGTATCGGCGCTTGCGGGCCTGGAGCAGCGGTATCTGGTCAGCAATGTCTCATACTGCGGGGAGCAGCTGATGGTGCATGTGATCGCGGAGGAGGTACCGAATGAATATCCCTGGCAGCGGAGTCATCCGACGCTTGAGGATGTGTATTTATACCGGTTCGAGGATGAGGTGAGGCGGGATGCGGATATGGAAAAATGAATGCGTGAAAGTCTGGCTCAGTCCGGCATTCTGGCTGGTTCTGGCCGTCCTGCTTCTGATAAACGGCGTACTGCTGTATACGAAGGCCCCGGATGAGATGCTGGATACCTCCGTGTATCAAAAAGCGTATGCCTATTATTTAAGTCTGTCAGAAGAAGAATGTTACCGGGAAGTACAGGAACGTACGAAAGAACTCGAAGCGCTTTTGTTTCAGGAAGAGCTGGACGAGTTTGAGGCGTATGCCCAGTATGTAAAGATCGAGAAATACGAGCCGAAATTTGCACGGGATGCTTATCAGGAGTATTCTCTTTTACAGGAGTTTGAAAAGCAGCTGAGAGATATCTCGGGATATGAGGCGTATCTGGAGGACATCCAGGAGAAGGCAAAGGGACAGAGCGGGATTGCAATCTTTCAAAATGAGAGCCGCTTTTCAAGAGAGAATGCCAGAAAGACCGCAGCGGCATTCGCGCCGCTTGCCGGTACGCGGCCGGTATTTGTCAATTCGCATACGTTCCATGACACGGTGGATTTTCCGGCGACGGATTTTCTGGTGCTGTGTCTGTTGTTTTATATGGTGCTGATTCTAGTGGTATGGGAGCGGGAGCGCGGACTGACAGCGCTGTTGTTACCGCTTCTGCGGGGAAGACGGCACCTGATTGCAGCGAAGATGGGTACACTGTTTTTCGGAAGCGTGTTTGCTAATCTGGTATTCTGGGGCATGAATGCAGTTTTGGCGTCCGCAAAATACGGTCAGATGAACTGGGAGGCTCCCATTCAGTCGGTCAGCGGCTATATGGGATGTGCGTTGTCCGTGACGTCAGGGGAATATCTGCTGCTTTTTGTAATATCTAAAATCTTAATCTGTTACATAGTATCGCTTATTCTTGTTTTTTTTGCTCTGCATATCAGGAGGACTGCGATGCTGTATGTACAGACGGCACTGCTGTTTGGAGTGTCTTTCGGCCTTTATCAGCTGATTGACGGCAATTCAGTCTTTCAGCTTATAAAGTATATCAATCTGATACCGTTTCAGCAGGTGAATTCCATTTACCGCTACTACTTCAACGTCAGCCTGATGTCGCGCCCGGTCAGTATGATGCCGCTGTATTGGGCTATGCTTGCATTGCTGGCGTGTGTGTTTATTTGTCTGAATCTGTATGGCTTTGCGGCAAAGAGGCTGACGAAAGCACCTGAGCCGCCTGGGGCAGGCAGAAAGATAAATGCCGTGCGCGGCTGCAGCGGCGGTCTGCTCAGTCACGAGGGATACAAATGTCTGGTCATGCAGCGGGCACTTATGATCCTGGCAGTGTTCGCTGCGCTGCAGATCTGTCTGGGAGTGCAGCGGTCAGACTATATCAGCTCGGAAGAGCAGTATTACCGGCAGTATATGGAGCGTCTTGAGGGACCGGTGACACGGCAAAAGACGGAGGTTCTGAGAAAAGAGCAGGAGCGTTTGCTGTACTATGATACGATGCTGTCAGATGCCTGGAAACAGTATAAGGCAAAAGAAATCAGTGATGCACAATGGAATGCCGTGCAGCGGCTGGTGTCAGACCAGACAAAGAACCGGAGCGCCTTCCAGCGTGTGGCACAGAGACTTTGGTATCTGCAGGACTATGCCATGACAAACAGGAAAAATCTGGGTTTCGTATATGAAACAGGGTACGACCGCATCAGCGGACATTCGTATGAGGGATATCGGTATGATATGATTAATGCAGCGCTGCTCATGCTGGCGACGATCGCCGCTTTTTCGTCTCTCTTCCCTGTGGAATATAATACCGGCATGATCCGTCTGCTCTCCTGCAGTCCGAACGGAGGACTGGTGACCGTACACAAAAAGCTGCTCCTTGGATTTGCCATATCTGCTGTCATCTTTGTGATGGCGTATCTGCCGGATTTTATCTATACTGCATACCATTACGGTTTTCCCGCACTGTCCGCTCCCTGTGCAGCGATTCCTTCCCTGTCTGCATTTGGAGAAATAATGTCACTCGGTGAGTATCTGCTGCTGCTTTTCTTGCTGCGCGGACTGTGCTATCTATGCCTGGGGATGACGATTTTTGCCGTCTCAGTGATGCTTCGGGACACGATGAAGACGATGGTGTTCTGTACGCTGCTTATCGTATTTCCGCTGCTCATCCATCTGGCGGGAATAGAAAAGATCGATGTCATATCCTTCAATATGTTTCTTTCCGGAAATATGTACCTGGATTATGCAAAAGCCGGATATGCGCCGCTGATCCTGATTCCGCCGGCATTCGGGGCAGGGGCGTACAGAGTTCTGAGAACGTATGTCTTCCGAAGGCTGTGAGCAGGTGCCCGTCATATTCCGTTGCGTTTTGGGTCAGTTTGGGATATGCTGTATAGGAGAAACGTACAGAGACTGACAGGAAAGGAAGTGCTTGGCAGCAATATGAAGGAAAGTATTCTGATCGTAGATGACGAAAGAGAGATTGCCGATCTGATGGAAGTCTATCTGAACAATGACGGCTATACCGTGTATAAATTTTACAGCGGCGCTGAGGCGCTGGAATGCATAGAATCAAAAAAGATAGACCTGGCGGTGCTTGATGTGATGCTGCCGGATATTGATGGATTTCAGATCTGCAGGAAGATCCGGGAGAAGTTTTTTTTCCCGATCATCATGCTGACGGCAAAGGTGGAGGATTCGGATAAGATCATGGGGCTGACCATCGGAGCAGACGATTACATCACAAAGCCTTTTAATCCGCTGGAAGTGGTGGCGAGGGTTAAGACTCAGCTGAGAAGGTACATGCGCTACAACAGCAATTCTGAGCAGCAGAAAGAGAGCGTCAGCGAATATGACATCAAAGGTCTTCTGATCAACAGGGAAACGCACAGCTGCCGTCTGTTTGAGGAAGAGATTTCTCTTACACCGATTGAGTTTTCGGTGCTCTGGTATCTCTGCGAAAACCGGGGAAAGGTGGTATCCTCAGAGGAATTATTTGAAGCAGTGTGGAAAGAGAAATATCTTGACAATAACAATACTGTGATGGCGCATATCGGGCGGCTGCGGGAAAAGCTGCATGAGCCTGCGAAAAAGCCGAGATTTATAAAGACGGTCTGGGGAGTGGGGTACAAGATTGAAGCGTAGAGTGAAAAGGGAAAAGGACGGTTACGGGCAGCTTAGGACAAAGATATTTATCAGGACGCTGATGATGGTGGCAGGTGCGACAGCGGGTGTCTGGATGATCTATGATCTGATTTTCTTCGGACGCTTTTCGGAGTGGATGATATCGCTTTTTGAAATGATGTTCCGGATGGATTATCAGGAAGCTCTGAACTTGTATCAGCAGACGTTCCGCAACTATATGGACCTCATTTTTATGACTGTTATCGCCATCGCCTTTTTTTGTATTTTCTGGTTTTACCTGAGATGGTTTACGAAATACTTTGGTGAAGTGAACAGCGGAATTGATGCGCTCATTCAGGAAGATGCCCATGATATCACAATGTCTCCGGAATTATCAGCGACGGAGAAAAAGCTCAATGATATCAGACATACGCTGGAAAAACGCAAGCTGGACGCGCAGCTGGCGGAGCAGAGAAAGAACGATCTGGTTGTTTACCTGGCCCACGACCTGAAGACGCCGCTGACTTCTGTGATCGGGTATCTTACACTGCTCAGAGATGAAAAGGAAATCTCAGAGGAGCTTCGTGTAAAATACCTGGGGATTTCCCTGGATAAGGCAGAGCGGCTGGAGGAGCTGATCGATGAGTTTTTCGAGATCACCCGGTTTAACCTTTCCAATATCGTACTGGAATACAGCAGGGTCAATCTGACCCGCCTGCTGGAGCAGCTGGTCTTTGAATTTGGACCGATGTTTGGAGAGAAGCATCTGAATTACATGCTGCATGCCGAACCGGATCTTATGATCCTGTGTGATGCCGATAAAATGCAGCGTGTATTGGATAACCTGCTGCGAAACGCCGTTTATTACAGTTTCGAGGGAAGCACTGTGGAAATTGCGGCGGCATTCAAAGAGGATGCGGCAGTCATCACGGTGGTGAATCAGGGGAATACAATCCCGAAGGAAAAGCTGGGACGCATTTTCGAACAGTTTTACCGGCTGGATACGGCACGCGGTTCGAACAGCGGCGGAGCGGGGCTTGGGCTTGCCATCGCCAGAGAGATCGTGGAGCTGCATCACGGAGAGATAACGGTGCAGAGTAAAGAAGAACGGACGACATTTGAGGTGACGATTCCGGTTTCGTAGGAGAATCGTAAGAATTCATATAGAAAAAAACAGGAAATTTAATTGGTTTTGCGGAGAAAAGGCATCTCCGGTTTTGATAATATCATATCAGGACCGGAGGTGCTTTTTGCATGTAGATATACGGTTTGGAGGTGAAAGTTATGGGAGACATTCTGGGATATGTATTGATCGGCTTTATATTGATGGCTGCTGTCGCAATTTTGTATCTGCCCGTTTATTTGGTGTTGAGGAAAAAGTTCTGCTTTCTGAGGCAGATGTCGTTTCTGCTTCTGATTGGCTGCTGTCTTATCATACTATTGGCAACCGTACTGATTTCCGTGTTCCTTGGCATGACAGAAGGTCTGGACGCTATGGCTGTCAGGCATGATATTAACATGATCCCGCTGCGATGGACAGCGGAGGAATGGGCGATGGGCAGGGAAGAAATGCTTACACAGGTTGCCGCTAATGTTGTCATGTTTATTCCGTTTGGCTTTATCCTGCCGGCGGCCCTGCCTGTATTTCGGAGATTTTTCAGGACGATGCTCTGCGCTGCGTGTTTTTCTTTTCTGATCGAATTTGCACAGTATTTTATCGGCCGTTCTTCGGATATCGACGATTTTCTGCAGAATACCATCGGAGGTGTCATTGGGTATCTGATTTTTTTGCTGTTTTCCAAATTATTTCAAACGAGCAGGATCTGGAGAAAGTTTACAGGCAGGCCGCTATAAGAGTTTCATCACATACATCAGAGAAAGGGAAATAAGACATGGGTAAAAAAAGACTGGCGGTTATCTTCGGAGGAAATTCAACAGAATATGGCGTATCACTGCAGTCGGCATTTTCTGTACTGGAAAATGTGAATCAGGAGAAATATGAAGTGATACCGATCGGAATCACGAGACAGGGGAGCTGGTACCGTTACGGGGGAGCTTACGGAAAAATACCGGATGATACCTGGATGCGGGATGAAAAAAATCTGACACCGGTTGTTGTGCATCAAAATCCTGCGGTGCATGGAATACTGGAACTTTCCGTATGGGAAAATCGTGTGACCCAGCTGGATCTCGCATTTCCGGTACTGCATGGAAAGAACGGGGAGGATGGAACCGTACAGGGATTACTTGAACTTGCCGGGATTCCGATTGTCGGCTGCGGCGTCCTCGCCTCAGCACTTTGCATGGACAAGGACAGGGCGCACAGACTGGCCGGGGCGGCAGGAATATCTGTCCCGAAGGCTGTGGTGCTGCAAAAACATCAGAAGTGCAGAGCGGTTGTCCTGCCGGAAGATTTTACGTATCCGCTGTTTGTCAAACCGGTACGCGCCGGCTCTTCGTGTGGAATCGCAAAGATATACGGGGAAGGGGAGCTTGATGCAGCAGTCAGTGCGGCCTTCTGCCACGATGACGAAGTGATTGTAGAGGAGAATGTGGACGGATTTGAGGTTGGATGTGCCATTCTGGGGATGGATGTCCTCACTGTGGGGAGAGTCGATGAGATCGAGCTGACGGGTGGATTCTTTGACTTTACAGAGAAGTATGCACTGAAGCATTCCAGAATCCACATGCCGGCCAGAATTGATGCAAAAACTGAGCAGAAAATACAGGAGACGGCAAAGAACATTTATCAAGTGCTGGGATGTTCAGGCTTTGCCCGGGTGGACATGTTTCTGACGCCTTCCGGTGATGTGGTATTTAATGAAGTGAATACCATACCGGGTTTTACCGCCCACAGCCGTTATCCGAATATGATGAAAGGAATCGGCCTGTCCTTTGAGCAGCTGTTGGAGAGGCTGTTGGATATGTATGATGAGTAGGGACAGAGGATACAGGGGTATCGATTATGCGAGGCTGGCAGCGGCGATTCTCGTTGTTGCGATTCACACCTCGCCGCTGGCTTCATTTGGTCATACGGGGGACTTCATACTGACACGTATTTTTGCCCGCACGGCGGTTCCTTTCTTTTTTATGACTTCCGGATTTTTTCTCATATCGAGCTACAATCGCAATGCGGAAAAGCTGGTGAGCTTTGTAAGGAAAACGGCCGTGATATACGGATGCGCGATTCTTTTTTATCTGCCATTAAATATATATAACGGATATTTCAACATGAAACATCTGCTGCCGAATATAGTAAAGGATCTGGTGTTTGACGGAACACTGTACCACCTCTGGTATCTTCCGGCTGCCGTTATCGGTGCAGCCGCGGCATGGACGCTGGTAAAAAAGCTCGGTATGAAACGAGCGCTGGCGGTAACCGTATTACTCTATACAGTGGGGCTGTTCGGGGACAGTTATTATGGAGCGACTGAAAAGATACCGCTATTTTGGAGCTTCTATTCCGGCATTTTTGAAATTTCCGATTATACGCGCAACGGCATTTTTTTTGCGCCGGTGTTTTTTGTGATGGGAGGGATCATCGCAGAACAGACTGTCCGCATCTCGCTGAGAACATGTATCGCCGGGACTGCGGTTTCATTATTCCTGATGCTGGCAGAAGGCATGAGTCTGCACTATTTTCAGATGCAAAGACACGACAGCATGTATGTGATGCTTTTACCTGTCATGTACTTTCTGTTTACAGCCCTGACATTTTGGAGAGGGAAGAGGCTTGAGGGAATCTCTGACTTTGCTCTGCTCCTGTATCTGGTTCATCCGATGATGATCGTTGTGGTGCGCCTGTTTGCCGGACTGACTGGTTTACACAAGTTGCTGGTGGAGAACAGCCTGATTCATTTTCTGGCAGTGTGCGCCGTATCGGTGGCAGGTTCTGCCGCTGTGGCTATCGTCTGGAGCAGGTGGAAGAAACAGAGAAGAAAACTCCGCCGGGTACGTGCGGACCGGGCGTGGATAGAGGTTGATCTGAACAATCTGAAGCACAATGCGAGAACCCTGAGTAAGGCCATGCCGCCGGGATGCAGGCTGATGGCTGTGGTGAAAGCAAATGCATATGGACACGGGGCTTTTGAAACGGCGGTATGCCTTGAACAGATCGGCGTGACCTCATTTGCGGTCGCGACCATTGATGAGGGCATCGCGCTGCGCCGCTGGGGAATCCGGGGAGACATCCTGATCCTGGGATTCACGGATCCTTCGCGGGCGAAAGAACTGCACCGGTACCGGCTGATACAGACTCTGATCGATGCTCCATATGCAAAAAGACTGGCACGGCAGGGGTATATCATCAGGTCACATATAAAAATTGATACGGGTATGCACCGGCTTGGCTTCGGGGTGAATGAAAGAAGTGAGATCTTAAGGACGGTACGGAGCAGGAATCTGAATGTGTGCGGAATCTATACACATTTATGTGCGGCGGACAGCCTTTTAGAAGACGATGTGAAGTTTACGCGCAGGCAGACAGAGGTGTTTTTTGAATTACTGGAGTGGCTGAAGGAGCAGGAGGTGACGATCCCCGACATACATATCCAGAGCAGCTATGGTCTTCTCAACTATCCGGAACTTGGATGCAGCTATGTGAGAGCCGGAATCTCTCTCTACGGTGTTTTGAGTGCCCCAGACGATACGACCAGGCTTCAGCCGGATCTGCGTCCGGTGCTGTCGCTGCGGTCACAGGTTGTTTTAATCAGGGAGATTAAAGCGGGAGAGCATGTGGGATACGGCAGAATGTACGAGGCGGTGAGGGACAGTCGGATCGCCATACTGCCCATCGGATATGCAGATGGGATACCGAGAAATCTGTCCTGCGGCAAAGGAGAGGTTCTGATCAGAGGCTGCAGGGTTCCGATTGCCGGACGGGTCAGCATGGATCAGCTGGCAGTTGACATCACAGATATTCCCGATGCGGCTGTGGGAGATGTAGCGACACTGATCGGAAGAGACGGACAGGAAGAACTGCTGGCCGCTGATGCAGCCGCACGTTCCGGCAGTATCACAAATGAACTGCTGAGCCGGATCACAGAGATAGTCGTGATCAGGACTCAAACGTGATGCCCTGTGTCTTGAAAAAGCGAGTCACCTTGTCATCCCACGCGTAATCGAGCGACTTATCCATCGTAAAGAAGCGCAGGGAAGTGCCGGTTACACATGTCAGATGCTCACCGTCGAACTGGCAGTTCAGATACAGTCCGAAGATATCATCCGCCTGTATGCCAAGGCTGCTCTGTGCCAGGAGATGCTCCACGTCAGGGCGGGCAAGCTGAAATACGATCTTGAAATTCAGGGGGGTTTTCTTTCCCTTGATCAGCGAGAAGCAAAAAGGCCGGACATCACTCCAGAGAACATGTGTCTGTTCGTGAGCTTTGAGCTGTTCAGCTTCACCTGCATCATAAAAATCAGGATGGAGGGTACCGTCTATATTGTAAGTAACATTCGTAGTCAGTGACAGCTCAAAAAGCAAGAACTGATCAAATATATTCCGGATAAGCATTTTGGACATGAAGTCTTTGACCTCGCAGATTTGAAAAGCTTTCATGAAAATTCCCCTTTCTCTAATAACAACTTTACCATGCGGGGGACGGCCGTGTCAATGGCAGGAAAGGGCTTGACAGGGTGGGCTGTTGGTGATATTATGTAAAAAATTCATATAGCCAAACCGTTGAAGCGGAGATAAAAACAGGGATGCGCGCACAGAGAGTCCGGGGAGCTGAGAGCCGGGTCGAAATGCAATCTGTTAAATGGACCGTTGAGGGCGCAGGGAAAGGCAGCTGCCGAGTATTCTGCGACGTGTAGGCATACGTCAGTTGCCGGAGATATGCTGGTATCTCGCTAAGGGCACGGGTCAAACCGTGAATCAAGGTGGCACCGCGGGAATTATCACCCGTCCTTGACAGAGTCTATGTCTGTCTGGACGGGTTTTTTATTTGTGCGATTCGGATCGTGCTGCGTCCTGACGGAGAAACCAGGAGATCATACAGGAGGGAAAGAGCATGATTAAAGAAGCAATTTTAAAACTGGCAAGGAATGAGGACCTGTCATATGGAGAAGCACAGCAGGTCATGGATGAGATCATGGAAGGCAAAGCGAACGACATTCAGATGGCGGCATATCTGGCAGCCCTGTCCATGAAAGGGGAAACGATCGATGAGATCACGGCCTCCGCAGCCGGAATGCGGGCTCACTGCATTAAACTGCTGCACGATATGGATGTACTGGAAATCGTGGGTACCGGCGGAGACGGAGCCAATTCCTTTAACATTTCCACCACATCAGCGCTGGTCATCGCTGCGGGAGGGGTGCCGGTGGCGAAGCACGGAAACCGTGCCGCATCATCGAAGTGCGGAGCTGCCGACGTATTGGAGGCATTGGGGGTCACCATTAATCTTCCGCCGGAGAAAAGCGCCGATCTGCTGAAAGATATTGGTATCTGTTTCCTGTTTGCGCAGAACTATCACATCGCTATGAAATACGTGGCGCCGATCCGCCGTGAACTGGGAATCCGTACGGTATTTAATATTCTGGGACCGCTGTCCAATCCGGCCGGGGCAAATATGGAGCTGATGGGCGTATATGAAGAGGCACTGGTTGAGCCGCTGGCACAGGTTATGGCTAAACTGGGTGTCTCGAGGGGAATGGTGGTGTATGGACAGGATAAACTGGATGAGATTTCCATGAGCGCACCGACCAGGATTTGTGAGATCAGGGACGGATGGTTTCAGTCTTACACGGTTACCCCGGAACAGTTTGGTTATACGCGTTGTTCGAAGGAAGAGCTGACGGGAGGGACTCCGGAAGAAAATGCTAAGATCACACGTAATATTTTAAACGGGACGGAACGGGGAGCAAAACGCTGTGCCGTATGTCTAAATGCGGGAGCAGCCCTTTATATCACCGGGAAGACCGGAACAATAGAAGAGGGTGTGAAGCTGGCAGAAGAACTGATTGATACGGGGGCTGCCATGAGAAAACTGGAAGAATTTATCTGCGAGAGCAGTAAATAGAAAAATTGGTATATCCTACAGTACTCGAACTGAGATCCGTGTGACGTAAAGATTTTCCTCACTGACGGTCAGTCCATCCAGGATGGCGTCCTCGAAGAAATGGTCATCTAATTTAAGGGCACGGGCATCGGCGTGCGCAAATATCTTCTGATATGTCTTTCCGATCAGATCCCAGGGGCCCGTGTGCCAGCCGCACAGGTAAGTTCCGGCGGGTTTTACGGTATGGCTGAGATGTTTTGGCCGACTGTCAAACAGCAGGTACAGAGTGTGGTAATCTGTATAGATGCCCTTTGTCAGGCTGGAACGGTACTGGAGGTATCCGACGCCGTAAGGGCTTTTATCATCCATGGATGCACAATGTTCATAGAGACTGCCGATAGCGGAAGCCATCATGGTACTGTCGGTCAGGTCACTGTAGGATGAAATATAATATTGTTCGGGAAATTCCAGAAGTTCAGGACCCGCCGGCCTGCGTTCCAGATAGGACGCAAGCTGGGCGGATTTTTTGCGCAGCAGTGCCCGCGTCTGTTTCAGCTGCTTCATCTTGCGGGAGATCAGTTCTTCCTCCTGTTCAAGCAGTTTCATAAAAAGACCGGGGCTTTTATGCTCCAGATACTGCCTGATCTCGGCAAGAGGCATGTCAAGTTCTCTGAGTGTGCAGATTACATCAAAGGTTTCCAGCTGTTCGGGAGAATAATACCGGTAACCGTTGTCTGCGCGGTGGTCGGGCGGAAGCAGACCGATCTTATCATAGTGGAACAGCGTGTGTTTGGTGGTACCGGTTATTTTTGCAAATTCACCGGCTGTCAGAAAGCGGTTTGTTTTCATATTCTCCTCCCGTGCCGTACTTGCAGCAGCTCTGATCCGTAATGGATAAAAAACTTGACTATAGGGTAACCCGATACTTTATCATACCTTATGTAGAGGAATTTTGCAAAGAAAAAGAGAGGTTTGATAGTATGAAACAAACAATTGCGCGTGATTTTAAATTTTTATCATTGATGAAATTTGCGCTTCCATCAATGGTTATGATGGTATTCATGTCGCTGTATACAATTGTAGATGGAATTTTTATCTCCAGGATGGTCGGAAGTGTGGCACTGTCTGCGAATAATATTGTATATCCGGCAGTGAATATCCTGATGGCGATTGGAATTATGCTGGCGACTGGAGGAAGTGCGATCATTGCCAGGAAGCTGGGTGAGAAGAAACCAAAAGAGGCAAATGAAAATTTTTCACTGATCGTTGTCACGGGTGTGATTACGGGAATTATCGGCCTGATTGTCGGGGTCGTGTTCCTGGAGCAGATCTGCCGGCTTTTAGGAGCAACCGATATGCAGATCGGATATAGTTCGGCGTACCTGCGGGTGGTCCTGTTTTTTGCTCCGATGTGTATGCTGCAGATGTTGTTCCAGTCATTCTTTGTAACAGCAGGAAGACCGGGTATGGGTCTGACGCTGACGGTGGCTGCAGGGGCAGCCAATATGGTGCTCGACTATCTGTTCATGGGACCGCTCGGTATGGGGGTTACAGGTGCCGCACTGGCGACAGGGATCGGTCAGTGTATACCGGCGGTGACAGGGATTGTATATTTCCTGATCAAGAAAGACGGTTTGCGGTTTGTCAGACCAAAGCTGGACTGGAAGGCGCTTCGGGCGAGCTGCCTGAATGGCTCCTCAGAGATGGTGACGAATCTGTCTGCGGCGATCGTGACGTACCTGTTCAATATCATTATGCTTCGACTGGCAAAAGAAGACGGAGTGGCGGCGATCACCGTCGTATTATACGGGCAGTTTTTGTTCTGTGCCCTGTATCTTGGCTTCAGCATCGGGGTTGCGCCGGTGTTCAGCTACAACTACGGCGCCGGAAGACGGGATATGCTGCGAAGGATCTATCGGATCTGTATGCGGTTTACTACAGTTTCTTCTGTTATCATAGGGGCGGCAGCCTTTGCAGGTGCCCCGCTGATTGCCCGGATATTTGTGGATGAGGGGACTGCAGTTTACAGACTGACGGAACGGGGATGCTATCTGTTTGCATTTGCCTATCTGTTCTGTGGCGTCAATATTCTGGCGTCGGGAATCTTTACCGCACTGTCGGATGGCAGGACCTCTGCATTGATTTCATTTCTGCGGACATTTGTGTTTATTGTGATATCAGTGCTGGTTTTACCGTACTTTCTGGGGACTGACGGAGTATGGCTGTCGATCCCGTTGGCGGAGATACTGACGCTGACAGTGTCCCTTACGCACCTGGCTGCGTTTTTTGGAAATAAAGAACGGAGGAAACAAAAAATTTCAACCGAAAATTAAGTACTGGCGGCTCTCAAAATTTTAGAGAGCCGTTTTTTTGTATGCCATTTGAAAGAAGCGACATTCCATTGTGCATATTTACTAAAAAAACAGCGGAAGCTAGACCATAATGAGGGACACATAAAAAGATTTGAAAGTACTTTCACAAAAAGTGAGAACTATTGAAAATGAAAACGAGAGTGTTATACTGACATTACTAATTGAGGAGGTCGCAGCAAATGGACGAAAGAATCGAGAAGCTGAGAGGAAAACTGATCGTATCGTGTCAGGCACTGCCGCATGAACCACTGCATTCTTCATTTATTATGGGGCGCATGGCAAAAGCAGCCCAGGAGGGTGGAGCATGCGGCATCCGCGCAAACACCAGAGAAGACATTGCAGAAATAAAGAGTCAGGTGGATCTGCCGATCATCGGAATCGTGAAGAGAGATTACGGGGACAGTGACATTTACATTACCCCTACCATCCGAGAGGTTGATGAGCTGATGGAGGTGAAACCTGAGATTATTGCGGTTGATGCGACGGTCAGCCTGCGCCCGGGCGGTCAGACATTGGATGCTTTTTTTAAGGAGGTCAGGGAAAAGTATCCGCAGCAGCAGCTGATGGCGGATTGTTCCACTGTGGAAGAAGCGCTTCATGCGGATGCGCTGGGATTTGATTTTATCGGGACAACGCTTGTCGGTTATACCAGGCAGAGTGAGGGTTCTAAAATCGAGGAAAATGATTTTGAAATCATTCGGAGCATCGTAAGACAGGTAAAACATCCCGTGATCGCGGAAGGAAATATCAATACACCGGAAAAAGCCAGACGGGTGATCGAGCTCGGAGCGTTCAGTGTTGTAGTCGGATCAATCATCACAAGACCGCAGCTCATTACCAGAAATTTTGCAGAGGCACTCCAGTAAGTGCGAAAGAGAGGAGATATGAAAATGGCAGAGTTGAAAAAATACAAAGGGATCATACCGGCATTTTATGCATGCTATGACAGCGAGGGGAATGTAAGTCCCGAAGGCGTTCGGAACCTGACGAAATATTTTGTGAAAAAAGGTGTGAAAGGTGTCTATGTAAACGGTTCGTCCGGTGAGTGTATTTACCAGAGCGTACAAGATCGTAAGACGGTACTGGAACATGTGGTGGCGGCCGCAGAGGGAAAACTTACGGTGATCGCACATGTGGCATGCAACAATACGAAAGACTCCGTGGAACTGGCGCGTCATGCCGAGAGCCTGGGCGTCGATGCAATCGCGGCAATTCCGCCCATCTATTTCAGGCTTCCGGAATATGCAATCGCCGAATACTGGAATACGATCAGCGAAGCCGCACCAAACACGGATTTTATCATTTACAATATTCCGCAGCTGGCGGGAGTCGCGCTTACTATGAGCCTGTTTGCTAAAATGAGAAAAAATCCCCGCGTGATCGGGGTGAAGAATTCTTCCATGCCCGTTCAGGATATTCAGATGTTTAAGGCAGGAGGAGGCGAAGACTTCATCGTGTTCAACGGTCCGGATGAACAGCTGGTGAGCGGACTCGTGATCGGTGCAGAAGGCGGAATCGGAGGCACTTACGGAGCGATGCCCGAACTGTATCTGAAGATTGATGAACTGGTGCGTGCCGGGCAGATGAGCAAAGCGATGGAAGCACAGTATGCGGCAAATGATATCATTTATAAAATGTGTTCCTGCCATGGAAACATGTATGGGGTGATCAAGGAGATTCTGCGCATCAATGAAGGCCTCGAACTCGGGAGTGTCCGCGAACCGCTGCCTGCATTAATTGACGCAGATATGGCAACAGTAAGAGAAGCGGCAGACATGATTAAAGAAGCTGTCAGCAGATTCTGCAGGTAACAGATACAGGAGGGTGTTGGGATGAAGGGTTTTACAACCATTGACTTGGTGATCTTAGTGGTATATCTGGCGGCTGTTCTGTACGCCGGTCTTCATTTCTCGAAGAAAGAGATGAAGGGGAAAGAATTTTTTAAAGGCGACGGTACGATTCCCTGGTGGGTAACGTCTGTCTCCATTTTTGCAACACTGTTGAGTCCGATTTCGTTTCTGTCACTGGCGGGAAATTCCTACGGCGGCACATGGATCTTATGGTTTGCTCAGCTGGGAATGCTGATTGCGATACCGCTTACCATCCGTTTTTTCCTGCCGATCTACAGCAAACTGGATATTGACACCGCATATCATTACCTGGAACTACGGTTCCGCAGCAAGGGACTCCGCGTACTGGGAGCGGTAATGTTTATCATCTATCAGATCGGAAGAATGTCCATCATCATGTATCTGCCGTCCATGGTACTTTCGAATCTGACAGGGATCAACGTCAATATCCTGATCATTGTGATGGGAGTGATCGCGATCATTTACTCCTACACGGGAGGCTTGAAATCCGTACTCTGGACGGACTTTATTCAGGGCTCCGTGCTACTGATTGGTGTCACCTTTGCGCTTATATTTTTGATCTTCCATATCGACGGCGGAATGGGATCGATCTTCGGAGCCTTTCAGGCAGGGAAATTCCTGGGAGGCGATGAGGCTATATTTGACTGGAATTTCCTGAAGAACAGCGTGTTCATTATCATTGTGGGGGCCGGTCTTAATACATGTTCCTCTTACATTTCCAGTCAGGATATCGTTCAGCGTTTTACTACGACGACAGACACGAAAAAGCTGAATAAAATGATGCTTACGAACGGTGCACTTTCCATTTTCATTGCGACCGTATTTTATCTGATCGGAACTGGTCTTTACGTGTTCTACGGACAGAATCCCGAGCTTGCACAGACGGTGCAGCAGGACCAGATCTTTGCATCGTTTATCGCATATCAGCTTCCTGTCGGCATCACAGGAGTCCTGCTGGCAGCGATTTACGCGGCCTCTCAGTCCACACTCTCCACTGGTCTGAATTCCGTGGCGACCAGCTGGACCCTGGATATCCAGGAGCGCCTCTCCAAAAAGGAGATGAGCTTTAAACTGCAGACAAGGATTGCGCAGTTTGTATCTCTGGGTGTGGGGATTGTTGCAATTTTGATTTCCATGGTGCTGGCGAACGGAGAGATTAAGTCCGCATACGAATGGTTCAATGGTTTTATGGGGCTGGTCCTCGGAGTTCTGGGTGGAACCTTCGTGCTGGGCGCTTTTACAAAAGTGGCGACCACACTGGGCGCGTATGTGGCATTTGGCGTTTCGGCAGTCGTCATCATCTGGGTGAAATATACGCAGCCGGAGGTCTCCATCTGGTCCTATTCACTGATTACCATAGGAATCTCCGTCGTGGTCGGCCTGGTCGTCAGTTATATTCACAGGGCGGTTACGGGAAACAGAGAGCTGCCGGATGATAAAACGACCATTTACGGCATCGGCAAAAAGAAGGAGGAGGCGTAACGGATGATATTTGGAAATCTGCATCAGCTGTCGGAATATGATTTTCTGAAAGAAAATATCAAATCTTGTTTTGCATATGCAGCAGAACATGACCTGGTTTCGTATGATACGGGACGACATGAGATTGACAAAGACAACCGATATGTTAATATTGTAGAATACAGAACGCAGGAAAGGGAACAGCGCTTTTTTGAGGCGCACAGGCAGTATCTGGATATTCATGTCATGCTGCGCGGAGAAGAACGGATTGATCTTAATTTTATCCGGAATATGAAACAGGGAGAATTTGTGCCGGAGGATGATTTTCTTCCGCTGGAAGGCAGTGCAGCCGGCCATGCTGTGCTGCAGCCGGGAGACTTTCTGATCTGTTTTCCGGATGACGGCCATATGACGGGTATACAGACGGGAGAACCGCAGACGATAAAAAAAGCAATTTTCAAGGTGAAAATCCAGTAACTGTCACCGAAAGACAAACCATGAGGTTTGTCTTTTGTGGCAGTCTTTATCAGGAAAGAAAGGGGGATCAGGGTTGAAATATTATGTAAGCATCGACATCGGGGGAACGGCTGTCAAATACGGGGTTCTGGATGAGAACGGTACGTTTGCTGAGAAAGATAAGATGGAAACCAGGGCGCAGGAAGGCGGAGCAGCCATTTTGGAGAAGGCCGTGGGGATCGTACAGCAGTACCTGGATGCATACCGTCCTGCGGGTATCTGTATTTCCACTGCCGGTATGGTAGACAGGGAAAAGGGAGAGATTTTTTATGCGGCTCCCTTGATTCCGGATTATGCGGGTACGAATTTTAAAAATACCATGGAGAAGAAATTCGGGATACCATGCGAGGTGGAAAATGACGTCAAGTGCGCAGGGCTTGCGGAGAGCATATCAGGGGCTGCACGCGGGAAAAAATATGCAGTCTGCCTGACGATAGGCACCGGAATCGGAGGCGCGATCATACTGGATGGAAAGGTCTTTCACGGTGCGTCCGGCAGTGCCTGTGAGGTTGGATACATGAAAATGGATGACAGCGACTTTCAGTCGCTTGGTGCCAGCAGTATCCTGAGTAAAAAGGTGGCGCAGAAAAAACAGGATAATTCCGGAAAATGGAATGGATACCGCATCTTTGAAGCTGCCCGGCAGGGTGATCAAGACTGTATCCAGGCGATCGATGAGCTGGCGGATGTGCTGGGAAAGGGAATCGCCAATATCTGCTGTGTGCTGAATCCGGAAATCGTGGTGCTGGGCGGAGGTATTATGACGCAGGAAGACTATCTGAAGGACAGAGTCCAAAAGGCGCTGAAAAAATATCTGGTATCAAGTATCGAGGAACATACAGAGCTTGCGTTTGCCAGACACAGAAACGACGCGGGAATGCTGGGGGCCTTTTATAACTTTAAACAGAGACAGTGCAGATGAGGATCAGAGGATGGAAGTTTATGCAAAAACAGTGATTCCTGTCATCGAATCGAATTACGGGAAGCTGACGACCGTGGAGCGCAATATTGCCGATTTTTTCATTGAAAACCGAACAAAGATGGATTTTTCAGCACGGGCCATATCTGAGCAGCTGTTTGTATCGGAGGCATCGTTATCACGTTTTGCAAAAAAATGCGGCTACAGAGGATACCGGGAATTTATTTATCAGTATGAGGAGGGTTTTGCGGAGCGGACAGAGGCGATGGCGGGAAATACAAGGACAGTTCTGAACACGTACCAGGAGCTTCTGAACAAAACATACAATCTGGAGGATGAAGCACAGATTGCGAGAGTGTGCAGTTACATGGCAAAGGCATCCAGAGTATTTGTAAGCGGACTCGGAAGTTCGGGACTTGCCGCCAGGGAGATGGAGCTTCGTTTTATGCGCATCGGTGTGGATATCGACACCATAAACGATCCGGATGTCATCCGCATGCGTTCCGTATTCCAGAATGAGAGGTGTATGATCATCGGCATCAGTATCAGCGGTGAGAATGAGGCCGTGCGTTATCTTCTGAAAGAAGGCCACAAACGGCGCGCACGCACGGTGCTTTTGACTGCGACAAATAAAGATGAGTTTGGAAATTACTGTGACGAGGTGGTTCTGCTTCCATCGCTGGCCCATCTGAACCATGGAAATGTCATTTCTCCCCAGTTCCCGATTCTCGTGATGATCGATATCCTGTATTCATATTATGTGAACCTGGACAAATATGAAAAGGAAATGCTGCATGATGATACGTTGAAAGCACTGCGCGAAAGAGGATAAAACCATATAATATAGTAAACCAAATTTGGAGGAACTTATGAAAATTTATACGACAAATGACTATCAGGAGATGAGCAGAAAGGCGGCTCACATCATCGCATCACAGATCATACTGAAGCCGGACAGTGTCCTGGGGCTCGCGACCGGTTCCACTCCGATCGGCACCTATCAGAATCTGGTGAAATGGTATAACGAAGGAGATCTTGATTTTAAAGAAATTAAAACGGTGAATCTGGATGAGTACAGGGGACTGGACAGGGAAAACGACCAGAGCTATTACTACTTCATGCACGATCATCTGTTCAGCCACGTTAATATCGATCTGAACAATACACATCTCCCGGACGGTACCCAGCCGGACAGCGACAAAGAATGCCGCCGCTATGAGGAAGTGATAAAATCCATGGGCGGTGTGGATCTGCAGCTGCTTGGCCTTGGGCATAACGGACATATAGGGTTCAATGAGCCGGCTGAATTTTTCGCATCGGAGACGAACTGTGTGAATCTGCAGGAGAGTACCATTGAGGCAAACAAACGCTTTTTCGCATCCGCGGATGATGTGCCGAGGCAGGCATATACGATGGGGATAGGAACTATCATGCGTGCAAAGAAGATCCTGGTGGTTGTCAGCGGAGAAGATAAGGCTGATATCGTGAAAAAAGCGTTTTTCGGCGAGGTGACACCGAAAGTACCGGCTTCTGTGCTGCAGATGCATCATGACGTAACAATCGTTGCAGATAAGGCGGCGATGTCGAAAATCATTACCGAATAGTATCAGGAGGAGACCGATGATTCTTAAGAACGTACTTGTATATGGCGAGGACAGAACATTCAGAGAAGGAAATGTGATCATTGAAAACGGCAGGTTCTCCGCGGGCGGACACAAAGACCATGAGACCGTGGACGGTCGGGGCTGCTATGCAGTACCGGGGCTTGTAGATATCCATTTTCACGGCTGTGACGGAGCTGATTTCTGTGACGGCAGTACAGAAGCGATTGCCAGAATTGCCGCATATGAGGCAGCGGCCGGTATCACATCCATCTGTCCGGCGACGATGACGCTTCCGGAGGAGGAGCTGCTGCATATCATGGAGACAGCCGCCGTTTACCGCGGAGACGGGGCTAAACTCGTCGGCATCAATATGGAAGGTCCCTTCATCAATGTGAATAAAAAAGGGGCACAGAATGCCAGATATATACGTGCGTGTGACATCGGAATGTTCCGGAAGCTTTTAAAAGCTTCCGGGGGACTGATCCGGCTTGTGGATATCGCTCCGGAGTGCGAAGGGGCTATGGAATTTATCCGCGGGGTGAAAGATGATGTTGTGGTCTCCATTGCTCATACGGAAGCAGACTATGAAACGGCGGGACAGGCATTTGCAGAGGGCGTGTCTCATGTCACGCATATGTTCAATGCGATGCCTCCGCTCTCACACCGGGAACCGGGAGTCATTGGCGCGGCATTTGATCACCGGGACTGCCGAGTGGAACTGATCTGTGACGGCGTGCATATTCATCCGGCGGCAGTGCGTGCAGCTTTTGCGATGTTCGGGGCTGAACGGGTCATCATGATCAGCGACAGTATGCGCGCTGCAGGGCTTACGGACGGAACCTATACACTGGGAGGGCAGAAAGTATCGGTTGCCGGCAGAAAGGCAGTACTCGCTGATGGGACAATTGCCGGATCAGTCACAGATCTTATGTCATGTGTCAGGACAGCTGTGAAGGAGATGGGCATCCCATTGGAAGATGCGATAGGTGCTGCTACGATGAACCCGGCAAAGCAGATCGGGGTTTACGAAACCTGCGGAAGCATCACGCCCGGGAAAGCCGCGGATCTGGTACTGCTCAATCAGGAACTGGAAGTTGTGGACGTCTATATCGATGGAATACCGGTAAAACGCTGAATTGGCGGCGAGATTTTATCGTAATATATGTCAAAAATACTAATTTTAATACTAATTTCTGAAAGATTGTTAAAAATTAGTTGAAATCAAAATACTTTTCCGCTATAATAAGCTACAGAGCTAAAAAGGACACTGATTACGAAGTTAATCGCAATTGGTGTTCTTTTAATATTACAAGAAGGAGGAAATAATAAATGAGCACAAATCATTCTGATTCCAATACTGTGAAGATTGAGCAGGACAAGGATTTCGAAGAGCTGTTGAAATATTGTATGATATCCGGCAAGATTAATCTGGACCTGTATGCAGAGTATGACGTAAAGAGAGGACTTCGTGATTCAAACGGTAAGGGTGTGCTGACAGGGCTGACAGAGATATCTGATGTCTGTGCATACGATACGGTGGACGGACGTAAGATCCCGAGTGACGGGCGGCTGTACTATCAGGGATATGATGTGATGGACCTGGTAAAGAGCTATAAGAACCGCAGATTTGGGTTTGAAGAAGTGACGTATCTTCTGATGTTTGGGGAGCTTCCGAACAGATCTCAGATGGAAAAATTCATGGATATTCTGTTTGACATGCAGGACCTTTCCGGACGTTTCATCCGCGATGTCATCATGAAGGCGTCCAATGCCAATATCATGAATGCGATGCAGCGGTGCATCCTGACACTGTACAGCTACGATGATAACCCGGATGATATTTCGATTCCGAATGTTCTGCGCCAGTCCCTGGAACTGATTGGAAAGATGCCGCTGATCGCGGTGTATTCCTACCATGCATTCCAGCACTTCCGTCTCGATAAGAATCTGCTGATTCGAAATCCTGAGCGCGGGCTGTCTGTTGCAGAGAATATTCTTCACATGCTGCGCGAAGACGGAAAATTTTCAGAGCTGGAGGCAAAGGTGCTGGATATCGCACTGGTTCTTCATACTGAGCATGGCGGCGGAAATAACTCGACATTTACCACGCACGTTGTGACTTCGACGGGAACAGATACATATTCTGCGATTGCAGCATCCATCGGTTCACTGAAAGGACCGCGCCACGGCGGTGCAAACCTGAAGGTTCAGGATATGTTTGCCAATATTATGGAAAATTGTCCGGACTGGACGGATGAAATCAAAATCCGTGCCTATCTGAATGATATTCTGGATAGAAAAGCGTTTGACAACAGCGGACTTATCTATGGCATGGGACACGCCGTTTATACAGAGTCTGATCCGAGATGTGTGATACTGAAGGACTATGCAAGAAGTCTTGCCGAGGAAAAGGGTCTGATGGATCAATTTGCACTGTATGAGCTGGTAGAGAGAAATGCCGGCGAGCTGATCATGAACAAGAGAAAACTGTTTAAGCCTGTCTGCGCAAATGTGGATTTCTACAGCGGATTCGTATATACCATGCTTGGCATTCCGAGGGAACTGTTCACTCCGATTTTTGCAATTGCCCGTATATCCGGATGGTGTGCACACCGCCTGGAAGAGCTGGTAAACCAGGGGAAAATCATTCGCCCTGCTTACAAATATGTGGGAACACATAAACAATTCGAAGATATCGACGAAAGATAATGATGAGATATACAAAAGGGACTGCCATTTTGTCTGGTGCAGTCCCTTTTGTGCAGCTTTTAGAAAGCATAAAATACCTCTTTTCAAAGCGGCATATCTGTGTTAGTATAATATGGTATTGAATACTACATTAAGTGGAAATAAGAATGAATTTCGATAATACAGATATTATAGTAACCGGAGGAAAGAGGAAGATATGGATTTTAAAATAGTAGTGGACAGCAGCGGAGAATTTACGGAGGAGATGAAAGCGGACCCCCGTTTTGAGTCAGTTCCGCTGATCCTGGACGTGGACGGCGAATCCATTGTTGACGATGAGACGTTCGTGCAGGCGGATTTTCTGAGGAAAGTAGCTGCTTCCCCAAACTGTCCGAAGTCTTCATGTCCGTCGCCGGAGAGCTTCCGAAGAGCATTTGACTGCGGCGCCAAGCATGTCTATGCGGTGACGCTGTCGGCAGAACTGAGCGGATCTTTTAACAGTGCGATGCTGGGACGGGATCTTCTGCTGGAGGAGAAGCCGGATCAGAAGATTTATGTGTTTAATTCCAGAAGTGCATCGATCGGGGAAACATTGATCGCGATGAAGATTGCGGAATTTGAAGAGGCCGGAATGGAATTCGAAGAAATCGTACAGGCGGTAGAGGCGTATATTGCCAGCCAGAATACCTTTTTTGTATTGGAGAATCTGGACACACTCCGCAAGAACGGACGTCTGAGTCTGGTTAAGGCGTTTGTGGCGTCTGCTCTTAAGATCAAACCGGTGATGGGGGCGACAGACGAGGGCACAATCTGTCAGCTGGATCAGGCAAGAGGCATTAACAAGGCTCTGGTCAAAATGGTAGATTATGTGGCGGAACGCACCGCAGACAGTGCGAACCGTGTGCTGGCGATCTCTCACTGTAACTGTGCGGAACGCGCAGAGATCGTGAAAGAAGGAATTATGGCACGCATGAAGGTAAAAGATGCGGTGATTCTGGACACCAGGGGCCTGAGCTCCATGTACGCAAATGACGGCGGTGTGATCGTTGTGATCTGATGATTTTAATACTTTGCAGACAGATGGAATTGTGCTATACTGTCTATACATCTGTGAGTGAAGGAGAGGAAGGCATGAGTCAGGAAAAAGTTGACCGTTATAAAAACTATAAGGCAAATAAAGATAAGATTTTGAAAAGAGAAAAACGTATCCGCAGACTGGAATATACAGCAGCCATCGTTGTGGCTGTAGCATTGGTCGGATGGTTTGGCTGGTCCATTTACCAAAAGGCAGCAGATCCTTCCGGAAAACCGGCGGTAGAATATACGATGGATACGACTGCAGTGGACGATTACGTCAATGGTCTGGGGCAGTAATAGCAAAGCAGCGGAAATAAGATTATATGAATATAAGGACTGGTTCTTAACGGAATCGGTCTTTTTTTTGATTTTATTCACACCAAACAGCTTAAAACGTGTGCTGAACATAACCAGCTACAAATTGGTGCAGACAATATTATTTTATCAGATTTAAGAATAGCATCAAATATTTCTTGCATGTCATCTTTAATGATTAGACAGGACAGAAAATAATATTTTAAGCAGGTAACTATCATGGGAACTCCTTGTTTAAAGATGATTTTGTGGTAAATCCCCCCTTTTCTTTTAAAATATCATACTTTAATGAACTAGTAAAACTTCATAGTTTTTCTTTACACATATTATGAAAAGTCTCTTAAATCCAATCATAATCATCTGCCAGCCGTGGAGTTTTGACATTTCTGTACATGGAGAAAGGGACGGTTCCAAATAATGTTTCGGAACAGTCCCCTTTTAAGGAAAAGTATATAAATATTAGAAGATGTCTTTTAAAGCAGGATACAACGTCCTGAATTTCTGATACCGCGCTTCGTATTTTGCAGCAAGTGCCGGATCCGGTTCCACCGTCTGTACGACCTTTACGATCGCGTCCGCAGCGCTTATGACATCCGGATATTCTCCGCAGCCCACTGCTGCGAGCATGGCGGCTCCGAGGGCGGGACCTTCTTCCGTTTCGGGCACATCGACCTTCAGGTTCATGACATTCGCGATGATGGTCTTCCAGAGCGGGCTCTTGGCGCCGCCGCCGCAGATTTTTGTCCGGGTGATTTGGATGCCCAGGCTTCTGGCTACTTCCAGTGAGTCTCTTAAGGCAAAGGCAACGCCTTCGAGGACGGCCTGTGTCATATCTTCCCGTGCAGTATCCATAGTCATGCCGAGAAAGACGGCTCTGGCATTCGGATCATTGTGAGGGGAGCGTTCTCCCATCAGATAAGGCAGGTAGAATACCTGATTCTCACCGAGGCGCGTGATGTTTTTCTGTTCTGCCGCATAATCTGAAGTCTTTAAGATATCGTCATTCCACCACTTATTGCAGGATGCAGCGCTGAGCATACAGCCCATCAGGTGATAGTGGCCGTCCGCATGTGCGAAGGAATGCAGTGCATTGTTTTCATCTACTCCAAACGTATCACTGGAGATGAAGATCGTCCCGGAAGTTCCGAGTGAGAGATTACACATGCCGTCTCCGACTGTTCCGGTTCCGACGGCAGCCGCTGCATTGTCGCCTGCTCCTGCGATGACTTTTACTGTATGCGGGAGGCCAAGCTCATCTGCAATCTGCGGTTTCAGCGTTCCGACAGGTTCGTAGCTCTCATACAGCTTCGGGAGCTGTTTTGCCGTGATGCCGCACAGAGAAAGCATCTCCTCTGACCAACATCTTTCTTTTACATTGAGCAGCAGCATGCCCGAAGCATCCGACATATCCGTACAGAACTCGCCGGACAGGCGGTATGCCAGATAATCTTTCGGAAGCATGATCTTGCTGATGCGTTTGAAATTTTCCGGTTCATGTTTTGCAAGCCAGAGAATTTTTGGTGCAGTAAAACCTGCAAATGCAATATTGGCAGTATATTCGGAGAGTTTATCCTGACCAATCTGGTGGTTCAGGTAATCCGTCTCCTCCCCCGTTCTGCCGTCATTCCAGAGGATGGCGGGGCGGATGACACGGTCCCGGTCATCCAGGACAACGAGGCCGTGCATCTGGCCCCCGAAACTGATGCCGCGGATACTGCCCTTGTCAGCACCGTCCGTCAGTTCCAGCAGGCCGTTCATTGTCTGTACAAACCAGTCTTCAGGGTCCTGCTGTGACCATCCCGGACGTGGGAAATACAGCGGATACTCCCGGCTGACTGTTTTATAAATCGTTCCTTTTTCGTCCATCAGCAGCAATTTGACTGCCGAAGTACCGAGATCGATACCGATATACAGCATAGATATACCTCCGCGCAGCCGATTACAGGCTGCTGCAAAATGGGTTTTCTGTCGGGTAACGAACGCCGGCCGGCTGATTATAGCCGATTTCATCTACAGGAACGCCGATGTATTTAAATACCTCATATAATGCTTTTCCGAAATGACCGAATGCCACTGCGCCGTGGTGCGGGTAGTTCCCTTCGATCAGCACGTGGCGGTAAAATCTTCCCATCTCAGGGATGGCAAAGATACCAATCGCACCAAAGGAGCGGGTGGCCACTGGAAGAACTTCGCCCTGCGCGATATAGGCGCGCAGTTTGTTGTCGGAGGTGCTCTGCAGGCGGAAGAATGTGATGTCGCCCGGCACGATATCTCCTTCCAGCGTACCCTGCGTCACTTCTTCCGGGAGCGCTCTTGCCATGATAAACTGATATTTCATCTCACAGAAAGAGAGCTTCTGTGACGCGGTATTTCCGCAGTGGAATCCCATGAAGGTATCTTTTAAGGTGTAGTCATATTTTCCGCTGATATCTTCGCTGTACAGATCTTTCGGCACGGAGTTGTTGATGTCAAGCAGCGTCACGATATCTTCGCTTACGGCTGTTCCGATAAATTCACTCAGGGCACCGTAGATATCGACTTCACAGGAAACCGGGATTCCCTGCGCGGTCAGCCGGCTGTTGACGTAACACGGAACGAATCCGAACTGTGTCTGGAATGCGGGCCAGCATTTTCCGGCGATCGCCACATATTTGCGGTATCCGCGGTGTTCCTCCACCCAGTCTTTCAACGTCAGTTCATACTGGGCGAGTTTCGGCAGAATGTCCGGTTTCTTATTTCCGCTGCCAAGCTCTGCTTCCATCTCTTTTACAAGTTCCGGGATCCTTTCGTCTCCGTCATGCTTGTGGAATGCCTCGAACAGGTCCAGCTCGGAGTTTTCTTCCAGTTCCACGCCGAGGTTGTACAGCTGCTGAATCGGGGCGTTGCAGGCGAGGAAATTGAGCGGACGCGGTCCGAAGCTGATGATCTTAAGGTCTCTGAGACCGATGACTGCGCGTGCGACCGGCAGAAACTCGTGGATCATATCAGCGCATTCTTCTGCATCCCCGACCGGATATTCAGGGATGTAAGCTTTAACATTTCTCAGTTTCAGATTGTAGCTGGCGTTGAGCATACCGCAGTAGGCGTCTCCTCTGCCCTGAATGAGATTATCACCGCTCTCCTCAGCTGCGGCCACAAACATTTTGGGACCGTCGAAGTGCTTGGCGAGCAGTGTCTCCGAGATCTCAGGACCGAAGTTGCCGAGGTAGACTGCCAGTGCATTGCAGCCTGCCTGTTTGATATCTTCCAGAGCCTGTACCATGTGGAGCTCACTCTCCACGATACAAACCGGGCACTCATAGATGGAGTCAGCCCCGTATTTCTGTGTATAGGCTTCAACCAGTGCCTTTCTGCGGTTGACAGACAGGCTTTCCGGGAAACAGTCCCTGCTCACGGCTACAATTCCTATTTTTACTTCTGGTAGATTGTTCATCATAGATTTCCTCCCAATATGATTTGACATTACAGTGTGATGTTATCGCCTTTCAGACCGCAGAATGCACCTTTGATCCCTGCATCCGGATGGGCGATCAGCCATTTGTTCTTTGCCGCCATCAGACGGTCCTCGCCTTCAGCTTGCAGCGGAAAATCGATGTCCGTGTTCGTTCCGCGGGGCAGGACGACAACACAGCGGAAATTTTCTCCGGAGACGGATATCGGCGCGTAGTGCAGCGTGGTGGCATAAAGCTCAGCCGCAGTTCCTGCGGGAAGCAGAAAGGCTTCCATCTTTGAGGTCTCATAGGTTAAATCGTCCGCGATATCCTGCTGCATGCCGAGCAGCAGGATGAGATCTGTCACAGCGACATTGATTTCCGAATCACGGTGGTACTCGACGGCATTCAGCGATCGATTGTTGCCGTTGCAGTAACCAATCTGAATGGGAAGCCCGCCGTAAGCCCTGTTTTTAAATTCTTCTGCAGCGGGAAGCTGTTCCATATCCTGATCGGACGGAACGTAAATCACATCATTGTCAGGCAGCGGTGTGTGTTTCATCTCTTCGAGAAGTCCGCTTACGTCATAAGAGCGAAGTATCTTTCCATATTTGCGGAAAGAGGGGGCCGTTATTTCCTGTATCCTCATAGAGATCCTCCTTCATGGTACGGCAGCCGGCCCGTTTGGACCCGCCGTGTTCTATATGGACATTATAACAACCTTTTTTTGCCCTGACGACCAAAAAATTAGCCTGTTTATGGCTATTTCTTATCCTTTTTGGAAAACTCTGTTTTGCGAAATTCACTGGGAAGGACACCGTAGCGCTTTGTAAAGACATGAGAAAAAGACTTGCTGCTGGCAAAACCGTGGCTCAGGGCAATCTCGCAAATGGGAGTTCTGGTATTCACCAGTTGTTTATAAGCATACTCCAGGCGGAGGTTCTGCAGATAAGTTTTAAAGGTAGTACCGGCATATTTCTGAAACATCCGTGACAAGTACGTGGGAGAGTATCCGAAAGTCTGAGCAAGACTTTCAAGTGTCAGATTCTGAGCATAGTTTTCCTTCATATAGGAAGTGATCCTGGAGAGGCGGTTCAGGTTCTTATTGCTGCGCACGAGCTCCGGATTGACATCCAGTTTCCGGTATTTTGTCACGAGCAGATACACCAGCATATAGAACTGGCTAAGGACTTTGAGCTCATAACCGCACTCTCCCCTGGCATATGTTGTGTAAAGGCTGTGCAGCAAAGTCATGACTTCAGCATCCTGATTGCGTGAGCTGTGTGAGAAATAAATGAATTTTTCATCCGTATAATAACTTTCGAAGGCAGACAGAGGAATCTGCAAGACGATCGTCAGGTTGGGCTTCGGGGACAGAATCGAATGGACCTCGTTGGAATTCACCAGCATGAATTCTCCGGGGATGAGCGGATATTCTTTTTCATTGATAAAAAACTGAAGTTCCCCCTCAAAAAGCGCAAAAATCTCGATCGAACGGTGCCAGTGCTTTTCGCGGTGATAATTGCCGTCCTTGCCTTCAAAGATAAACATCTTAAATGGAATGTCATCATTCGGCATGATCAGTTCGTGTGAAATGTCCATGGGTGTTCTCCTCTGCAATGTCATGAGATCTGTGATGAGCGGCTGCATGTAACTTTTACAAATATGCAAAGTATATCTTGAAATTTTCCGAAATTTTCTTGACGCAACCGCCTGAATTATGTACAATATAAATACAATATGATGCAAAACATAGATAAAATTTGAAAAAATGCACAAAATCTAATAGTTCTGCTTTATTTAATCATCACACCTCGATTGATCAGGTCCGTGGCCGGTAACATCAGCGATTTTATCAAGTGCTGTGTTTGACAGGAAGACAATTTCTGAGGGTTTTCCCTGTGAAGTCTCACCTTCCAGAGTCAGTCCATTGTTGTTTTCCTTAAAATCAAGCGGCAGCGTGCGGGTGTAAAGGCGGCCCGTTTCGTCATCCTGAATCTGAAGTGTGACAGATGAAGAGCAGATATGATCCGGCAGTTCATAATTTTCATATTGAAGTTCCATCTGTGCATTGACTGCCTGGATGATCTGGGAGTGAAGATCACCTAGTTTTTCCTGTGTGTCGGCTTTGGCAGCTGCGATGAGATAGTCGATGGTACGTGCCATCTGCAGTTCGATTTCTACATAGGGATTTTTCATAATATTCTTCCTTTCCGGTGCATGCTTATCTTTGTTTTCATTATAAAAGAATCCTGCAGAGATGAAAAGCATTTTTGCACGGTATTTTTATGTTAGTTCTGCTACTTACGGACACAATTTCGGTTACCAGGGAAACGAAAGTCAACGTGATGTTTAAGGAGGTTAATGAATGGTTAAAAAGAGATTAGTAATTAACGGATTATCACGCACTCTGTTGGTGAATCCAGAAGACTCCCTGGCAAAGGTGCTCCGTGAGCAGCTTCTTCTTACGGGATGTAAGATCGGCTGTGATCAGGGCCAGTGCGGGACGTGTACTGTCATTGTAGACGGGAAGGCAGTGCGTTCCTGTATTATGAAGATGGGTAAGGTAAAAGATGACACCGTGATTGAGACGATTGAAGGCATCGGTACACCGGAAGATCTGCATCCGCTGCAGCTGGCGTGGATGGGTCACGGATGTGCGCAGTGCGGTTTCTGTTCACCTGGCTTTATCATGTCTGCCAAAGTGCTGCTGGCGGAGAACCCTTCGCCTACGCGTGAGGAGGTACGTCACTGGTTCCAGGTTCACCGCAACCTTTGCCGCTGTACCGGCTATAAACCGCTCGTTGATGCGGTTATGGA